>QFOL01000324.1 GCA_003241215.1 Agrobacterium fabrum
GATAAAGACCGGGCCGAAACCATCCACGAATTGCCGGATGAGGGCCGCGACCGACAGGTAGAGCATGAAAAGACCGCCTGCCAGAATGAAAGGCGTCGATATGAAAAACACCGGAATCTGCGGCGCCAGCTTGTTGATGAGGCCGACCGCGACGTTGAACATCAGACCATAAATCACGAAGGGGCTTGCCAGCCGCAGCATGATCGAGAAGGAGGCCCTGAGCGTATCGGTGAGCGTAATCAGCATCTTCTGTCCGCTGATAAGCGCTCCGACCGGCGTGGCGGTATAGGAATCCACCAGCGCTTTCAGGACGATATGGTGAAAATCCAGCATGAACAGCACCAGCAGGCCGCCGAAGGTGATGAAGTTGGCGATCTGGTTTTCCTGCACGTCTTCGATGGGATCGGCACCGCCCGGCGCACTGAGGCCGATGGAAGCGCCGATCAGCGCGCCGGTGAACTGGAAACCGAGCGTGTAGAACCGCGCGATCAGCCCATACATCGCGCCGATAAGGAGTTCGGTGAAGATGAGGCCGACGACCGCAGCCTGGCTGGCGCCGGAAACCTTCGGATAGATCGTGTCCCACAGGACCGGCAGAAGCGCCATGGACACGGCGACGCAGAGCAGCATGCGGATCTGCGGTGAAATGCGTGAGCTGGAAAAGCCCGGCATGGTCATGAAACAGGCGCCGATGCGGCAGATGGCAAGGAACAATGCGATAATTGTCCCTTGCGGGTCGGTTATCATGAAATGGCGCCCAGAATCTTGATCTCGAGACCCTTGGCAAGTTCCACATGCGAGAGAACCGGCAGGGTCGCAAAGAGTCGCTCGATAATCATCCGCACATAGGACCGCGTTTCCGGCGAGGTTACAAGGACAAAGGGCAGGCCGCGGTCCATGAATTCACGGATAACTTTCGACGCCTGCTCGGAAAACTCCTCGAGATGGCGGGGATCGATGTCGAATTCGACGATTTCGCCCTTCTGGTCGCGCTTGAGCGCCTGATGGAAGACCATGTCCCACTTGTTGCCGAGGCGGAGCACGCGCAACACGCCATTGTCGGCCAGATCGCCGCAAAGCTGCTGCGACATGCGCACCCGCACATGTTCGACGATCTGTTCCGTCTTGCGCACATGCGGCGCGAGTTCGGCCACCGCTTCGAGAATGAGATGCAGGTTGCGGATCGAGACGCGCTCGGCGAGCAGCAGTTTCAGCACCGCCTGCAGGCCGGAATAGGACATATGCGACGAGCAAATCTCGTCGGCCAGTTTCTTGTATTCAGGATCGAGCCTGTCGATGAGGATCTTGACGTCCTTGTAGGACAGGAGCTGCGGCAGGTTGTTGCGGATGACCTCGCTCAGATGCGTCAGCACCACCGAAACATTGTCGATCGGATGGAAGCCCTCACGCTTCAGATCCTCGGTGAAGGTTTCGAGGATCGAAACGGCTGGCATGCCGAAAGCGGGTTCGCGGATTTCATCGCCCGGGATGCTTGGCTTGCGCCCTGCCCCCGTCACGACGAGAACATCGCCGACGCGCAGGTTGCTGGACGCGATGGTCGTGCCGTGAACCCGGATCTGATAGGCCTTTTCCGGGATCATGATATCGTCGGAGACCTTGATCTCCGGCACGACGAAACCGTATTGGGTCGCGAATTTCTTGCGCATCTTGCCGACGCGGAACGCCAGTTCCTGATGCGCGCCGAGAAGGCGGGTGGAAACCTGCTTGCCGAGCGCCAGTTCAATCTCGGCCGTCTTCAGCACCTGCTTGACCGAATCCTTCTCCGCCTCGGTGGTCTGGAGAACCTTGTTCTCCTCTTCCTGACGCCGCAGCGCGCTTTCGGCTTCCGCCTGGCGCGGAATATACCAGCTGCCGAACGCCATGATGCCGCCGAGGAAGATGAAGGGCAGGAAAGGAAGTCCCGGAATGATGGCGAGCAGTCCCATCAGCATGGCCGAAACCATCAGTGCGCGCGGATAGCCGCTCAGCTGGTTGACGACCGCCTGATCCGTCGATCCCGACGTGCCGCCGCGCGATACCAGAAGGCCGGCGGCGAGCGATACGATCAGAGCCGGGATCTGCGAGACGATACCGTCACCGACCGAAAGCTTGACGAAAACGTCGGCCGCTTCGCCGATGGGCATGCCGTGGCGGAAATAACCGATGATGATGCCGCCGAAGACGTTGATGGCGGTGATGATGAGGCCTGCAATGGCATCGCCGCGCACAAATTTCGAGGCGCCGTCCATCGAACCGAAGAAGGAGCTTTCCTCCTCCAGTTCGCGGCGGCGGCGCTGCGCTTCCTTTTCGTCGATGATGCCGGCGGACAGATCCGCATCGATCGACATCTGCTTGCCGGGAATGGCGTCGAGGGTGAAGCGCGCACCGACTTCGGCGATACGCGTCGCACCCTTGGTGATGACGATGAAGTTGACGGTGATCAGGATCAGGAAGACGATCAGACCGATGACGAAATCACCGGACATGACGAGGCTGGAGAAACCGGCGATCACGCCGCCCGCCGCCGTTGGCCCCTCGTTGCCATGCGAAAGAATGACGCGCGTCGTCGCGATGTTCAGCGACAGGCGGATCATGGTCGCGATCAGCAGCACGGTCGGGAAAGACGAGAAATCCAGCGGCCGCTGGATCCAGAGCGCCACCATGAGGATGAGGACCGAAAGCGCGATAGAAAAGGCAAGGCCGATATCCACCAGCATGACCGGAATGGGCAGGAAGAGGACGCAAAGGATCGCCACAATGCCAAGTGCGAAACCAATGTCACGCGTGCTCGGACTGACCTTGGGCAAGGAAATGACTGGTGGCTGCGCCATGAATTCGTCCTGTCTCTTCATGAGAAGGGCGACGGAAAAGCCGTCGCACGGTTCCGCGGCACCGGTTTTCGAAAAGCGCACGCAATTCGGGCCGATGCTTTCCGCCTATCCCTAGCCGCTGAAGCTTGCGCGAGGGTGGCATCCATGGCGGATGGGCGTCAGAAGCCGGACTGAATGCGGGAAAAGACGAGATTGGAAAAAAGCACGATCTGCGCGCCAACAAAGGGGGCGGCAACGCCGAGAACGATCATGATCGTGACGATCTTGGGGACGAAGGTCAGCGTCATTTCCTGAACCTGGGTCAGGGCCTGAATGAAGGCAATGACGACACCGACGATCATGGCGGCCAGAACGGCCGGACCGGCCGCGACGAGAACCGTCCAGACTGCTGCCTGCATGATGTCAAGCGCATCGGCCTCGTTCATCGTCGCATCCTCATTCCGGAAGGGCGGCGTCATGCCGCCCCTTCAATGTCAGGAACCGGCCGGTGTATCCGAATCGGTCCCTTCATCAGGTGTACTCGCGATCGGACCGTTCGAGAAGGTCACGCCGGCCTGCAGCAGCACCTTGTCACCAGCTTCGGTGATGGCGATAACGCCGTCCGAATAGACCTCGACTTCCTTCACCACGCCCGTAACCTTGTCGTCGGCGCTCTTGACCGTCTTGCCGACAAGGTCGGATGCGCGCGTCAGGGCCTCGGCCTGAAGCATGCTTTTCAGATGGGTGTTGGTCTTGATGGTCTGCTCGACCTGCGAGAAACTCGCAAGCTGCGACATCTGCTCGCCGGCATCCATCGGACTGGTCGGATCCTGGTTCTTCATCTGGGCGATGAGGAGCTTCAGGAAGCTGTCGTAGTTGAGCGAGGCAGCGCTGCTGTCGGAACTGCTTGCCCCGGCATTGGCCCAGGGATTTGACGCTGCCGAGGTGACTGCATCTACCGCCATGGTGCGATCTCCTTGCGAATCTGTTCGATTGTTGCCGGGGTCATTTCCTGATTGTTGAGGATTTTCTCCTCAATCGGGTAAAGACCGCGAATGGCCTTCAGCGCTTCGAAAGCCTTGCCAGAGGCAACCAGCCCGTCGATCCGCTTGAGTTCCGCCAGAACCTCGTCATGCTGGAAGCAGTTCAGCAGCATGCTCACGGATTTGCGGAACATGTTGGTGGATTGCTCGCGCCCTTCCGGGTTGATGAGGATCATCTGCGCGATGAAATAAAGCTGCCGGAGCGGGCTCGTCGCCTGCTCGGGCTGCAAAACGTGGTTTTCAAGCAGAAACGTGACATCGTTCAGGAATTCGAGCGCGACCTTGCGGTCCACACGCAGAACCGCGCCGTTGATGAAAATCTTTTCGCCCGATTTCAGCGAAATCCGAAGTGTACTTTTCATTTCAGTCCATCCCTGATGATGGTTGTCACGTCAATTATGCCCTGGAAATTCGTCGACTGACGTTTCCGGATCAGTTCGCACT
>QFOL01000325.1 GCA_003241215.1 Agrobacterium fabrum
AAGTCCCTGCTCGCCGCCGTGCCTTTCCCCGATCTCGACCGCCCGCTCGATTTCCGCACCATCGGCAAGATCAGCGCGACGGGCAAGTTCGACTGGGGCAAACAGTTCCGCGACGAGGGTGACGGCGACATGATTTCCGCCGATCTCGGCGAAGGCCATTTCGTTCTTGCGAACGGCAATGCCGATATCCGGGAGCTTCGCCCTTGATCACGCGCCGCACCACTCTTGCCCTCTTGGCCTCCGTCTTCCTGCCGGCCTATGTGCGGGCCGCCTATACCGATCCGGCCTATTTCAAGGAAAAACGGGAAAAGGGCGAATTGCCGGACGTGGCAGACCGCCTGCCGAAAAATCCACGCGTCATCGATATGAAAGCGCTTGGCCGCGAGCCGGGAAAACATGGCGGCTCGGTGCGCATGCTCATTGGCGGCCAGCGCGATATCAGGCTCATGCCGATCAGCAACTATGCCCGCCTTGTCGGTTATGACGAGAAATTCGAACTGCATCCCGATATTCTCGAAAGCTACGACGTACAGGAAGAGCGCATCTTCACCTTCAGGCTGCGCGAGAGCCACAAATGGTCTGACGGCAGCGATTTCACGTCAGAGGATTTCCGCTATTTCTGGGAGGACGTCGCCCTCAACAAGGAAATCCACAAGGGCGGTCCGCCAATCGAACTTCTGGTCAACAGCAAACCGCCACTGATCGAAGTCATCGACCGGCTGACGGTACGTTACACCTGGGACGGCCCCAACCCGGACTTTCTGGCGAAGCTCGCCGCTGCCTCACCGGCGCGGCTGTTCCTTCCCGCCGCCTATATGAAGCAGTTTCACGTCAAATATCAGACGGCGGAAAAGCTCGCCAAACTTATCAAGAAAAACAAGGCGGATGACTGGAGTGGCCTGCACATCAAGATGTCGCGGCAGGTGCGGCCGGAAAACCCCGATCTGCCGACGCTGGATGCATGGCGCAACACCACCGCACCGCCGGCGGAACAATTCGTCTTCGAACGCAACCCCTATTATCACCGTGTCGATGAAAACGGCCTGCAACTGCCCTATCTCGACCGGTTCCTGCTGAACGTCACCTCGTCCGACATCATCTCGGCCAAGACGGCCTCGGGCGACAGCGACCTGCAATATTTCGGCCTCGATTTCGCCGATTACACCTTTCTGAAGGATGCGGAAAAGCGCTTTCCCCTGAAGGTGAACCTCTATAAGCGCTCCCAGGGTTCGCGCATTGCGCTTCTGCCCAATCTGAATTGCGCCGATCCGGTCTGGCGCAGCGCTTTTCAGGATGTGCGCGTGCGCCGGGCGCTGTCGCTCGCGATAAACCGGCACGAAATCAACATGGTTTGTTTTTATGGGCTGGCTAAGGAGAGCGCCGATACGGTTCTGCCGGAAAGCCCGCTCTACCGGCAGGAATTCGCAGACGCATGGAGCGCCTTCGACCGTGCGACGGCCAACAGGCTGCTTGACGAAGCGGGTCTCGACAAGCGCGACAATGCCGGCCTCCGTCTCCTGCCGGATGGGCGTCCGGCCTATGTCATCGTCGAGACGACGGGCGAAAGCACGCTTGAAACCGACGTCATGGAGCTGGTGACGGACCATTGGCGGCATATCGGCATCGCGGTGTCCGTACGTCCCACCCAGCGCGATGTCTTCCGCAAGCGCGCCATGGGCGGTGAGGTGCTGATGTCGGTCTGGATGGGCATGGACAATGGTGTGCCGACACCTGACATGCTGCCTTCCGGCCTTGCGCCCACCGGCGACGATCAGCTGCAATGGCCGGTCTGGGGCGTGCATTATCTTTCCGGCGGCCGCGAGGGCAAGGAGCCCGATCTGCCGGAAGCGGCGCATCTGCTCGATCTCCTGAAAAAATGGCGCAAAAGCATCACAGAACAGGAGCGGGAGGCCATCTGGCTGGAAATGCTGGGTATTTACACGCAGCAGGTGTTTTCTATCGGCATCGTCAACGGCGCGCTTCAGCCCGTCGTCCATGTCAAACGCATGCGAAACGTGCCGGACAAGGCGCTTTTCGGTTACGAACCCACATCCTATCTCGGCGTCTATATGCCGGATAGCTTCTGGTATGACGGAGACGCCTGATATGCTGCGGTATATTTTGAAGCGCATCCTCGTCATGATCCCCACGCTGATCCTGATCTCGATGCTGGTTTTCACCATCATCGAGCTGCCGCCGGGCGATTATTTCGAAAGCTATGTCGCCGAACTGCGCGCCATGGGCGAGACGGCAAACCTTGCCGAAATCGAGGAGTTGCGCACCCGCTATGGTTTCGACCAGCCGGCCCCGATCCGGTATTTCCGCTGGGCGACCGGCATGCTGGTCGGCGATTTCGGCTATTCCTTCGAATATCAGCTGCCGGTCGCCGATGTCGTCGGAGACCGGCTGTGGCTGACGGTTCTGGTCTCCTTCGTCACCATCATCGTCACCTGGCTCATCGCCTTTCCGATCGGTATCTATTCCGCCACGCATAAATACAGCTGGGGCGATTACGGGCTCACCTTCCTCGGCCTGCTCGGCATCGCCATTCCCAACTTCATGCTGGCGCTGATCCTGATGTACTTCGCCAATATCTGGTTCGGCATCTCCATCGGCCATCTGATGGGCCGGGAATATCTCAATCAGGCGATGAGCTGGGCGAAGTTCAAGTCGATCCTCGAGCATATCTGGATCCCCGTCCTCATCATCGGAACGGCGGGCACCGCCGGCATGATCCGCCGCCTGCGCGCCAATCTGCTTGATGAATTGCAGAAACAATATGTGGTCACCGCCCGCGCCAAGGGGCTGCACCCCTTCAAGGTGCTGACCAAATATCCGCTGCGCATGGCGCTGAATTTCTTCATCTCGGACATCGGCTCCATCCTGCCGGCGATCATCTCAGGCGCGGAAATCACCGCCGTCGTCCTGTCGCTCGAAACCACCGGTCCCATGCTCATCCGCGCGTTGCAGAGCCAGGATATGTATCTGGCCGGCTCATTCCTGATGTTCCTTGCTTTCCTGACGGTAATCGGCGTGCTGGTGTCGGATATCGCCCTTGCCATACTCGACCCGCGAATCCGCTTCGGAGGTGGTAACGTCAAATGACCTCATCCATTCCGAAACCCGGCGAAGCCCTGCCCCACTACGTCTCGACCGCGCCCTTCGACCCGTCGCTGATCGAACCCAACACGTCAGGAATGGCGGCCTTCAGCAAGGCCTCGCAGCTCCGCCTCATGTGGTGGCAATTCCGCCAGCACAAGATCGCGGTGTGGTCCGGCGCCTTTCTGGTGGTGCTCTATCTTTCGATCCTGATCTGCGAATTCCTCGCGCCCTATAATCTCCACACCCGCAATATCGAAAATATCTACGCCCCGCCTCAGGCCATTCACCTGTTCAATGATGGAAAATTTGTCGGCCCCTTCGTCTACGGACGGGAAATGACGCTCGACATGGACAATCTGAGACGGGTCTACCGGGATGTGCCGACGGATATCCAGCCGCTGCGCTTCTTCTGCAAGGGCGATACCTATCGCTTCTGGGGCATGTTCGAGGGCAGAACCCATCTCGTCTGCCCGGCGGAGGGCGGTGAATTGTTCCTGCTCGGCACGGATCGCCTCGGCCGTGACGTGCTGTCCCGCATCATCTATGGCGCGCGCATTTCGCTGACCATCGGCCTTCTCGGCGTCGCGATGAGCTTCGTTCTCGGCATTGTGATCGGCGGTCTGGCGGGTTATCGCGGCGGCACGTTTGACCTGATCGTCCAGCGCATCATCGAGGTGCTGCAATCCATCCCGAGCATTCCGCTATGGCTGGCGCTTGCGGCGATCATGCCGGTGACCTGGAGCCCCATCCTCGTTTATCTCGGCATCACCATCATTCTCGGCATGCTGGACTGGACGGGCCTTGCGCGCGCCGTGCGCTCAAAACTTCTGGCGCTTCGCGAGGAAGACTATGTTTTATCTGCACAATTGATGGGTGCCGGCACGCCGCGCATCATCGGCAGACACCTTATTCCCGGCTTCATGTCGCACCTCATCGCTTCGGCCACCCTGACGATTCCCGGCATGATTCTCGGCGAAACCGCACTGAGCTTCCTTGGCCTCGGTCTCAGGCCACCGATCACAAGTTGGGGAATTCTGCTCACGGAAGCGCGCAGCGTCAGTGTCATTGCGCTATATCCATGGCTTCTCATCCCGACGATCCCGGTCGTTCTCGTCATTCTGGCCTTTAATTTCTTCGGCGACGGACTACGTGATGCTGCGGACCCCTTCAGATAA
>QFOL01000326.1 GCA_003241215.1 Agrobacterium fabrum
CATCAATTCCGTGCCCTTTTCCGTCACGGTTGCCGAAACCACCATTGCCCGCAGCCAGCTGGCGCAGGCCATCATCCTGCGCTCGGCGCTGCGCCTGCTCCTGATGATCGTGGGAGCGGCGATCATCGTCTGGATCGCGGTGACGATTTCGCTCAGACCGCTTTACCGGCTCAGCGAAGCCATTGCCGAGCGGAGCCCGAACGACCTGCACCCCATCCGCCAATCCGTGCCGGTGGAGGTGGAAAACCTGGTGGAAACGGTCAATTCCTTCATGGTGCGGCTGCAATCGGCGCTCGATGCACTCCGGCATTTCACCGGTAATGCCAGCCACCAGCTGCGCACGCCGCTCGCCATCATCAGCACCCAGCTTGCGCTTTCCGCCCGCGCCGCCAGCCTTGAGGAAGCGCAGGCGGCGGCGCTGAAGGGCGGCGCGTCGGTCGCCCATGCCGAACATATCCTCGCCCAGCTGCTGCGCATGGCCAATATCGACGCCGCCGGTTCGAGCGAAAAGCATGATTTTTCCGCAATCGATCTCGTGGCCGTTGCGCAGAATGTGACGGCCGATTTCGTGCCGCGTGCGGCCGAAGCCGGCATCGATCTCGGGTTCGAAGGCGAGGGCGAAGTGACCATTCCCGCCGAGCCGCTCCTGATCGGCGAACTGATCGGCAATCTCGTTTCCAACGCCATCAATTATGCCGGGCGCGGGGCGGAAGTCACCGTCCGCGTCGGCAAGGAGACGGACGCCGTCTGGCTGGAAGTCGAGGATAACGGCCCCGGTATTCCTCCGGAAAAACGCGCCATGGTGCGCCAGCGCTTTGCCCGCGGCGAAGCCAACGCCGCCCCCGGCGCCGGCCTCGGCCTTGCCATCATCGAAGAGATCGCCGGGCTGTTCGGCGGGCGGCTGACGCTGGAGGATGGCGCGGAGGGGCGTGGGCTGAGGGCGCGGGTGGTGTTTGGTGGCGTGGAATAGTTTTCGATAGAGGGACATGAAGATGTCGATGGAAAAGTCACTCGAAGTTTTAAACGCCATGGTCGATGATGGCATTATTGAAACCTATGTCATTGCAGGAGCTGTTGCGGCCCTGCTCTATATCGAACCGACAGTCACCGAAGACTTGGATATTTTGATAACATTTTCATCCGCATCTCCTGGTGGCCTTGTTACGCTGGGAGAAATTGTTCCCTACCTGAAAGCCCGCGGCTACGACCAATGGGAAAAGGAAGGCCTGCTGATCGAAGGCTGGCCTGTTCAGTTTCTTCCTGCTTCCGATGCGCTGGATGTGGAGGCATTGCAACAAGCGGAAGAGATTGCCGAAGATTTCGGCTCGGGTCGCCAGATCACGACCCGCGTCCTTTCAGCCCATCATTTGGTAGCGATTGCCATCCGTACCGGAAGATACAAGGATCATGCACGGGTGATTGCATTTCTCGACGCGAATGCCGTAAACATCGAGCTTCTACGCGATGTCGTGAAACGCCACGGGCTTGACGGTAAATGGCGGGAATTTCTTGCGAAAACTGGACATGCTGATGTGTTGGATTTAAATTCCAATCCATGAGCAATCCGTCCAACTTCACGCTGAATGAGATTCTGGCACGCAAAGCAGAGGCTCGGCGCGTTCGAGCCAATTTGTCTTTTGCCGAGAAGATCAGAATCGTCGAAAAAATGCGTGAGCGGCTCGCTCCATTCAAAGCCGTTCGCGATAAGAACAAGGCCGGTGCCGCATCGCAAGAGACGGTGCGACGATAGCAGCCGTCAGATGATCGGGCTTACTGGCGATCTTTTCACCCCATCCGCTCGGAAGCATAACTTCCCGGGCTTGGCGGGAAGACGACGGTGCGGTTGCCGTTGATGAAGGTGCGGTGGTGGATATGGGCGTGGATGGCGCGGGCCAGCACCTGGCTTTCCACGTCGCGGCCGAGCGAGACATAATCGTCGGCCGATTGCGCATGGGTGATGCGCACCGTGTCCTGCTCGATGATCGGGCCTTCGTCGAGATCGGCGGTGACGTAATGGGCCGTGGCACCGATCAGCTTCACGCCGCGCTCATAGGCCTGCTTGTAGGGGTTGGCGCCCTTGAAGGAGGGCAGGAAGGAATGGTGGATGTTGATGATTTTGCCAGACATCTTCCGGCACATATCGTCGGACAGCACCTGCATGTAGCGCGCCAGCACGACGAGTTCCGTGCCGCTGGTCTCGATCAGGTCCATCAGCTGGGCTTCGGCTTTGGGTTTATTCTCCTTCGTCACCTTGATGTGGTGGAAGGGGATGTCGTGGTTGACGACGACCTTCTGGTAATCGAAATGGTTGGAGACGACGCCGACGATGTCGATTGGCAATGCGCCGATCTTCCAGCGATAGAGCAGGTCGTTGAGGCAATGGCCAAAACGCGACACCATCAAGAGCGTCTTCATGCGCTGGCCATCCGGATAGATATCCGCCTCCATGCCGAATTTTTCCGCCACCGGCCGGAAGCCCTCGGTGATGGCCTGAAGCGAAGCGCCTTCTTCAGAAATGAAAGAGACGCGCATGAAGAACTTGCCGGTCTCGAGGTCGTCGAACTGTGAACTGTCGACGATGTTGCAGCCTTTTTCCGCCAGATAACCGGAAATCGCGGCCACAATGCCACGGGTCGATTTACAGGCCACGGTCAGAACATAGGATGTCATTCGTTTTCCCTCAAAGACGTCGCGTCGGCGTCAGCCGGCGCGGTTCGGCGCGTTCCATAGCGCAGCTCTGCGGCGGAGCAAAGCGTCAAGACGAACACAGCAAAGTCATAGGGCGGGAAAGAGGAGCGCGCCGTGCCGGAAGCGACATGGAATGTTCCATGGCCAGCACGGCGGCGCGGGGTGTTTGCCGGGGGCTTCTCCGGCCTCAGGCGCGGCGCAGCCGCATGGCGGTGCGGCCACGGCCGTCGAGCAGTTCGAGCGTGCCGCGGCGCGGCTCCAGCCGGAAGGAGCGGGCGCCTTCCAGCGCCTCGATGAACTGCCGTTCCTGGCGCATGATGTCAGGCGCGCAGGCCATCTGGGTGGAAATCATCCGGCCGAAATCGACGCGGTTGCGGCGGATATTCACTTCGCCGCCGATGCCGTTGCAGCCGGCATTGCCGGAAACGCGGCCCTCGCGGGAAATTTCCAGCGTCGCCTGGCGGCGGCCGCGAACCCGCTCGCCGCGGATCTCCTGCACCAGCCAGCGTCCGTCGATGCCGGCTTCCGGCTCCGGCCTGCCCGGACCCGCACCGACGCGTTCCAGTACCAGATTGGTATCGTCGCGACCGCCGGTCAGAACGGAATAACGCTGCGTGGTGGTGAAGAGCAGCCGGTCGCGGTCGCGGATTTCGGCGCTCAGCGCATAGGAGCGGCGGCCACGGATGTCGCGGTCGTCGTAACGCAGCACGAAGGGTACAGGCACCTGGCCACGCGGGCGGATGGTGGTTTCGGCAATCGTCTGCGACGGCGCATCCGCCAGCGAAACGTCGATCAGGCGCACTGTCACGGTCGCGCCTGGCGGCAATGCGATGCGCTCGCGATAGGAAACGCTGCCGCGCAGGCTTGCCGGTGCGGCAGCCGCGCCGCCCGCCGCAAAAAGCGGGGCGAGAGCCAGGAGACCGGCAAAACTGCGGCGCGAAAGAAGAGGTTGGTTGTCGGTCATGGTGCTTGCTCCGTGCTGATGCCGATCGAATTTCAGCGGATGATAGAAAATGGCACTGAACGGGCGATGAACCGGATTTTTTTCGGCTGGCGCAGGCCGGGGCACTTGGTGTGGATGACAAGGGAGCGCTTGGCGGATTTATGTAGTTTGCATCCCTCTACCCTCATTCCTGCGACAAACACTGGAATGAGGGTGGCGGGGAGGTCGATGACGACCTCTCCGCCGGTCTCAGCCGCGGAAACCGTCCCGCAGCGCTTCGAACTTTGCCAGTTGCCCGGCCAGCAGTTCCTTGTTCTCGTCGCGGCGGACGAAAATCTTGAACATGGCGCCGCCGGCGGCGTTCATGAACCAGACGGAACAGGAGCGGCGGCCGTGGAAGCCGCGATCGACGAAGGTGATGCCGGCGCAATTGTCCTTCTTGATGTGACCGCCGATGGGGCTGTCGCCGTGGATGTTGAACCAGCCGTGGCTTTCCGTGCCTTCCGGCAGGTGGCCCGGCACTTCGAAGACGATATCGCCGGTCTGCACGATCATCAGGACTTCGCCCCAGCCGCGCATCTCGTTCCAGATGGCGTCGAAGCGGTCGGCGGCAGCGGAAACGGCGGCACCTTCGGGCAGG
>QFOL01000327.1 GCA_003241215.1 Agrobacterium fabrum
GGACCGCCTTGACCAGATCGTCCGTCAGATCGCCGGCAACATGGTGGCGGAGGTTTGCTCGGTCTATGTGCTGCGTTCCGACAGCGTGCTTGAGCTTTACGCCACCGAAGGTCTCAACAAGGATGCCGTGCATCTTGCCCAGCTGAAAATGGGGCAGGGCCTTGTCGGCACGATCGCCGCTTCCGCCCAGCCGCTCAATCTTTCGGATGCGCAGGCGCATCCCGCTTTCCGCTATCTTCCTGAAACCGGTGAGGAAATTTATCATTCCTTCCTCGGCGTGCCGATTTTGCGCTCCGGTCGCACTCTTGGCGTTCTTGTGGTCCAGAACAAGGCCAGCCGAACATACCGGGAGGATGAAATTGAAGCGCTCGAGACAACCGCGATGCTCATTGCCGAAATAGTGGCGAGCGGCGAGTTGAAGAAGATCACCCGCCCCGGCGTGGAGCTGGACCTGACGCGCGCCGTTTCCATCGATGGCGACGCCTATGGCGAAGGTATCGGCCTTGGCCACGTCGTGCTGCACGATCCGCGCATTGTCGTCACCAATCTGCTCAATGAAGATGCCGATACGGAAATCCGGCGTCTTGCCGACGCCATCGGTTCGCTGCGTCTCTCCATCGACGACATGTTGCAGCGCCGCGATGTGCCGACCGAGGGTGAGCACCGCGAGGTTCTCGAGACCTACCGCATGTTCGCCCATGACCAGGGCTGGGTGCGGCGCATGGAAGAGGCGATCCGCAACGGCCTGACGGCGGAAGCGGCGGTCGAAAAGGTGCAGAGCGACACCAAGGCGCGCATGATGCGTCTGACGGACCCTTATCTGCGCGAGCGCATGCATGATTTCGACGATCTCGCCAACCGGCTGCTGCGGCAGTTGATCGGTTTTGGCGGCCGTGGACCGGAGCAGGATTTCCCGCTCGACGCCATCGTTCTGGCGCGCGCCATGGGTGCTGCCGAACTGCTCGATTACCCGCGTGAAAAACTGCGCGGTCTGGTGCTCGAAGACGGCGCGGTGACGAGCCATGTCGTCATCGTCGCGCGCGCCATGGGCATTCCGATCATCGGACAGGCGACCGGCATCGTCGCACTCGCCGAAAACAACGATCCCATCATCATCGATGGCGATGACGGTCAGGTGCATCTGCGGCCGATGTCGGATCTTCAGCGCGCCTATGAGGAAAAGGTGCGGCTGCGAGCCCGGCGTCAGGAACAGTTCCGCGCGCTGCGCAATGTCGAGCCGATCACCAAGGATGGCCAGAAGGTCAATCTGAAGATGAATGCGGGTCTTCTGGTAGACCTGCCGCAGCTCGACGAATCAGGCGCCGACGGCATTGGCCTGTTCCGCACCGAACTGCAATTCATGATCGCGTCCAACATGCCGAAGGGCGAAGAGCAGGAGGCCTTCTACCGCTCCGTTCTGCGCCAGGCCAGGGGCAAGAGCGTCACCTTCCGCACGCTGGATATCGGCGGCGACAAGGTCGTTTCCTACATGCGCGGCCAGGAAGAGGAAAACCCGGCGCTGGGCTGGCGGGCGATCCGCCTGTCACTCGACCGGCCGGGCCTGATGCGCACGCAGATGCGCGCGCTGCTGCGCGCCGCCTCCGGGGCTGAACTGCGCATGATGCTGCCGATGGTGACGGAAGTTTCCGAAATCCGCGCCGCACGCGATCTTTTGCAGAAGGAAGTGAAGCATCTCTCGAAATTCAGCCATGCGCTGCCGAAAAAACTGCAATTCGGCGCCATGCTGGAAGTGCCATCGCTGATGTGGCAGCTCGACGAGTTGATGCAGGAGGTGGATTTCGTCTCCGTCGGTTCGAACGACCTGTTCCAGTTCTCGATGGCGGTCGATCGCGGCAATGCGCGCGTTTCGGATCGTTTCGACAATCTCGGCAAGCCGTTCCTGCGCATTCTGCGCGATATCGTCCGCGCCGGTGAGAGGCATCACACCTCGGTCACGCTCTGCGGCGAGATGGCAAGCAAGCCGCTTTCGGCCATGGCTTTGATCGGCCTCGGTTTCCGTTCGATCTCCATGTCGCCGACGGCGATCGGTCCGGTGAAGGCCATGCTGCTCGGCCTCGATGCCGCCAACCTCGCCGAAGAGTTGAATGCGGCGCTGGATGACCACAATTCGCTGGAAAGCGCGCGCGAGGTGTTGTTACGCTTTGCGGCGACGCATTCCATTCCCATTTAAAAGACCTGTTTCATTATTGGAGTGACTGGTGGCGAAGCTTCCCGTCGAAAAAATGCGTGAGTTGGAAAGACGTTTCGGTGAGATCGAAGCGCGTATGTCGGCCGGGCCTGCCGCGGATGTCTATGTGAAGCTGGCTTCGGAATATTCCGAACTCGAGCCGGTGGTGAAGAAAATCCGCGAATATGAAAAGGCGGTTTCGGAGGTCGCTGATCTGGAAGCGCTGTTGGCCGACAAGACGACCGACAAGGATATGCGCGATCTGGCGGAAATGGAGCTGCCCGAAATCGAGAGCCGCATCGGCGAGCTTGAGAAGGACATGCAGGTCCTGCTGCTGCCAAAGGATGCGGCGGACGAAAAAAGCGCGATCCTTGAAATCCGCGCCGGCACCGGCGGCTCCGAGGCCGCCCTGTTTGCCGGTGATCTGTTCCGCATGTACGAGCGTTTCGCCTCGACCAAGGGCTGGAAGGTGGAGGTGCTCTCCGCCAGTGAAGGCGAAGCGGGCGGTTACAAGGAAATCATCGCCACGATCAGCGGGCGAGGGGTGTTTTCCAAGCTGAAATTCGAATCCGGCGTGCACCGGGTGCAGCGTGTGCCTGAGACTGAAGCGAGCGGCCGTATCCATACGTCAGCCGCAACCGTTGCGGTGCTGCCGGAAGCGGAAGATATCGACATCGAAATTCGCCCGGAAGACATACGCATCGATACGATGCGCGCTTCCGGTGCGGGCGGCCAGCACGTCAACACCACCGACTCCGCCGTCCGTATCACCCATCTGCCGACGGGTCTGATCGTCACCAGTTCGGAAAAATCGCAGCACCAGAACCGCGCCAAGGCCATGCAGGTTCTGCGTTCGCGGCTTTACGATATCGAACGCCAGAAGGTGGACAACGAGCGTTCGGCCGATCGCAAGAGCCAGGTGGGGTCAGGCGACCGTTCCGAGCGAATCCGCACCTATAACTTCCCGCAGGGCCGCGTTACCGATCACCGCATCAACCTCACGCTCTACAAGCTCGACCGCATGATCGAAGGCGAGATCGATGAACTGGTGGATGCGCTGATTGCCGATTATCAGGCCGGTCAGCTTGCGCAGCTCGGCGAGCAGCTTTGAGCACGGCGACCGAAGCGAGTGTTGCGAACGCGCTCGCCGCCGCCCGCAAGAGGCTGCAGGCGGCGGGGGTCGAAGACCCGCTTCTCGATGCACGGCTCCTGATTGCCGAAGTCATCGATTTTTCATTGACCGATTTCGTGATGAAGCCTGATCGTGTTGTTACGCCGCAAGAAAGCGCCCGCATCGCCGCCATGATCGAAAGGCGGGCGAATGGCGAACCCGTTCACCGCATTCTCGGCCACCGGGAATTTCACGGCCTCGATCTTCTTTTGTCGAAGGAGACGCTCGAACCCCGGCCGGATACGGAAGTTCTGGTCGATACCCTGTTGCCGGCGCTGAAAAAAGCCGTTTCCGCCAAGGGCAGCGCCCGCATTCTCGACATGGGCACCGGCACGGGGGCGATCTGTCTGGCGCTGTTGAAGGAATGCCCTGAAGCGGCGGGTATCGGCAGCGATATTTCCGCTGACGCGCTGGAAACCGCGGCCAGGAATGCGGCCCGTAATGATCTTGGCGCGCGCTTTGAGACCATACGCAGCGACTGGTTTGAAAAAATCTCTGGCAGCTTTGACATAATTGTGTCGAATCCGCCTTATATAAGGACTGATATCGTCGCAACGCTTGACCAAGAGGTTCGTAACCACGATCCGATGGCGGCGCTGGACGGAGGTCAGGACGGCCTTGCACCGTACCGCCTCATCGCTGCCGATGCAGGCCGCTTTCTTGTGGAAAACGGGATTGTCGGTGTGGAGATCGGTTTCGATCAAAGGCTTGATGTTTCCGCTATATTTGCTTCCCACGGCTTCTTTCTTCTGGACGCCGTGAAGGATTATGGCGGTAATGACAGAGTTTTGACCTTCCGGAGATAGTTATCAGCGATATGTCTGCGGATTTTTTGCAAGGATATTTTGCACAGCAAAAGAAAAGGCTTGGATTTCCGCGGGAAGCGGGATAGTTTGCGGCCACATG
>QFOL01000328.1 GCA_003241215.1 Agrobacterium fabrum
GCGAATCACGCAATGCAGACGGGCGCAAGTGCTTATTTTTTTTGCGCACCGATTGTCTTGATGAAGCTTTCAACAGCCGGCAAAGATTTTTCGACCATCGTCGCCACCCCCCTGGTATTGGGGTGCATCTTGTCATCCAGCTTCAGCGCATCATCCGTCACCACGCCATCCAGAAAGAAGGGATAAAGCGGCAGGTTGTATTTTTCGGCGAGCTTTCGAAAGATCGGGTTGAAGCGTCCGGCGTAATCATCACCCATATTCGGCGGCGCCATAATACCGACGAGCAGCACGGCTATGTTGCGCTTCTGAAAACCGGAAATAATGGCGTCAAGGTTCTTTTCGGTCTGTTCGGGGGCGATACCGCGCAGTGCGTCATTGGCGCCAAGTTCAAGGATCACCCCGTCCGTACCATCGGGAACCGACCATTCCGCCCGCGCCAGACCGCCGGAGGAGGTATCGCCGGAGACGCCGGCATTGGTAATGACGACGTTGACGCCTTTCGCCTTTAATGCAGCTTCAAGCTGTGCGGTGTAGCTATCGGTGGGCGGCAGCTGATACCCCGCCATGAGGCTGTCGCCGAGGCCGACCAGTTGCAATGTCCGCTCCTGGGCCACGGCCAGCGAGACGGAAAAGGCCGCGGCAAAAATGACGATGAAGTGAAACAGGGCAGCTTTAAATCTCATTACGGCTTTCCTAACTTGGTTCGCATTGTCTGAAACACCGACCGCATCGACCGCCAGACTGTTTTCATCACCCTATATAGGAACGAGAATTGTGACGAAAAGCATCATAGAGCTGAAGAAGGCCGACCTCACCCTCGGCAACGCCGCCGCCTCCGTTCACGTTCTCAAGACCATCGATCTTTCCATCGGGGAAGGTGAGGCGGTGGGTATCGTCGGCCCTTCCGGTTCGGGAAAATCGACGCTTCTGATGGTCCTTGCCGGTCTCGAGCGGCTGGACAGCGGCGAAATCGTCATTGCGAATACCGAATTGCACAAGCTCGGCGAAGATGCGCTGGCGGATTTCCGTGGCCGGAACATCGGCATTGTGTTCCAATCCTTCCACCTCATCGCCAATATGACGGCGCTGGAAAACGTTGCCGTTCCACTGGAACTGGCCAATGCTCCGAACCCCTTCGAGATCGCCAGACGCGAACTCGTCGCCGTCGGGCTTGGGGAGCGCCTCAACCATTATCCCGGCCAGCTATCGGGCGGCGAGCAGCAGCGTGTCGCCATCGCCCGCGCGCTCGCACCGTCGCCGGCCGTGCTGATCGCCGACGAACCGACGGGCAATCTCGATACCGATACCGGCAGGCAGATCGCTGATCTTCTCTTCGCCAAACAGGCCGAACGCGGCATGACCATGGTGCTCGTCACCCACGATCCGTCGCTTGCCGCCCGTTGCTCACGGCAGATCAAGGTGCGCTCCGGCGAGATTGAGGGCGACAGCGCCCGCCCCCAGGTAGCGCGGGCGGTATCGGCATGATCGGCTCCATTCTCCCGTCTTTCGCCAATATCAGAAACGCCGCGAGGCTGGCGCGGCGCGAAATCCGCGGCGGCCTGCGCGGCTTTTACATTTTCCTCGCCTGTATCGCACTCGGAACCGGCGCCATCGCCGCCGTCAATTCCGTCTCGCGTGCGGTCACCAGCGCCATTGCGACGGAAGGTCAATCGATTCTGGCGGGCGACATGCGCTTCGAACTGCGCAACAGGGAGGCGACGCAAGAGGAACGGGCCTATCTCGACGATCTTGGCACCGTTGCGGTCTCCACCGGGCTGCGTTCCATGGCGCGTCTTGCCGATGGGTCCCAACAGACCCTGACGGAAGTAAAGGCGGTTGACGGCGCCTATCCGCTCTATGGCACTTTCGTCGCTGAGCCGAACCGGCCGCTATCTGAACTTCTGACCGGCAGCGGCGACACCTATGGCGCCCTCGCCGCGCCGCTCCTGCTGGAACGGCTGGGAATCAACGTCGGCGATGAAATCCTGCTCGGCAATATGAAGCTGAGACTGACCGGCACCGTGGTCGACGAACCGGATGCACTCTCGGATGGTTTCGGTTTTGCCCCAAGGCTGTTGGTCAGCCGCGACGCCCTCTTCGCCTCCGGCCTTGTTCAAACCGGCAGCCTCGTCGAACATGCCTACAAGATCAGACTGAACGATCCTTCGGCGCGGGCAACCATGAACGACGCGGCCAACAAGGCCTTTCCGAATGCGGGCTGGTCCATCCGCACCAGCGACCGGGCAGCACCTTCGCTTACCGAAAACGTCAACCGCTTCTCGCAATTCCTGACGCTTGTTGGCCTCACCGCCCTCATCGTCGGCGGGGTCGGCGTCGCCAATGCCGTTCGCGCATTTCTGGATTCCAAGCGCACCACCATCGCCTCGCTGAAATGCCTCGGCGCACCGGCCTCCGTGGTCACCATGACCTATCTCTTCCAGATCGCCTTCATTGCCATCGTCGGCATCGTGATAGGCCTTACCGTTGGCGCTGTCGCACCGCTTATCGCGATGCGCTTTCTCGAAGGCGTATTGCCCGTGCCGGAAGAGCTAGCCTTTTACCCCAGCGCTCTCGGTCTCGCCGCCCTGTTCGGCCTCTTGACGACATTCGCCTTCGCCATCGTGCCGCTCGGCCAGGCGCGTGAGGTGCCGGCAACGGCCCTTTTCCGCGAACAGGGGTTCGAAGAAGGAAGCTGGCCATCCTGGCCCTATCTCGCCGCAACCGGCCTGCTGCTGGCGGCGCTCGCGGCCCTTGCCATCTTTTCGGCGGAAGACCGCTTCATCGCCTCGGTCTTCCTTGCGGCCATCGCCTTTGCCTTCGTGGTGCTGCGGCTGGTGGCTTCCGGCGTCAAGGCCATCGCCAAACGCAGCCCCCGCGTTCATTCGGCAGCCCTTCGCCTGGCAATCGGCAATATTCACCGTCCCGGCGCACTCACCCCCTCGGTCGTCCTCTCCCTCGGCCTCGGCTTGACCCTGCTCGTGACGCTGACGCTGATCGACGGCAATCTGCGCCGCGAGCTGACGGACAGCCTGCCGGAAAAGGCGCCGAATTTCTTCTTCGTCGATATTCAGGGTAGTGAAGTTCAGGGCTTCCGCGATCTTCTCAAGCGGGAAGCGCCGGAAGGCACCCTTACCGAAGTGCCGATGCTGCGCGGACGCATTCTGGCGCTTAACGGCGAGGACGTGACGAAAATGAATGTGCCCTCGTCCGGACGCTGGGTGCTGCGTGGAGACCGGGGCATCACCTATTCCCAGGATGTTCCCGAAAACGCGACGCTGACAGAGGGAACGTGGTGGGGGCCGGATTATAGCGGCGAGCCGCTGGTCTCATTCGCGGCGGAAGAAGCCGGGGAACTGGGCCTCAAGATTGGCGACACGGTGACCGTCAACGTGCTCGGACGCAGCATCACGGCAAAGATCGCCAATCTGCGCAATGTCGAATGGGAATCACTGTCGATCAATTTCGTTATGGTGTTCTCACCGAACACCTTCCGCGGCGCACCGCATGCCTGGCTGGCGACACTCGCCGATCCTTCCGCTTCCGCAAGCGACGAAGGCCGTATCCTGCGCGCCGTCACCAACGCCTATCCGACGATCACCAGCGTGCGCGTCAAGGATGCGCTGGACGTCGTCAACCGGCTCGTCGGCCAGCTCGCCACCGCCATCCGCGCCGCTGCCGCCGTCGCCCTGATAGCCTCCGTCCTTGTTCTCGCCGGCGCCCTTGCCGCCGGTAACCGCGCCCGCACCCATGACGCGGTCATCCTGAAAACGCTGGGCGGCACGCGCAACCTGCTCATTCGGGCTTTCTCCTACGAATATATGATGCTCGGTCTCGCCACCGCCGTCTTCGCGCTTTTCGCCGGCGGCGTCTCCGCATGGTTCGTGATCGCCCGCATCATGAAGCTGCCCTCCAGCTTCCTGCCGGACGTGGCGATCGGCACGCTTGTCGTCGCCCTCGTCATGACTGTTGGCATCGGCCTCATCGGCACCTGGCGGATTCTCGGGCAGAAGGCAGCTCCGGTTCTCAGGCAGGCAGGGGAATGATCGCCGGTTGTGCGCCGCTTAACTTTAGCGATTAATTCTTTGTAATGATCGCCAAAACGTGAGCGCTTTTCGCGCATATGGTGTCTTTTCGATATGATAAGGCCTTGTATCGGACACGTTCTGCCATCATATTCTTGAGCAGGCTTGCTGAAGCTCCGCAGCGGCGCCCGGGAGGTATCCCGACACCGTAGCAATTACGGAGCTCAAAAGAGGCATGGCGCAGACGCGTGCACAGTCTGGTGCGCTGATCGACGAAGGTCTTCGCGCCTATATGCTCAAGGTTTACAACCTTATGGCGCTGGCTCTGGTCATCACCGGCGTTGCCGCGTTCGGCACTTATACGCTCGCCGCTTCCAATCCGGCTGTCCAGCAGCTGCTTTTCGCGTCGCCGCTTCGTTGGGTCGTGATGCTCGCTCCGCTGGCACTGGTCTTCTTCCTTAGCTTCCGCATCCAGAACATGAGCGTTTCCGCTGCGCAGACGACCTTCTGGGTTTACGCCGCGCTGATGGGTGTTTCGCTCTCCTCGATCTTCCTGGTCTACACCGGCCAGAGCATCGTGCAGACCTTCTTCGTGACCGCGGCCTCGTTCGGTGCGCTCTCGCTTTACGGTTACACGACCAAGAAAGACCTGTCTGGCATGGGTTCGTTCTTGATCATGGGCCTGTTCGGTCTGATCATCGCTTCGATCGTCAACATCTTCCTTGCATCCTCCGCGCTGCAGTTCGCGATTTCCGCGATTGGCGTGCTGATCTTCGC
>QFOL01000041.1 GCA_003241215.1 Agrobacterium fabrum
CGGTGGTGAGAGCCAAGGTCAGGCGGAGAGAACGGTTTTTCATGATGTCTCCTGTTAACGCATCCTCACGGTGGGAGCGTGATCCCCTTTTTTTGGAGAGACTAGAAAGGAAAACAAAAGGGAGCAAGCGGGAAATGTGCAGCACAGCATTTTCAACCAAATGTGTTCCGGCCATAAAAAAGCGGATGGAAACGCCTACTGGAAGTCGAAAACGCTGAGACCGGTGACCATTTCATCCAGCCCGAGCGGTCGTGTGAGCGGCGCTTCGGCCCGCGACAGACAGCCCTGCCTTTCGCACAGCCGGCACGAAGGACCGATGGCGACGGGCGCGGCGCCCGAAGCGGCGGGGCCATAGACGGTGTCTCCGGCCTGGGCGAGATCACAGCCGAGAAGCACGGCTGTTCGCCGCACCCTTTCGCCGAACCCCGCCTGCGGGCCTTCGAGCGTGCGCGAAACGGTGAGGAAAGCGTCGCCATCCGGCATCTCCACCGCCTCCACCAGCACCTGCCCCGGCTGGGCGAAAGCGGCGTGGATATTGAGCCGCGGACAGAGGCCGCCAAAACGCGCCCTCGGGAAGCCGCCGGCGCCCGCCAGGCGGAAACGGTTGCCGGCATTGTCAATCTCCATCAGGAAAAACGGGATTGCCGCGGCTGACGACCGTTGCAGGCTGACAAGACGGTTGGCTGCCTGTTCGAAAGAAACGTTGAAACGCGACCGCAAAACCTCGAGATCGTATTTCGCCCGCTGTGCGGCGGCAAGGAATGCGCCATAGGGCATCATCAAAGCATGGGCGGCGTAACGCGCCAGCTCGAAGCGGGCGATGCGCCTTGCCTCCTCCCCTTTCAGACCGAGCCCCTCAAGCTCCGAACCGATTTCTTCGCGAAGCGCCAGAAGACAGGTCTCCATGGCCATTTCCCGCAATTGGTCCGGCTGCGACAGGCGTTCGGATAAAAACAGCCGCATGGAATGACGGTCATAACGCCGCCTGAGATTCGGCATGGCATGCACCGGCAGGGTTCTGACGACGATGCCATGGTTTTTCTGAAGCCATGCCCTCAGCCCGGAGGCGAGATCGTCGCCCGCCGACAGGTATTTGTGGAGCTCTTCCGCCGCCGCGTCGATGGCATGGAAATAGGCCGGCCGGTTCTCGAAGACATGGCGCACCTCGTCGATCGGCAGACGGGTGGAGGAGAGCGCCGTCTCGTGCCCCTCCCGCGCCAGAAGATCGGAGAGATCGGAAAGGCGCTGCGCCTGCTCCCTATAGGCCCGGTAAAGCTTGAGCACACCGCTTGCCGCATTGGGCGCGGCATCGGCAACCTCGATCAGTTCCTGCGGCGACGGTACCTCACCGACCAGCAACGGATCGGCGAAGACCTCGCGCAGCTGCCCGGCGGAACCGGCGCTTTCGCCCTGCAGGTCGTCCAGATCGACCTTGTAGACGGAGGCGAGCTTCAAAAGCAGCTGTACGGTGAGCGGTCGCTGGTTGCGTTCGATGAGATTGAGGTAGGACGGCGAGATCGCCAGCGCCTCGGCCATGGCCGTCTGCGTCAGCGCGAGGCCGTTGCGAATGCGGCGCACGCGCGGGCCAGCGAAAATCTTGTTTTCCGACACAGTATCGTCCCTCCATCCCCGTCAACTCATACAAGCCTGTTACAAACTCATCGGCTCAAAGGTTTTTACAAAATTTACAATTTTACAGCTCCATCCTGTCACGCACTCTACAGGATAACCTCTTTCAAGTCACTGTTTTTATGTTTGTTCTGGCGTTAAAACCTCGAAAAATGTAAATGTAGTCACATCAAACGGCGCCACATGATGCTGAAGAGGGCCCGTTACGGAAACCGCATTTATCATGGGAGAGAGAAGTATGACGGATTTTTACAAACTTGTTCCGGGCGCACCGCAGGGACGTTTCGACGGCATCGAGCGCACCTACACCGCCGCCGACGTGGAGCGGCTGCGCGGCTCGGTCGAAATCCGCCATTCGCTGGCCGAAATGGGCGCGAACCGGCTGTGGAAGCTGATCAACGAGGAAAATTTCGTCAACGCGCTCGGCGCGCTTTCCGGCAACCAGGCCATGCAGATGGTTCGCGCCGGGCTGAAGGCGATCTATCTCTCGGGCTGGCAGGTTGCGGCGGACGCCAACACGGCATCGGCCATGTATCCGGACCAGTCGCTTTATCCGGCCAATGCGGCGCCTGAGCTTGCCAAGCGTATCAACCGTACCCTGCAGCGCGCCGACCAGATCGAGACGGCGGAAAGCAAGGGCCTTTCGGTCGACACCTGGTTCGCACCGATCGTTGCCGATGCGGAGGCCGGCTTCGGCGGACCGCTCAACGCCTTCGAAATCATGAAGGCCTTTATCGAGGCAGGTGCTGCGGGTGTTCATTATGAAGACCAGCTGGCATCGGAAAAGAAATGCGGTCATCTCGGCGGCAAGGTTCTGATCCCGACGGCGGCGCATATTCGCAACCTGACGGCGGCGCGGCTTGCGGCTGATGTCATGGGTGTGCCGACTCTGGTTATCGCCCGCACCGATGCGGAGGCCGCGAAGCTTCTGACCTCTGACATCGACGAGCGCGACCAGCCCTTCGTGGATTACGATGCCGGCCGCACCGTCGAGGGTTTCTATCAGGTCAAGAACGGTCTTGAGCCCTGCATTGCCCGCGCCGTTGCCTATGCGCCCTATTGCGACCTGATCTGGTGCGAGACATCCAAGCCGGATCTCGAACAGGCGCGCAGGTTTGCGGAAGGCGTGCACAAGGTGCATCCCGGCAAGAAGCTCGCTTACAATTGCTCACCGTCGTTCAACTGGAAAAAGAACCTCGATGACGCGACGATTGCCAAGTTCCAGCGCGAGCTGGGCGCGATGGGTTACAAGTTCCAGTTCATCACGCTGGCCGGTTTCCACCAGCTGAATTTCGGCATGTTCGAACTGGCGCGCGGTTACAAGGACCGGCAGATGGCTGCTTATTCCGAGCTTCAGGAAGCGGAATTCGCGGCCGAGGCCAATGGTTACACCGCCACCAAGCACCAGCGCGAAGTCGGCACCGGCTATTTCGACGCCGTGTCTCTGGCAATCTCTGGCGGCACGTCGTCGACGACAGCCATGAAGGAATCCACCGAGCACGACCAGTTCCGCCCGGCGGCCGAATAAAATCGAAAAACTGCCCTTCCCGGTGACGGGAAGGGCTTGCAAACCGGATCAAGAACCCCAACCAATAATGAGAGGAGAAATGCCATGAATGCCCATAACCCCATCAAGACCCACGTCAAGGAACGCGCCGAGGAACAATCCTCCGCCATGACGCAGGATCAGCAGGCCGCCATCCGCATGCTGGCCAACGATCTGCACCGCCTTAACCAGGCTGTCATGAAAGCCGTCGAGGCCGGCGTTTCCGTCGAGCTGGTCCGCTCGGCCCGCCACCATGGCGGCGGCGGCAACTGGGGGGATCTGCTTATCCCGGTCATCGTCGCGCAGGGACGTGACGCCGCCTGAAACGGCCTCCTTATCTATGCCGGGCGGCTCTTACGTCCGGCATAGAGATCGGAATGGCTCTTGATCAGACGGGTCATCCGATCCGCCACCGTCCTGATATCACGGCGGTGGCGATCGTCATTGTTCATGACGATCCATTGATTGTGGCGAAGGCTCTCCAGCTCGTCACCTTCCCGAACGAGGCGCGCATCCGCATCGCCCACGAAACAGGGAAGCACGGCAACCCCTGCCCCGGCCAGCACCAGATCGAGAAGCGCCGTCGGCCGGTTCACCGTTACCACGATCTCGTTGTTACGATTTTCATGCGGCCAGCGCAGATAGGTTGAAATGGCGTTTTCCTCGGCCACCGCCAGCCAGCGGTCGGCGACGGCGGCGGCGGCATTGCGCAGCCTGTAGGGCGCATAGGCCACCTCCCCCGTTCGGATGGCGGCCAGGTTCTTTTCCTGCGGTTCGAAAGCGCGAATGCCGATATCGTTTTCGCGATGGGCGAGAGACGCCCTCTGTTCGGCAATGAACAGGTCGATGCGGAAATCATCGCGGTCGGTGCAGATAGCGGAGAAGTTGCCGGTCATGAGCCAGGCGTTCCAGGTGCCGACGGCGATGCGCACGACGGAAGAGGCCGACGACGCCTTCTGCCATCCCTCGATGTCCCTTGCCGCATTCTCCATCGCCTGAAGCCGGTCAAACAGCGTACGGCCATCCGCCGTCAGGGCGTATCCCGTCTGGCTGCGCTGGAACAGCGCCTTGCCGATACGCTCCTCCAGCTCGACCATGCGTCGTCCAATGGTCGCGGGACTCAAGCCTGTCAGCGCCGCGGCACCCGTCAGGCCGCCGCTGCGTGACACATCGAGGAAAAGCTGGTAGGAATCCCAGGTGACGTTTTTCATGGGTGAAAAACGTAGCGCATTTTCTTGCGCAGATAAATCAAAAAACGGCGCGCATCATGGCCCTCCGCATTAGAAGGAGAGTGACATGCACGCGATTTTTGCAGCACGGGCCATCATCGAAAACCGGCAGCCGCGCACACGGCGCGAAGCCGTTTTGCAGGAAGAGAAATTTTATACTGATATGGCCGAGGCGTCTCGGCCATGGCGGCTTTTCAGCGCGCTCATCAGCTTGATAAAAGCGAAGGGTCGCCGATCAGTAAAAGAGGGCGATCAGGGCTGCCAGAGCACCGGCTGCGATGAGGCTCAGGCGAAAGGCCAGCTGCCTGCTCTCGTTATCAGCGCGGGCGATGGCAATGGCGCGAGGGCGGCGATGTGCGGATCTGTTCATGCGCGGGTTCCTGACGAAAAACTCAACCGACCCATGCCCTGTTGAGGGCCTCCAGCAGGACATCATGTGCAGCGGGACCATTGAGCGATCCGGCCTTGCTGGCATTTGGTCAGGATGACTCCGCGCCCGTTAACAAGGCATTAACGGGCGTGGCCTCACGCGAATTCGCCGGCCGCCTGCCCGGAGGCCCATGCCCACTGGAAATTATAACCGCCGAGCCAGCCGGTCACATCGACACATTCGCCGATGAAATAGAGGCCAGGCACGGATTTCGCCGCCATGCTGCGGGAATCGAGACCGGTTGTATCAACGCCGCCGAGCGTGACTTCCGCCGTGCGATAACCTTCCGAACCGGCGGGCTTGATCTGCCAGTCCTGCACTTCGCCCGCCAGCTTCGCCAGCACCTTGTCGGACATATCCGCCAGATGGCCAGTGAGGCCGGATTGCTCGACGACATGCTGGGCAAGCCGTTTCGGCAGGATCTCCGACAGAGCGGTCTGGGGCGACTGGCGGCCGTTCTTCTGTTTCGCCTGCTTCAGCAGCGCGGCTATATCGCGATGCGGCTCGAGCTTCAGCCGGACAACGTCACCCTCACGCCAGTAGGAGGAGATCTGCAGGATCGAGGGTCCGCTCAAGCCGCGATGGGTGAAGAGCAGCGCTTCCTCGAACGCGGTCTTGCCGTGATAGACCTCGGCTGGAACCGCTACACCGGCAAGCGGGCTCAGTTTTTCCAGCGAGACGGGATCGAGCGTCAGCGGCACGAGGCCCGGACGGGTCTCGATGAGCTTGAGGCCGAATTGTTCGGCGATCTGATAGGCGAAACCGGTCGCGCCCATTTTCGGGATCGATTTGCCGCCCGTCGCCACAATGAGGCTTTCCGCCTCGATGACGCCGGCGGATGTCGTGACGCGAAAACGGGCTCCATCGTGGGTGACGGCCGAAACGGACGTTTCGAGCCGCAGCTTCGCATTCACCGCCTGCATTTCGCCAAGCAGCATGCGAATGATGTCCTTGGCGCTGTCATCGCAAAAGAGTTGGCCGAGCGTCTTTTCATGCCAGCCGATGCGGTGTTTTTCGACAAGGGCGATGAAATCGCGCGGCGTATAACGGGCGAGCGCGGATTTGGCGAAATGCGGGTTGGCGGAGAGATAATTCTTCGGCCCGGCATGGATATTGGTGAAGTTGCAGCGGCCGCCGCCGGAGATGCGGATCTTTTCGCCCGGCGCCCTGGCATGGTCGAGGATGACGACGGAACGGCCGCGCTGGCCGGCGCGGATGGCGCACATCATGCCGGCGGCGCCCGCCCCCAAAATCAGCACGTCACATTTCTCTGTCATCATTCCATCCGATCCGTTTCCTTTCCTCTTTTCGAAGTGCCGCCGCTTGTCAATGGCGCTTTCCCCCTCGCCAATTGCCAAACTACGGTTATGATGGCGTCAGTCGAAACACAGACCCGGTGATACATGCCCGCCAAGAAAACCATGCTCCGCCCGAAGAAACAGGCAACCATGGCAAAGACACCTCCCCTCGACCTCTCCTCCCCCCGTGGCGTTTCCTCCTGGCGCGAAGCCGCGCAATGGCTGCGGGCGCGCGGGATCGAAGACATAGAATGCATCACGCCCGATCTTGCCGGCGTTCCGCGCGGCAAGATGATGCCGACGGCGAAGTTCACGGGCGACACCTCGCTTGCTTTGCCATCCGCGCTCTACCGCCATACGATATCAGGCGAATATCCCGACGAGACCGCCAATTTCCGTTACGAGCCGCGCGACAGCGACCTGAAGCTGGTGCCCGATCTTTCCACCCTCTCCGTCGTGCCCTGGGAAACGGACCCGACCGCGCAGGTGATCTGCGACGTGGTGGACGCCGAAGGCAATTTCGTGCCCTATACGCCGCGCAACGTGCTGAAGAATGTGCTTTCGCTCTATACCGAAAAGGGCTGGAAGCCGGTTGTCGCGCCGGAAATCGAGTTCTACCTCGTCGCCATGAATGACGATCCGGACTATCCGCTGCATCCGCCGAAGGGCCGGTCCGGCCGCTCCATCGTCGGCGGGCAGAGCTATTCCATCGCCGGCATCAACGAATTCGACGAGCTGATCGACGACATCTACCATTTCTCCGAAAAACAGGGTCTCGAGATCGACACGCTGATCCATGAGGAAGGCCCGGCGCAGCTTGAGATCAACCTGCGTCACGGCGACCCGATCGAGCTTGCCGACCAGGTGTTCCTGTTCAAGCGCACCATCCGCGAAGCGGCGCTGAAGCATGGCATTTACGCCACCTTCATGGCCAAGCCGATGCAGGGCCAGCCGGGTTCGGCCATGCACATCCACCAGTCGGTGGTGGAGATCGACAGCGGCCGCAATATCTTCTCCAATGCCGATGGCAGCCCTTCGAAAGAATTCTTCTCCTTCGTGGGCGGCATGCAGCGTTATGTTCCGAACGCCCTTGTCATGCTGGCGCCCTATGTGAATTCCTATCGTCGCCTGACGCCCGACATGGCCTGCCCGGTCAACAATGCCTGGGGTTACGACAACCGCACGACCGCCTTCCGCGTGCCGATTTCCGGTCCGCAGGCGCGGCGCGTCGAAAACCGCCTGCCGAGTTCGGACGCCAATCCCTATCTGGCGCTTGCCGCCTCGCTCGGCTGCGGCTGGCTCGGCATCGTCAACAATATCGAGCCGACCGAACCTACCGCCGACACCGCTAATGAGGGCTCCATCGAATTGCCGCGCGGTCTTCTGGAAGCCGTGGCGCTGCTGGAAGGCGAAGAGCAGTTCGACCGGGTGTTCGGCCATGAATTCGTGGGCCTTTATGCCGGCCTAAAACGCGGGGAGTTCGAGACCTTCATGCAGGTCATCAGCCCCTGGGAGCGCGAGTTCCTGCTTCTCAACGT
The DNA here is from genome assembly GCA_003241215.1 of Agrobacterium fabrum. Classification (GTDB taxonomy): domain Bacteria; phylum Pseudomonadota; class Alphaproteobacteria; order Rhizobiales; family Rhizobiaceae; genus Agrobacterium; species Agrobacterium fabrum_A. The sequence continues at coordinate 7,671 of QFOL01000041.1, forward strand.
GTGAGGGACCACGAGCATGACATGGCAAAGCCCGATTGCGCCGGGAATTTCCTGGTATCAGGCAACCGTCGGCGAGCGACCGGACTATCCTGCCCTCGACGGGTCAAAAGAGGTTGATGTCGCAATCATCGGCGGCGGTTATACCGGTCTTCAGGCCGCCTGCAACCTCGCCGAAAACGGCGTCTCCGTCGCCCTCATCGAAGCGCATCGTTTCGGTGACGGCGCTTCCGGCCGCAATGGCGGGCAATTCGGCACCGGCCAGCGTTCCTTCCCCGACGAGATGGAAGAAGAGATCGGCTTCGAGCAATCGAAGCTGCTGTTCGACATCGCCGAGGACGCCAAGAATTACGTGCGCGGTTTCGCCGTCAATCGCGGCATCGACATGGAGTATCTTCCCGGGCAGCTCTATGTGGCGCACAAGGCGGCTTACGAAGACGATTATCGCCGAAGCGTCGATGCGATGAACAATCGCTACGGCTATCCGTATATTTCCTACATGGAGCGTGGCGAGGCGCGCAAACGCGTCGGTTCCACCCATTATTTCGGCGGCACGCGCGATACCGGCACCGGCCACATTCACCCGCTGAAGCTCCTCGTCGGGCTGGCGAAGGCGGCGCAAGCGGCAGGCGCCGCCATTCATGAAATGACCCCCGCCAAGTCCATCCGGCAAGCGGGCGGCAAGACCGTCATCGAAACGCCCTTCGGCACGATCACCGCGCCACGCGTGCTGATCGCCACCAATGCCTATATCGGCAATCTGGAACCGGTGACCGCCGCCCATATCATGCCGATCCGTTCCTTCATCGGCGCCACCGTGCCGCTGGATGCGTTTCCCGACATTATTCCCGACCGGGAAGCCGTGGCGGATTCGCGGTTCGTGGTGCGATATTTCCGCAAGACGGCCGATAACCGGCTGCTGTTCGGCGGCCGCGAAGCCTATACGGCGGATACGCCGCGCGATATTTCCAGCCACATCCGCCGGCAGATCGCGGAAATCTATCCTGCGCTGAAAGATATAGAGATCAGCCATTCCTGGGGCGGCTCCGTCGGCATTACCCTGCCGCGCAAAGTCTTCGTGCGCGAGGTCATGTCCGGCGTCACCTCCATCGGCGGTTATTCCGGCCATGGGGTGATGCTGTCGAATTATTGCGGCAAGCTCTATGCCGATCTCGTTCTCGGCAAAAAGGACATGCTGGCGCCCTTCGCGCAGCTGAAGGTGCCGTCTTTCCCCGGCGGGGCGTCGCTGCGCGCGCCGCTGCTTTTCCTGGCGCTTTCCTGGTACGCGTTGCGAGACAGGTTTTAGGCCAATGTTTACAGACTGTTGCCGGCGGCGGACGAGTTGGCGGAAGCAAAATTCATAATTTCACATAACTGAGTCTGGCATTTTTAAATCGATTAGATTATTGATGCCCCCAACCCTTGAAGATCGAGAGAATCGATATGAGCAGTCAGATCATTCCTGTTGAACCTTTCGATTGTGTCGTTTTCGGCGGCACGGGCGATCTTGCCGAGCGCAAGCTTCTGCCGGCCCTTTATCACCGGCAGGTCGAAGGCCAGTTCACGGAGCCGACCCGCATCATCGGTGCGTCGCGCTCGGTCATGACCCATGAGGAATATCGCAAATTCGCGCAGGACGCGCTGAAGGAGCACCTGAAGGCCGGCGAATATGACGATGCGCAGGTTGCAATCTTCCTGAACAGGCTTTTCTACGTGCCAGTCGATGCCAAGGGCAACAATGGCTGGGACGTGCTGAAGAAGCTGCTGGACGAGGGCAAGGAGCGCGTGCGCGCCTTCTATCTGGCCGTAGCACCCGGTATTTTCGGCGATATTGCCGACAAGATCCGCGAGCACAAGCTTATCACCCGCTCGACCCGCATCGTCGTTGAAAAGCCGATCGGCCGCGATCTGGCTTCCGCACAGGAACTGAACGACACCATCGGCCACGTCTTCAAGGAAGAGCAGATATTCCGCATCGACCACTATCTCGGCAAGGAGACGGTGCAGAACCTGATGGCGCTGCGTTTCGCCAATGCGCTTTACGAGCCGCTGTGGAACTCCGCCCATATCGACCACGTGCAGATCACCGTTGCCGAAGCGGTCGGCCTCGAAGGCCGCGCCGGTTATTACGACAAGGCCGGCGCGCTGCGCGACATGGTTCAGAACCATATCCTGCAGCTGCTTTGCCTTGTCGCCATGGAGCCGCCGGCATCCATGAATGCCGAAGCCGTGCGTGACGAAAAGCTCAAGGTCCTGCGCTCGCTGAAGCCGATCGACACCAGCAATGTCGAAAAGTTGACCGTGCGCGGCCAGTACCGCGCCGGCGCTTCCGCTGGCGGCCCGGTCAAGGGTTATCTGGAAGAGCTGGAAGGCGGCGTTTCCAACACCGAGACCTTCGTCGCCATCAAGGCTGAAATCGCCAACTGGCGCTGGGCCGGTGTTCCCTTCTACATCCGCACCGGCAAACGCCTCGCGACCCGCGTTTCGGAAATCGTCGTCACCTTCAAGCAGATCCCGCATTCGATCTTCGACGATGCGGCCGGCAAGATCGAAGCCAACAAGCTGGTCATTCGCCTGCAGCCGGATGAAGGCGTCAAGCAGTCGCTCCTCATCAAGGACCCCGGCCCGGGCGGCATGCGGCTGCGTCAGGTCTCGCTCGACATGAGCTTTGCCGAAGCCTTCAACGTGCGCAGCCCCGATGCCTATGAGCGGCTGTTGATGGACACCATCCGCTCCAACCAGACGCTGTTCATGCGCCGCGACGAGGTCGAGGCCGCATGGGACTGGATCGACCCCATTCTCAAGAGCTGGGAAGATCTGGGACAGGGTGTGCAGGGTTATACCGCCGGCACCTGGGGTCCGAGCGGCTCGATTGCGCTGATCGAGCGTGACGGCCGCACCTGGCACGATGCCGACTGAGGGCCCGGCGATGAGCGAAACGATCCACGTCTTCGACACCGCCGCCGAACTGGCAACCGCTCTTTCGGCGGAGGTTGCCAAACGCCTTGATGCGGCAACGAAGGATCGCGGTGCGGCAAGCATTGCCGTATCCGGCGGTTCGACGCCCAAGCTGTTCTTTCAGGCGCTTTCCAAACACGATCTCGACTGGCCCAACATCAGCGTGACGCTGGTGGATGAGCGTTTCGTGCCGCCGGAAAGCGACCGTTCCAACCACCGCCTCGTTGCCGAGAACCTTTTGCAGGACAAGGCGAAGGCGGCCTATTTCGTGCCGCTGTTCCAGCCGGCGGCCTCGCCGGAGGATGCGGCGACGCTTGCGACCGTCAAGACCGAGGCGATCTGCGACCCGTTCGATGTCGTCATTCTCGGCATGGGAACGGATGGCCACACGGCATCGTTCTTCCCCGGTGGAGACAATCTCTACGAAGCGCTTGATCTCGATGAACCGCGCGGCGTTTTGACCATGGCGGCGGAGAATGCGGGAGAGGAGCGGTTGACCTTCAACTTCTCCAGTCTGCACGATGCCGATTTCCTCGTGCTGCATATCGAAGGCGCGGCCAAGAAGGCGACGCTGGAGAAGGCGCAGTCTGGCGAGGATGAGGATGAAATGCCGATCCGCGCCGTGCTGAACCGGGCAGAAACGCCCGTGGATATATACTGGGCGCCATAAGCCAACGCGGTTGCCGCCTCCGCGGCCCCGCGACACGCGCCCCGAAGACATGAAGACCGAAACACGACAACCGGCCGCTCACCTCCCGGAACGCCGGTTGCCGACCAACGAACAGGATGAACGCCCATGTCCGCCGATTCCCGCATTCAGGCCATCACCGCCCGCATCGTCGAACGTTCCAAGCCTTACCGCGAGACCTATCTCGAGCGGCTGCGGCTGCAGGTCTCAAAAGGCGTTCACCGCTCCGTGCTTTCCTGCGGCAATCTCGCGCATGGATTTGCGGTCTGTTCCCCCGCCGACAAGGACATCCTTGCCGGCGACCGGGTTCCCAATCTCGGCATCATCACCGCCTATAACGACATGCTCTCGGCGCACCAGCCCTATGAGACCTTCCCGGCGATCATCCGCGATGCTGCCAAGGAAGCGGGTGGCATAGCCCAGGTGGCAGGCGCGGTTCCCGCCATGTGCGATGGTGTGACGCAAGGCCAGCCCGGCATGGAACTTTCGCTGTTTTCCCGCGACGCCATCGCCATGGCGGCCGGCATCGGCCTGTCGCACAACATGTTCGACGCCGCCGTCTATCTCGGCGTCTGCGACAAGATCGTGCCCGGCCTCGTCATCGCAGCCCTCGCCTTCGGCCATCTGCCCGCCGTCTTCGTTCCCGCCGGCCCGATGACATCAGGCCTGCCGAACGATGAGAAATCGCGCATCCGCCAGCTTTATGCCGAAGGCAAGGTCGGCCGCGCCGAGCTTCTGGAAGCGGAATCGAAATCCTATCACGGTCCCGGCACCTGCACCTTCTACGGCACCGCCAATTCCAACCAGATGCTGATGGAAATCATGGGCTTCCATATGCCCGGTTCCTCCTTCATCAATCCCGGCACGCCGCTGCGCGATGCGCTGACGCGCGAGGCAACGAAGCGGGCGCTCGCCATCACCGCACAGGGCAATGAATTCACGCCGGCGGGCGAGATGATCGACGAAAGATCCGTCGTCAACGGCGTTGTCGGCCTGCATGCGACGGGCGGTTCCACCAACCACACCATGCATCTGATCGCCATGGCGCGCGCCGCCGGCATCATCCTCACCTGGCAGGATATTTCCGATCTTTCCGACATCGTGCCGCTGCTCGCCCGCGTTTACCCCAACGGTCTTGCCGATGTGAATCATTTCCACGCCGCCGGCGGCATGGGCTTCCTCATCAAGCAATTGCTGAAACAGGGCTTCGTGCATGACGATGTGCGCACCGTCTTCGGACAGGGCCTCGATGCTTACACCGTGGATGCCATGCTTGATGAGAAGGGCGCGGTTGTACGCCAACCCTCCCCCGAGCAAAGCCACGACCCGAAGGTGCTTTCCAGCATCGAGACCCCGTTCCAGCCGACCGGCGGTCTGAAGATGCTGACCGGCAATCTCGGTAAATCGGTTATCAAGATTTCCGCCGTCAAGCCGGAACGCCACATCATCGAAGCACCGGCAATCGTGTTCCATGATCAGCAGGAGCTTCAGGACGCGTTCAAGGACGGCAAGCTCAACCGCGACTTCATCGCCGTCGTCCGCTTCCAGGGACCGAAGGCCAATGGCATGCCGGAACTGCACCGCCTGACACCGCCGCTCGGCGTGCTGCAGGATCGCGGTTTCAAGGTGGCGCTGGTGACCGACGGGCGCATGTCCGGCGCTTCCGGCAAGGTGCCGGCCGCCATCCATGTCACGCCTGAGGCTTCCGATTGCGGACCGATCTCGCTCATCCGCAATGGCGACATCATCCGCCTCGACGCCATTTCCGGAACGCTGGAAGTGCTGGTTTCGGCCGCCGAACTGGCGAAACGCGAACCGGCGCGCGCCGATCTTTCCGGCAATGAATGGGGCATGGGCCGCGAGCTTTTCGCCCCCTTCCGCCGCAATGCCGGTCCGGCCGATCAGGGCGCGAGCGTTCTGTTTCATTGATTTTTGAAAGGCGAAGGCCGGATACGGCCCTCGCCTTTCAACCCCACTTTGCGGTATCACCTGACTACACTTGCTTGCCCCGAAAGATCGGGCGCAGAAACCGCTTTATTTCCCATTTCTTAAACGTCAGACTTGTCATGCGGCTGTGATGATCGCCCTTTAGGGCCTTCTCAGCCAGCCGTGGGACGACGGCGCAGTTTCGGATGATGGGGCCAGGACATGACGATTTTCTCAAGCAAACGCCGCGATGTGCTCAAGCTCATGGCGGGCACCGCCATGCTGCCGCTGATGGCGGCGGCGACACCTGTCACGGCGCAGGATGTGGCGCTGCGTGCAATCGTCATCTCCGACCTGCATTCGGCCTATGAGCGCATCGGCCAGCTTCTCGCGGCCATCGAAACGCGGATCGCCGCCGACAAGACGCCGCACATCATCTTGCTGAATGGCGATCTTTTCGAACTCGGCAATGCGGTGGCCACACGTTCGGCCGGCGAAATCGAATGGACCTTTTTGACGGCGCTCGCCAAGCTTGCCCCCACCGTCATCAATATCGGCAATCATGAGCCCGATATCGACAACGACCTCACCAATTTCGTCAGCCGCGCCCACGCGCTCGGCATCACCGTGCTTTCCAACATCATCGACAAGCGCAGCGGCAAAACCTATGCGCTCGCAAGTGCCGCGGTCAGCGTCGGCGAACAGCGGGTCATCGTGGCGGGCCTCGCCACCAATGCGATCAACACCTATCCGAAGGCCACGCGCGAGATGCTCGACATTCCGCAGCCTGTCGAATGGGCCAAGGCCAATCTCCCTGGTATCGTCAAATCGGGTGCGATCAACATCGTTCTCAGCCATGCCGGCGTTGTCGCCGACCGCGATATACTGCCGCTCCTGCCGGATGGCACCCTCTTGGTCGGCGGCCATGACCATCTGAACTTCGTGCATGAACAGGGCGCTACCCGCTATGTCCATACCGGTTCATGGTGCACCTCCATGACGGTGGCAACGATCACCGGTCCCGGCAAGGCACCGACCGTCGAGACTGTCGCCATAGACAGTGGCGCTCCCGCCTCCCCCGCTCTCAAGACACTGATCGAACAGACGCTCGAAAAGCACCTCACGGCCGAAGAAAAGGCAATCGTCGGTAAATCGGCGAAGGCAATGACCGTCGATGAGGCGGGCCGTCATGTGGCGCAGCTCATCGCCGCAAAAACCGGCGCGGATGTCGGCTTCGTCGGCCACACTTCGTTTGGTGCCGGCCTGCCCGAGGGCGATATTCGCCGCTACGATTTCAACGCCTCGCTGCGTTTCGACGGCAAACTGATGGTGACGGAAGTGGATGGCGAGGCGCTCGTCCAAATCCTTGAGCGATGCAACCAGGATGGCGACATTCCGCTTGCTGCGCGCACCGGCGACTATCTCTACGCCATGCCGGAAAATCCGGGCGTGAAAGAGCGCTACAGGCTGGTCTGCAACGACTGGTCCGCCACCAACCAGAAATCCTATTTCGGCCGCAGCGACCTCACTTTTACCGAAGTGCCCGATGTGAAGCTGAAGCAGACGGTTCTGGGCGGGCTTTCTTAAGGTCGCATATGCCGCAGGCGGTGACAGTCCTCCTCACTGTTTCACAAACGAATGATTCATTGCCGTGCAATTGTGCCACGATTTGAGGGTACGGCACGAATTAGAACTGCGGGAAGAGAATGGATTCGTAATCCTGAGCACCATTCAGAATGTGCAAAATCTCCACACGCGTTTGGGTGACGCGATAGAAAACAAGATAGTTTTCATAGGGACGACGGCGAATGCCGCTTTGCTCATAACGGGGTACCAGGGGATAGGCTTGCGGCATTTCCGCCAGTCTTAGACAGCGGCCCAGCAATTCGGCGATGAATGTTTCCGCCCGCCGCGGATTATCGGCCGCGATAAAATCGCCGATACGCTCCAGGTCTGCCTTTGCTTCGTTGGTCAGAACAACAATCACAGTCCACGTTCTTCCGCCATCTTCCGGTATTTGGCCCTGAGTTGAGAGGCAACATCGTCTACTGGTGTAGTCCGTCCGGCCTCTGCATCGGCGATACCGCGCGCAATCGCCAAATCGAGAGCCGCCAGCCTTTTTTCACGCTCTTCAACCAGCCGAACGCCCTCCCGCAGTACTTCACTGCGCGAGTTGTAGCGTCCCGACTTCACAAGATCGGAAACATAGCCTTCAAGGTGACGGCCGAGATTTGCACTGCTTGCCATGCCGATATCCTCTCTGCCTCCACCTATACCATCCGGTGATAATAGTTAGCAACGACAGGTGACGGCCACAACAACGCAAACCGTTAAAACAACCGGTCAGACCATTTTCGTCAATGGTCGAGAGGACTTCAGAACGACCGGATATCGAGCTTCCGGTCCTTATGCGCCGGATGCGTGCTGAACACGAAAATGCGGTCCAGTTCCTTCTGTGTCAGCATGCGCAGGAAGCGGACGTGGATCGTGTTGTTGGCGTTGACGCGCAACATCACACAGCCGATCTTGGTGATGCGGGCATCGGGAATATCGAGATAGAACTGGTGCGGCAGGTTATATTTGGTGAGCAGCGCCAGCACCGCTTCGGTCTGGGAGATGCGGATGACGTCGCAGCGCCGCGCCGCCATGTGCATCACGGCCTTTTCGGTATATTCGATGCGAGCGGCGTTCATGGTATCTTCCATGCGAAACCGGCTTTCGCGGTCATACATGAAGGATTCTTCCTTGCTCAGGTAATGATTCCTGATGACACCCGCACCGCTCTGCACGCCGAGACCCCCATGCTCAATCAATGGATCGAGACTATGCCATAGTCTTTAACAATTCATATCAGCGCAGCCTTAAACAGACCGGAAGCGGGACATTTCCGCGATTTTTCCACAGGGGTATAAACCGCGCAAAACTGCCCGGAACAGCGATGTTCCGGGCATGTTTTTCAGTGTTCATGGCAATTATTTACGATAGGTCTTGCCGTCCGCATCGAAAAGATGGAGCTTTTCCTGCGGCGCGGCAAAACGCAGTGTTTCACCCTTGCCGACGGAAACGATGCCCGGCACCTTGACGATGATCGGCTCCTGCCCCTTGGGCGCTTCGAGATAAAGCAGGGTCACTTCACCCAGCGCCTCGACGATCGAGACCTTCCCCTCGAAAAGATAGTCGTCACCGGTAACGATGCTCAGATCTTCCGGCCGCACACCGAAGCTTGCCGCCTTGCCCTTTTCGGTTGCGGGCGTGGGAACATAAACGGCGAGCGTCTTGCCGCCGGCAAGTTCGATCGAGGTCTTTTCGCCGGTTCCGGTAATCTTGGCGGCGATGATGTTCATGGCCGGCGAGCCGATAAAGCGCGCCACGAAAAGATTGGCCGGTCTTTCATAAAGTTCGAGCGGCGCACCGACCTGCTCGACGCGGCCCGCATTCAAAACGACGATACGGTCCGCCAGCGTCATCGCCTCCACCTGGTCGTGGGTGACGTAGATCATCGTCGTATCGGCCATCTGCTCGTTGAGCTTGGCGATCTCGATGCGGGTGGCGACACGCAGCGCCGCATCGAGGTTCGACAAGGGCTCATCGAACAGGAAGACCTTGGGATTGCGGCAGATGGCGCGGCCGATGGCGACACGCTGGCGCTGGCCGCCGGAGAGCGCCTTGGGCAGACGCTCCAGATATTGCGTCAGCTGCAGGATTTCGGCAGCGGCGCGCACGCGGCGGTCGATCTCCTGCTTGTTTTCTTTCGCGATCTTCATGCCGAAGGCCATGTTGTCGTAGACCGTCATATGCGGATAAAGCGCATAGGACTGGAACACCATGGCAATACCCCGGCGCGAGGGCGGGATTTCATTGACGAGCTGGCCGTCAATGAACATCTCGCCGCCGGTGATTTCCTCCAGACCGGCGATCATGCGCAGCAGCGTCGATTTTCCGCAGCCCGAGGGGCCGACGAAAACGATGAATTCGCCCTGTTCGATCTGCAGATCGATACCGTGCAGGACCTTCACCTGCCCGTATGACTTGCGGATATCCTTGAGAACGAGACTGGTCATGGGTGTTCCTCCCTCATCTGTCAGGCGTAACGGGCGAAGAAAGCGCCCCATGCCGGAAGTTCTACGCTTCTGCCTTCAAGGCCGCTTGCAAAGCCGTGGCCTTCGAGAACCTCCCAGTTCCCTTCCGGCAGCGTCGCCTTTGCCGGCGTTGCGGACAGATTGAAGAGGCAAAGCACGGTTTCGTTGCCGAGTGTGCGGGTGTAGCTCAGCACCTCGCCCTCAACCGGCTGGAATTCGATGCCGCCCTTGGCAAAAGCGGGGTGCTTTTTGCGGAAGCTCAGGAAGCGGCGATAATGCTCGAGCACCGAGGCCTCGTTGCCCTGCTGGGCGCTGACGGCGCGCTGCTTGTGCTCGGCCGGAATGGGCAGCCACGTCTTTTCCGACGTCGAGAAGCCCGCCTGGGCATGACCGGCATCCCACACCATCGGCGTGCGGCAACCGTCGCGGCCCTTGAATTCCGGCCAGAACTGGATGCCGTATGGATCCTGCAAATCCTCAAAGGCGATATCGGCTTCGGTAAGGCCGAGTTCTTCGCCCTCATAGATGCAGACGGAGCCGCGCTGCGTCATAAGCAGTGCCGAGAGAACCTTGGCGAAAGCGTCCTTATCCTCGACATGCTCGCCCCAGCGGCTGACGTGGCGCACGACATCGTGGTTGGAGAAAGCCCAGCAGGCCCAGCCTTCCGGTGCGGCCTTGGCAAAATCCGCCTGCACATCGGCGACGCGCTGCGGTGTGAGCGCATCGGGGGCGAGGAACTCGAAGGCGTAGCACATCTGCATCTTGTCATCGCCGGATGTATATTCACCGACGATTTCGAGGCCGCGCTGGCTATCACCCACTTCTCCGACAGCGGCGATATCCGGAAACTCGTCCAGCACCGCGCGGAAGCGCTTCAGGAAGGCGATGTTTTCCGGGCGGTTCTTGTCGTAGAGATGTTCCTGGAAATTATAGGGATTGACCGCCGGAGCGGTGGAGGCATTACGGCGCTCCGGCGCCAGCGCCGGGTTGTCGCGCAGCTCAAGGTCATGGAAATAGAAATTGATGGTGTCGAGGCGGAAACCATCGACGCCGCGCTTCAGCCAGAAGCGGGTGATATCAAGCAGCTCCTCCTGAACTTCCGGATTATGTAGATTGAGGTCCGGCTGCGAGGTCAGGAAGTTGTGCATGTAATATTGCATGCGGGTCGGATCCCACTGCCAGGCGGAACCGCCGAAGATCGACAGCCAGTTATTGGGCGGCGTGCCGTCCGGCTTGCTGTCCGACCAGACATACCAGTTCGATTTCGGATTGCTGCGGCTGGCGCGGCTTTCCACGAACCACGGATGCTGGTCCGAGGTGTGCGACATGACGAGGTCGATCATGACGCGGATACCGAGGCGATGGGCCTCCGCAATCAGCCCATCGAAATCGGCAAGCGTGCCGAACATCGGATCGACATCGACATAATTCGAGACGTCGTAACCGAAATCCTTCATCGGCGAGGTGAAGAAGGGCGAAATCCAGATCGCGTCGGCACCCAGATTGGCGATATGCGCCAGCCGGTCGGTGATGCCCTTGAGGTCGCCGATGCCGTCGCCATTGGAGTCCTGATAGGAGCGCGGATATATCTGATAGATAACAGCGCCGCGCCACCAGTCCTTGTTGGGCGTCAAAGCGGAAGTCACCGAAGCGGTCATGGAAGTGTCCTGTCTGGTATGGGCGTTCATGGAATGATCAGCCTCCCTTGACGGAGCCTGCGAGCAGGCCACGCACGAGATAACGTTGAAGGGCGAAGAAAACGCAGAGCGGCACAACGATGGTGACGAAGGCCGAGGCGGTGAGGATTTCCCAGTTGCCGCCGCGCGAACCGAGCAGCGCATTCAAGGCCCCGGTCAGCACCAGCTCGTCCTTCTGCGTACCAAGGAAGACCATGGCGACAAGCAGATCGTTCCAGGTCCACAGGAACTGGAAGATGGCGAAGGACGCGAGCGCCGGGAAAGAGAGCGGCAGGATGATCTTGACGAAGATTTCGAAATCGCTCGCGCCATCGACGCGGGCGCTTTCGATGATCTCCTTCGGCAGGCCGGAAATATAGTTGCGCAGCAGATAGATGGCGAGCGGCAGGCCGAAGGCGGTGTGCGCCAGCCAGATGCC
>QFOL01000329.1 GCA_003241215.1 Agrobacterium fabrum
AGCCGCACCGGGATCGCATCGCCATCCACGAAGACATCGACGATGGAGCGCCCTTCCAGCAGCGACTGCATGGCGCGCGACAGGCCGGTGATATCGATGCCGAGATCCGACGCACGCTCGCGGTCGATAGAGACGGAAATCTGCGCCTGATTGGGCTCATTGTCGAAACGCGGCGTATCGAACAGGCCGCTTTCCTCCATGGAAAGCAGCAATTTCTGCGTCGCCTCGGTCAGCGCCGGATAATTGCTGCCGACCATCGCCATCTGCAGGCCGCTGCCGGCGCCGCGAATTCTGAGACTGTTCGGCTGCATCGCATTGCCGCGCAGCGCCGGCACCCGGTTGGCAGCGGAGGTGACATCGGCGGCGATCTGGTTCTGCGCCCGCTCACGATCAGCCCAGGGGGCAAGCGTCAGCACCATGAAACCGGTATTGGACGAGCCGTTCATGCCGGTAATGGAGTAGATATTGCGGATTTCACCGCTGTCGCGCAGCGGCTGCAGGTTTTCCTCGATCCGCTGCAGCTGGTCGCGGGTATATTCCAGGCTGACGCCCTGCGGCGCTGTGACCCGCATCATGATCGAGGCGCGGTCCTCGCGCGGTGTCAGCTCGTTCTGGATCATGCCGAAGGCGATCCAGGAAAGGCCGGAAAAGATCAGCGCCACGACGATGACGATCAGCGGATTGTTGAGGCAGGCGGAAAGCGTCGACTTGTAGGTGGAGGCAAAGACATTGCCGAACCATGCGAGCGGCCCCGTCGGTTCCTTCAGCCCCTCCTTCAGCATGCGGGAAGCCAGCATCGGGCAGAGCGTCAGCGCCACGATGGAGGAGAGGCCCACCGCGAAGGCCAAGACGAAACCGAATTCACGGAACAGGCCGCCAAGCTGGCCCGGCAGGAAGGAGAGCGGAATGAACACGGCGGCAAGCGTCGCCGTCGTCGCGATGACCGCGAAGAAGACTTCCTGCGTGCCGAGAACGGCGGCGGCGCGTGGCCCCATGCCTTCCGTCCGGCGGCGCACGATATTTTCCAGCACGACGATGGCGTCATCCACCACGAGGCCCGTCGCGAGAACAATGGCAAGCAGCGTCAGGATATTGACCGAGAAGCCGACCATGTAGATGGCGACGATGGTGCCGATCAGCGCCACCGGCATGGTGATCGCCGGAATGAGGGTGGCGCGCCAGTCACGCAGGAAGAGATAGAGCACGACGACGACGATGATCGCCGAGAGACCGAGCGCCAGCTCGACCTCATGCAACGCGCCTTCGATGAAGACCGCATCGTCGCTGGTCACGACAATACGCGTACCCTCGGGCAGATTGGCCGACATGGTCTCGACCGCTGCCTTCACACCAGTGGAAATGCTGAGCGTGTTCGACTGCGCCTGGCGGATGACACCGAGACCGACGCCCTGCACGCCGTTGGAGCGCAGCGAGGTGGATTCGTCATCCGCACCCAGCATGACGGTCGCGACGTCGCGAAGGCGGATATTGTTCTTGATGAGAAGATTGGAAAAGTCTTCGGGCTTCGTCAGGCTGGCAGTTGCGCGTACGACGATATCCTGCGTCGTGCTTTTCAGCGATCCCGCCGGCACGTCGAGCGCAGCGCTGGCCAGCGCATTGGAAACATCGGTCACGGTCAGACCACGGCTCGCCAATGCCGCCTGATTGAGATCGACGCGGAAGACCTTTTCCTGATCGCCGTAAAGCTCCACATCCGCCACGCCATCGACGGCGGCCAGACGGTCGATGATTTCGTCATCAACAAGCTTGGTCAGGTCTTCCATGCTGAGCGTGGAGGAGGTGACGGCAAGACGCATGATCGGCTGGCTGTCGGAATCCGCCTTGATGATCTGCGGCTCGTCCGCATCGTCAGGCAATTCGTTGGTAACACGGCCGATGGCGTCGCGCACGTCGTTGGCGGCAACGGCCAGGTCGACATCGTCGCCGAATTCCAGCGTCACGCGGCTGGTGCCGAATTGCGAGTTGGACGAGATGGACTTGACGCCGCTGACACGCGCCACCGCGCCTTCGATGGTCTGCGTCACTTCCTGATCGATGGTTTCGGGCGCGGCCCCCTCATAGGTGGTCCTGACGCTGATCGTCGGCCGGTCGACGTCAGGCAGTTCGCGCACTTCAACGCCCACCAGAGCCGCAAGGCCGGCGACGACCAGCAGCGTGTTGAGAACCGCCGCCAGAATCGGCCGGCGCACGAACAATGCGGTAAAGGCGAGCTTGGAATCCTGACCGGAGGGCGGCTGCGTCGTCATTGGCTGGCAACCTCTTCGGGTTTCGGTTGATTGCCGACGCGGACCGCGCCGCCTTCCCTGACGCGCTGCAGGCCCTCGATCACGACAGGTTCGCCATCCGCCAGCTCCGCCTTGACGAGAACGGCATCCGGATTACGCTGCACGATCTGCACCCGCACCTTGTTCGACTTATTATCGGTCACGCGCCAGACATAGGAGCCTTCCGCATCCCACTGCACGGCCAGCGGGTCGACCGAAGCATAGATCTCCCCGGCAAAACGCATGGTGACGCCGAAGGACATGCCGGCCCTCAGCTCATCCTTCTCATTGCCGAATTTCGCCCGGATGCGGATCGTCCGGCTCGCCTCGTCGACGCGGTTGTCGACGGCTTCGATTTCGCCCTTGAAGGTCTCGCCCGGCCGGGAAATCGATGTCGCCTCCACCGGCATGCCGATCTTGATCGCGGTTGCGAACCTTTCCGGCGCCCAGAAATTGACGAGAATTTCGGAACGGTCGTCAATGCTGACAATAGTCGATTGCGTGGTGACGTTATCGCCGATATTGGCGGCGACAATACCTGCCACGCCTTCAATGGGCGCGACGATGTCGCGGCGCTTGAGATTGAGTTCGGCGGTGCTCAGCGCAAGCTTGGCGGCTTCCTCGGCAATCTGCGCATCCAGCACGTCGAGACGCGAGAAGGATTTGAGGTTCTTGTAGGAATTGGACTTTTCCACGGCGCTGCGCAGCGCCACCTGCGCCTTGTCGCGCTCGATAACCTGTTCCTCGTCATCGAGCCGCGCCAGCACCTGCCCCTTCACCACGCGGGCGCCGGAGGAGGTGCGGATTTCCGAAAGCGTGCCGGAGGCCTGCGGCATGACGACGACCGACTGGATCGCCTCGCCATTGCCGATGGCGTTCAGCCGGTCATTGACCGTGCCTTTCTTCACCGGGGCCGTCACCACAAGGGTGGCGTTGCCGTTGCGGCGCGCACCGCCGGCATTCTGCCCCGTCGGCGCACCGGCCGCCGAGCCGCCGGATGCAGCGATTTCAACCGCCCCGGCAGGCGTTTTGCCAAGCCCGATCGCGGCGAGCACATTGCGGGCTTCAGGCGAATAAAAGCCCCAGAGACAGAGCCCTGCTCCCACCACGGCAACACTGACACCCACCTGTTTCCAGACCCGCATATATTTCTCCGGTCGATCCGCGCAGCATAAGGAATTCCCGGAAGCGCACGCCCCGGGGCATATGCGCAGTATTCCCGCTCGCTTGAAACGAGGCAACGCACAAATCCGTTTCTTACGTAATTGTAATTTGTGATGGATTCTCGTCGAACACACGACGAACGCCATTTTTATCGCAAATATTCTTCGGCGCGGTAATCTGCCTCCAGGAAAAGAGCCGGAGGAAACCATGAGCACTGTAACGAAAGTCCCAAATCCCGAAGCCGACCCGCGCGTCAAGGCGGTGTTCGATGATATCCGCGCCACCCGCAAATCGGATTTCATCAACAATATGTGGCTCTACCTCGCCTTCGATCCCGATCTGCTTGAAAAGACCTGGGCCGAGGTCAAGGCGGTGATGGCGACACCTTCGGCGCTCGATCCCCTAGTGAAGGAAATGCTTTATATCGCCGTTTCCGTCACCAATGGCTGCTCCTATTGCGCCCATTCCCACACCGCCGCCGCCAAAGCCAAGGGCATGACCGGCGAGCAGCACGCCGATCTCATGCGGGTGATCTCCCTTGCCGCCAAGACCAACCAGCTTGCCGTGGCGCTGCAATTGCCCGTGGATGCCGCTTTCGACGCCGACAGGCAGGCATGAAGTGAAAAAATGCCTTGGAATGGGCGTTTTGACTGATGATACTGGAATAAAAGCAGAACACGGTTCTGGCCTTTATATCCCGAATCACTACATTGGGCCGCATGAGCAACAGTTTTGACGATATGCCGTTCTTCGATGAAGA
>QFOL01000330.1 GCA_003241215.1 Agrobacterium fabrum
GAGGACAAAGGCCCGGAGAGGGGGAAAGGCCTTTGTCCGGTCTGACGCGGCGGGGGACGAGCCAGCTATCAGACTACGGCGTGATCAGGCGCCGTCCTCCAAGAAATGTGTCTGCAAATGCGGCTTTTCAAGGGAGGGGCGGATTACAAATCGGTAACGTTCAGGTGAATTTTGTGCGCTTTTGCGGCTGTTCCATTCCCTGTGCTTTACGGTGCGTTGTGCGAAGTTTCGGTGGACGTCAAAACGGCCCCGCGCTATCCATGCTACCCATGAAAAAAGGCGATCATCTTTTCCTCGTTGACGGCTCCGGTTTCATTTTCCGGGCCTTCCACGCCATCCCGCCCTTGAACCGCAAGTCGGATGGGCTGCCGGTCAACGCTGTTTCCGGCTTTTGCAACATGTTGTGGAAGCTGCTGAAGGATGCGCGCAATACCGATGTCGGCGTGACGCCTACCCATTTTGCGGTGATTTTCGACTATTCGTCGAAAACCTTCCGCAACGAACTTTACGATCTCTATAAGGCCAATCGCTCGGCGCCACCGGAAGATCTTGTGCCGCAATTCGGTTTGATCCGTGAGGCGACGCGCGCTTTCAATCTTCCCTGCATCGAGACGGAAGGCTTCGAGGCGGACGACATCATCGCCACCTATGCCCGGCAGGCCGAGGCGGTTGGCGCCGATGTCACCATCATTTCGTCCGACAAGGATCTGATGCAGCTCGTCACCGCCAATGTCCATATGTACGACGCCATGAAGGACAAGCAGATCGGCATTCCCGATGTCATCGAAAAATGGGGCGTCGGTCCGGAAAAGATGATCGACCTGCAGGCGATGACCGGCGATTCGACCGATAATGTGCCCGGCATTCCCGGCATCGGGCCGAAGACGGCGGCGCAATTGCTGGAAGAGTATGGCGATCTCGATACGCTCCTGGCGCGGGCCGGCGAAATCAAGCAGCAGAAGCGCCGGGAAAACATCATCGCCAATGCCGATCTTGCCCGTATTTCGCGGCAGCTCGTGGCGCTCAGGACCGATGTGCCGCTGGAGCAGTCTCTCGAAGAACTGGTGCTCGAACCGCAGAATGGTCCGAAGCTCATCGCCTTCCTGAAGGCGATGGAATTCACGACGCTGACGCGCCGCGTTGCCGAAGCCACCGAAACAGACGCATCGGCTATCGACCCCGCCACGGTGCCTGTGCAATGGGGTGCCGATGCCCATGGCCCCGACCTCGATATGCCGGCTGCCGCCGCCACGTCCGGTGAAGCCGCCGCC
Source organism: Agrobacterium fabrum (assembly GCA_003241215.1). Taxonomy (GTDB): domain Bacteria; phylum Pseudomonadota; class Alphaproteobacteria; order Rhizobiales; family Rhizobiaceae; genus Agrobacterium; species Agrobacterium fabrum_A. Next base: position 1,272 of record QFOL01000330.1, read on the forward strand.
GAGGCGACAAACGCTCCGGCTCCGCCCGCTGCTGCAAGAAAGACCGCCGGGGAGGGCAGCGCGCCTGCCGATCTCGCCACGGCGCGACAGGCGCTTTTTGCCGACGCCAAGATCGATACGGCCGCCTATACGACGATCAGGGACCTGGCCGCGCTGGACCGCTGGATCGCTGCGGCGCGTGAAACGGGGGTCGTCGCCTTCGATACCGAAACGACCTCGCTCGACCCGATGCAGGCGGAGCTTGTCGGTTTTTCGCTGGCCATTGCCGATAGCGGCAAGGACGCTTCGGGCACGGATATCCGCGCCGCTTATGTTCCGTTGACGCACAAGACGGGTTCCGGCGGCGATCTGTTCAGCGACGGTATCCGACTGGCGCAAGGCCAGGTACCCTTCGCCGAGGCGCTGGAGCGTCTGAAGGACCTGCTTGAGGATGAGGCGGTCCTGAAAGTCGCCCAGAATCTCAAATATGACTATCTGCTGATGAAACGCCACGGCGTCGTCATGCAGAGCTTCGACGACACGATGCTGATTTCTTATGTCCTTGAGGCTGGCAAGACCACCCACGGCATGGATTCGCTGTCCGAACGCTGGCTTGGCCATACGCCGATCGCCTACAAGGACGTGACCGGATCGGGCAAATCAAGCGTCACCTTCGATTTTGTCGACATCGACAGGGCGACGGCCTATGCGGCGGAAGACGCCGATGTCACGCTGCGGCTCTGGATGGCGCTGAAACCCCGGCTCGTTTCCGAACGGCTGACCAAGGTTTATGAGCGGCTGGAACGGCCCCTTGTGCCGGTTCTGGCGCATATGGAAGAACGCGGCATCACCGTCGACCGGCAGATTCTCTCACGTCTTTCCGGCGAACTCGCCCAGAAGGCGGCAGCCTTCGAAGAGGAAATCTACGAGCTGGCGGGCGAGCGTTTCAACATAGGCTCGCCAAAGCAGCTCGGCGATATCCTGTTTGGCAAGATGGGTCTGCCGGGCGGTTCCAAAACCAAGACTGGCCAATGGTCGACCTCGGCGCAGGTTCTGGAGGACCTCGCGGCGGAAGGTGTCGAACTGCCGCGCAAGATCGTCGACTGGCGGCAGCTGACCAAGCTGAAGTCGACCTATACGGATGCGCTTCCCGGTTATATTCATCCCGAGACGAAACGGGTGCATACGTCCTATGCGCTCGCCTCCACCACCACCGGGCGTCTGTCCTCCTCGGAGCCGAACCTTCAGAACATCCCGGTCCGCACCGCCGAAGGCCGCAAGATCCGCACGGCCTTCATCTCCACGCCCGGGCACAAGCTTCTGTCGGCCGATTACAGCCAGATCGAACTGCGCGTGCTTGCCCATGTCGCCGACATTCCGCAACTGCGCAACGCCTTCGAAAACGGCATTGACATTCACGCCATGACGGCATCGGAAATGTTCAGCGTGCCGGTGGAAGGCATGCCGTCGGAAGTGCGCCGCCGCGCCAAGGCCATCAACTTCGGCATCATCTACGGCATTTCCGCTTTCGGTCTCGCCAATCAGCTCGGCATCGCGCGCTCGGAGGCGGGCGACTATATCAAGAAATATTTCGAGCGTTTTCCGGGTATTCGCGATTACATGGAGGCAACCAAGGCCTTTGCCCGCGAAAACGGTTATGTCGAAACGATTTTCGGCCGCCGCGCCCATTATCCGGAAATCCGCTCTTCCAACCCGTCTGTGAAAGCCTTCAACGAACGCGCCGCCATCAATGCGCCGATCCAGGGCTCGGCCGCCGATATCATCCGCCGTGCGATGGTCCGTATCGAGCCGGCGCTGGAGGCGGAAAAACTCTCCGCCCGCATGCTTTTGCAGGTGCACGACGAACTCATCTTCGAAGTCGAGGAAGCGGAAATCGAAAAGACCCTGCCGGTCGTTGTCTCGGTCATGGAAAATGCCGCCATGCCGGCGATTTCCATGAAGGTGCCGCTCAAGGTGGATGCCCGCGCCGCTGACAATTGGGATGAGGCGCATTGATCGGTCAATGACCGGCGGATGTCATTGCTTTGTCGCGTGCGGGGACTAGGGGAAACGTCTCACAAGGAGTTTCCCATGCACGCCCCGCGCGTCTCGAAAGATCTCGACTATATTTCCGCCGCCAACCACGATCAGCCGCCGCGCCATCTCGGCAGCCGCTTCAACGCGGATGGCGAGTTTCTGCCCGACTCGGGCAACACGGTCGTCTGCCATCTTGTCGAGGGATCGCAGACTGAAAAGGCGATCATTGCGACCCACCAGCGTTTTCTGGATATGGCCGAGGCGCCGCAGCTCGCCTTCACCCCTATTTCCAGCCTGCACATGACGGTATTCCAGGGTGTCAACGATTTGCGGCGCACGCTTCCCTATTGGCCGAACGAAATGCCGCTCGATGCGTCGGTCGATGTGATGACGGACTACTATCGCGACCGTCTTTCCGCCTTTCCAGCTTTGCCGGCCTTCAACATGCAGGTTACGGGCCTGCGCCCGGTGGGGCTGGTGATGAAGGGCGTAACCGCCGAGGACGATCGGATCGTGGCTCTCTGGCGGGATACATTCGCCGATTTCTTCGGCTACCGACATCCTGCTCATGACACTTACGAATTTCACATCACCCTGTCCTACATCATCCGCTGGTTTGCGCCGGAGTGCCTGCCGCGCTGGCAGGCGATGCTCGACGAGGAGCTGGAAAAGTTGCGCGCCGCAGCGCCGGTTATTGAAATGCGGCCACCAGCTTTCTGTGAATTCCGGGACATGAACCACTTCAAGGAACTGGTCGCTTTCGATAAGACATGAGCCACGATTTGTGATGCCTAAGGGCAGCTTGCCGCGCTGATTCCGTTGAATCGGAAAAAATGCGCGTCAGGGCTGGTCAAAGCCCGTTTGGGCATGTATAAGCGCGCCAAATTTCCGATATCGAGACATCCGACATTCGGCCTTTG
>QFOL01000331.1 GCA_003241215.1 Agrobacterium fabrum
CACCATGACCTCACTTCTGCGCAAGCCGGTCGCGACCAGCGGCAAGGTGCACGATATCACGCCCCAAAGCGCGGATTGGGGTTATGTCGGTTTCGGCCTCTACCGCCTGAAGCCGGGCGAGACGGCGGCGGAAAACACCGGCGATACCGAAGTCATCCTCGTGCTGGTGGAAGGCAAGGCGACGATTTCCGCCGGCGGGAAGGATTTCGGTGAACTCGGCGACCGCATGAATGTGTTCGAACGTAAGCCGCCGCACTGCGTCTACGTGCCCGCAGGCTCCGAATGGTCGCTGACCGCCACGACCGATTGCACCATCGGCGTCTGCACCGCACCCGGCGAAAAAGGCAGCCGCGAGGCGCAGCAGATCGGCCCGAACGGCGTGCAGCTGACGGAGCGTGGCAAGGGCGCCAATACGCGTTACATCTTCCCCATCGCCATGGAAGAACGCGATGTGGCCGACAGCCTGCTGGTAACGGAAGTCTTCACGCCGTCGGGCAACTGGTCGTCCTATCCGCCGCACCGGCATGATGAGGATAACTACCCCGACATGACCTATCTGGAGGAGACCTATTATCATCGCCTCAACCCGGCTCAGGGTTTCGGTTTCCAGCGTGTCTTTACCGAAGACGGTTCGCTGGACGAAACCATGGCGGTGTCGGACGGCGATGTCGTGCTGGTGCCCAAGGGCCACCACCCCTGCGGCGCGCCCTATGGCTATGAGATGTATTATCTGAACGTGATGGCCGGGCCGATGCGCAAATGGCGCTTCAAGAACCACCCGGATCATGACTGGATTTTCAAGCGGGATAATCCTTAAGGCATTTCAGGCAAACACCGCCGCCTCCTCATCCCTGTGCCTGTCACAGGGATCCAGCCAGCCCAAGTCCTTGGGCTGAAAGGACTCTTCCGTCGCGCAGACGCGCGTCGGCTGGATTCCTGTGACAAGCACAGGAATGAGGGAGTGCGCGAAGACACGTCTTGAGACTGTATCGGCAAACAACAAACGCAATTAACGAATTGAATTAATTCAAATAATTTCGGGAGGAGAATACCATGGCCGCTCTTGGCGTGGGCCTTATCGGCACCGGTTACATGGGCAAATGCCACGCGCTGGCGTGGAACAATGTCACCAGCGTCTTCGGCGATGTGGACCGCCCTCGCCTCGTGACGCTCGCGGAAGTCAATTCCGAGCTTGCCGCGAAGAAAGCCGCCGAATTCGGCTTTGCCCGCTCCACAGGCAACTGGCGCGACCTGCTTTCCGACCCCGAGATCGACGTGATCTCGGTCACGACGCCGAACGCCTTCCACCCGGAAATGGCGATTGCCGCCCTTGAGGCCGGCAAACATGTCTGGTGTGAAAAGCCGATGGCCCCCGCCTTCACTGACGCGGTGAAGATGCGCGATGCGGCCCGCCGGTCCGGCAAGGCAGCGGCGATGGGCTACAACTATATTCAGAACCCCGTCATCCGCCATATCCGCCGCCTGATCGACGAAGGCGCCATCGGCAGGGTCTATCATGTCCGCGCCGAAATGGACGAGGACTTCATGGCCGATGCCACCCAGCCCTTCTACTGGAAGAGCGAAGCCTCCTCCGGTTACGGCGCGCTGGACGATTTTGCCGTGCACCCGCTGTCGCTGCTCTTCGCCCTTTTCGGCCATGCCGAAAGCGCCATCACCGACATGGTGAAACCTTACGAGACCCGCCCGCTTGCCGGCGGCGGCGACCGTGCCGTCGAAACACATGATCTTGCCAGCGTGCTGCTGAAGCTCGAAGGCGGCATTTCCGCCGTGCTCATCGCCAACCGCTCCGCCTGGGGCCGCAAGGGCCGCATCGCCATCCAGATCTACGGCTCCACCGGCTCGATCCTGTTCGATCAGGAGCGGATGAACGAGTTCCAGCTTTACACCACGGATGGACGCCCGGAGGAGCAGGGTTTCAGAACAATCCTCACCGCGCCGCACCACAAGCCCTATGACCGCTTCATCCCCGCCCCCGGCCACGGCCTCGGCTTCAACGATCTGAAGGTGATCGAATGCCGGGAACTGATCGCGGCAATCGAGGGCAAAAAGGCCCATATCATCGATTTCGAGGAAGGCCTGAAGATCGAGCGCAGCATCCATGCCATGGCCCGATCGTTTGCCGAAGGGCGCTGGGTGGGAAGCGCGGAGATTGCGGAATAGGTGAAAGCATTCGTGGGGTGGCGGCAAGGCCTCCCCACTCGACGTCATCTACCGAGGGGTTGGGGGTAACTTTACCGCTCACTTGGGGCCATCTCCGGGACAACCCTGGAACTTTGCCGCCCCCGCGACGTCATCCTCTGGCTTGACCCGAGGATCCATGGTTAGGCTGGTTGTGGATCCTCGGGTCAAGCCCGAGGATGACGAAAGAGAGGGTAGAGCCTTCGTCCTAGTCTTATACGTCGAAGGCTGCTCTTCGCAGCCCTCGCCCCTTCCCCAAAGCCTCACCCCTTGATCGGCGTTTCCGGCACCGGCGTCAGCACCTTGCCGTCCCTGAACCAGCCGAGAATATTGTCCGCCACCAGATCCGCCATGGCGTTGCGCGTCGGAACCGAGGCGGAGGCGACATGCGGCAGCAGGGAGACATTCGGCAGCGACAGGAAGGCTTCCGGCACCTTCGGCTCGGCATAAAACACATCGAGACCGGCAGCCCCCACAGCACCGCTCTTAAGCGCCTCAAGCAGCGCATCCTCATCGACGCTGGAACCGCGCCCGACATTGATGAACACGCCCTGAGCCCCAAGCGCCGTCAGGATTTCGGCGTTGATCGCCTTGTGCGTTTCCGGCGTGCCGGGCACGATGCAGATCAATATATCGACCGCTTCCGCCATCTCCTTCAGCGAGCCGTAATAGGTGTAAGGGAGGCCATCGCGCTTGCTGCGGGTGTGATAACCGATCTCCACCTTGAAAGGCTCCAGCCGCTTGGCAATTTCCTGGCCGATGCGGCCCATGCCGAACAGGCCGACCTTGCGACCGCGCAGCGAAAACGGCGACAGCGCGAACGGGCCTTCGCCAACCCATTTGCCGTCGCGAAGCCAGGTCTCGGCCTGATAAAGACGGCGCACGGTGTTGATCAAAAGCGCAATCGTCGTATCGGCCACCTCGTCATTCAGCACGTCAGGCGTATTGGTCACCACGATGTTGCGCGTGGCGGCATGTTTGGCGTCGACGCCGTCATAACCCACGCCGAAATTGGCGATGATCTCGAGCTTCGGCAGCGCATCGATCCACTTTGCGTTGACGACGCCGGAAACGGCGATGGCATTGACGCGCTCGGCCGCACCCACAGGCAGAACCGGCTCGGCGCCGGCAGGCACTGCCACGATCTCGACCTTGCCTTCGAGGCGTTCGAGAACGCGCGGGTTTATCTTGCCGGGAACGAGAACGACGGCCTTTTTGTCAGACATGAGCGGATATTCCTCCTGATAACATTCCGATAGCCGGAGCGGGCTTCAGGCGAACCTTTCGCCATCCCGCTTCCTCTGGGCGGCGATCCTTTCAAACAAAGACGGTCGTGAAAAGGGCAATAAGGGGATGCTATGGGGGCAGACGGAAGTTTCATGCCGATTTTTTTAAGCACCCTCACCGTCATGCCGGACTGGATCCGGCATCCAGCCAGCCCAAGTCCCTGGGCTGAGAGAGTCTTTTCACCGCGTGGACACGCGGTGGCTGGATTCCGGCTCAAGGCCGGAATGACGGAAAGGTGCAATGCACAGAATGCACACCATTTCCCATCGTTTGAAGCCTCACACCCGCGGCCGCACCGGCCCGGTCGATTGCCGGATGCGCATTTCCGGCTTGATGAGGTGAATGCCGTCAGGCTCGTGGCTGCCCGCCAGCCTGTCCAGCAGCGCGCGGGCCGCCAGGCGCCCCACCTCGGCCTGACCGTTGGAAACGGTGGTCAGCGCCGGCGTGGCAATCGCCGCCTCTTCCAGATCGTCGTAGCCGGTGACGGAAATATCGACGCCCGGCACCAGACCGGCGCGGGAAATGCCGTTCATGAGACCGATGGCGACGAGATCGTTCCAGCAGACGGCCGCCGTCGGCTTCTGCGGCAGGGAGAGGAAATGCACGGCCGCCTCGAAACCGCCCTGCTTGGAGCGCGGGCCGGGAATGCGCAGGTTCGGATCGACCTCGATGCCGGCCTTGCGCAGCGCATTGACGTAACCCTGGTAACGGTCACGGCCC
>QFOL01000332.1 GCA_003241215.1 Agrobacterium fabrum
GAACCCTCGACCCCAACCTTGGCAAGGTTGTGCTCTACCCCTGAGCTACACCCGCTCAAATCCACCGGTCCGGGGTAGTTCGCTGAACCGTGGGCCGCCGAAGCGGCGACGGGTGCTATATCGCTCAATCGTTTTTGGAATGCAACAGTTTCTTTTGCGGTTTCGGTGGAAATCCGTCTGTGTGCGGATTTCTCCGAAATGCCGGAGGCAGCCACGGCCCGCGCCGGCGGCGTTTTGGGCGAAGATATTGTTTCGGTTTGCCTTTATGCCTCTTTCACGACAGGGCAGGCCGACGGGAGGCCCAGAAAATAACCTGTTTACATTTGGTTAAAATCTGATTCGACAAGTGATTCGTTCGGGTGTACAAATTTCATGTCCACGAAAAGAAGAAACGATACTTGGCATATCATCAGGAGGATGAGCCTTGTCGTATGCAGCTTTTGAACGGGTTGGCGCGCAGTTGTCGCCGGAGCAGATCACCGATCTGCAGAATATTTTCGATGGCGTATGTTTCGAGTGCCTTCAAGATCGCAGCAGCCACGTTGCCAACGAGTGCGCAGCGGTTCTTATCCGCAGCGCCCAGCGCGGCATTCTCGATCATGAGATGCTGCGGGACATCGGGCTTGCCGTTCTGCGGCGGCACTGACGCTTGAACGAAAAAGAAGCGCCCGGACCATCCGGGCGCTTTGTTATTGGGTGGTGGATTTCCGCTCAGCTCTTTTCCTGTACATGTGCTTCGAGGAACCACAGCGCCTTGTCGAGATCGCGCGAGGCGGCGGTGAAGATGTCGGCCGTCGTCGGGTCGCCCGCCTCGTCGGAATCGTCGATCGCCTTGCGGATCATGTTCGCGACCTCGCCATAACGCTCGATCAATTCGTCGAGATGGTCGTGGATCTTGTAGATATCGGTCGGATAGGCCTTGAGTTTCGTTGTCGAGGAGACGGATTGCAGGCTGCCGAGCGCCGTGCCGCCAAGCTGTACCACGCGTTCGGCAATGGTGTCGCCGTGATTGTCGAGCTGCGTGCGGAACGTATCGAGAAGCTCGTGGACGGCGATGAACTGCGGGCCTTTCAGGTTCCAGTGCGCCTGCTTGGTGGCGAGCGCAAGGTCGATCACGGAAGCGAGCGATTCATTGAGAATGCCGATCACGGTCGACTTGGCGTTGGAAGGCAGGTCGTTCTTCGTCTTGTGCGTCTTCATCGATGTCTCCTGAAGTTGCGGACGGAATGCCGCTTTGGAAAAGTCCGTCGTTTAACGTCCGGGCCTGCGGCCCTGTTCCATGCCAGGCACCGGGACAGCAAAAATCCTGCACAATCATCATGTCATTCGTAAAACAGGCAGATGCGCCGGCCGTCTATCTCATTGACGCGGATCGGCATGTCGTAGATGTCCTTGAGGACGTCCGGGCGAATGATCTCTTCCGCCGGCCCCTGATGGCAGATGCGGCCTTCGCGCATGGCGATGATGGTGTCTGAATACCAGGAGGCGAAGTTGATGTCGTGCAGCACCAGAACGACGGTCTTCTTCAGCTCGTCGGCGGCGCGGCGCATGATCTTCATCATGCCGGAGGCGTGTTTCATGTCGAGATTGTTGAGCGGTTCATCAAGCAGCACGTAATCGGTATCCTGGCACAGCACCATGGCCACGAAGGCGCGCTGGCGCTGGCCGCCGGAAAGTTCGTCCAGAAACCGGCCGGCAAGGGTTTCGAGATGAAGATATTCCAGCGCCCGGTCGATATGGACCTTGTCCTCGATGGTGGGACGGCCCTTGGAATAGGGGTAACGGCCGAAACCGACGAGATCGCGCACCGTCAGGCGCGAGGAGATGTGGTTGTCCTGCCGCAATATGGAGAGCCGCTTCGCCAGCGTATCGGAAGGGGTTTTCGTGACATCCAGCCCGTCGACGGTCACGGTTCCGGCATCCATCGACATCAGCCTTGCGACGATGGAGAGCAGCGTCGATTTTCCCGCGCCGTTCGGCCCGATGATGGAGGTGACGCCGCCTGCCGGAATGGAGACGGAGACGCCGTCGACGACGAGGCTGTCGCCATAGGATTTGCTGATCTGACTGGCGATGATCATCGCGCACCCCGCTTCAAAATAAGACCGATAAAGACGATGCCGCCCAGAAATTCGATGATGATCGACAGCGCCGTATCGAAGGCGAAAACCCGCTCCAGCACCACCTGGCCGCCGACGAGGCAGATCACGGCGACAAGGATCGCCGCCGGCAGCACATAGGCGTGTTTGCCGTTGCCGGTGAGATAATGGGCCAGCGCCGCGACCAGCAGGCCGAAGAACATGATCGGGCCGACGAGCGCGGTCGAGACGGCGACCAGCACGGAGACCAGCACGAGGATGATGGTGACCGTACGCTTGTATTCGACCCCGAGGCTGATGGCCGTTGCGCGGCCGAGCGAGAGGACGTCAAGCGTGTGCATCAGCCTGAGCCCGATGATGGTCACCACGCCGATGATGACGGCGGAGACGGCAAGAAGCGTAGGATCGATGGAATTGAAGCTGGCGAACAGCACATCCTGCAGCACCGTATATTCATTCGGGTCCAGCACGCGCTGCATGAAGCCCGAGAGGCTGCGGAAGAAGACGCCGAAGACAATGCCCACCAGCACGAGAAGATGCAGGCTGCGTTCCGCGCCGACGAAAAGCCAGCGATAGAGCAGGGCGGAAAAGGCGACGAGCAGCGCGGTTTCAACAATGAACTTCAGCTGCGGATCGATCATGACAACCGTTGCCGAGCCGAAGACGAAGATCAGCCCGGTCTGCATCAGCACATAAAGCGAATCGAAACCCATCACCGAAGGGGTGAGGATGCGGTTGTTGGTGACCGTCTGGAACAGCACGGTTGAGACCGCGATGGCATAGGCCACCAGCAAGAGCGACAGAAGCTTGATGCCGCGAAACGGCAGCACGAAGCTCCAGCTGCCCCTGGCGCCGAGCGTCATGAAGGCGGCCATGGAGATGAGTGCGACTGCCGCAAGCACGAGCAGAACGGTTTTTGCACGCCGGTCAGGATGTCTCTCACGCATGGTGGCGTTTCCGCAGCAGAAGATAGAGGAACAGCGCGCTGCCGATGACGCCGACCACGGTTCCGATGGGTATTTCGTAAGGCGCACGCACGGTCCGGCCGATGATATCGCAGGAAAGTACGAAGACCGCGCCGAGCGTCGCCACCCAGGGCACGGAGCGGCGCATATTGTCGCCGATCATCAGGCTGACGACATTCGGCACGATCAGTCCGAGAAAGGGGATCATGCCGACAGTGACGACGACGACGGCGCTCACCAGCGAGACGATGGTGAGGCCGAGCGCCATGACCCGGCGATAGTTCAGACCGAGATTGGTGGTGAAGTCGCGGCCCATGCCGGCCACGGTGAAGCGGTCGGCGGCGAGATAGGCGGCGATGGCGAAAAGGAAGCCGATCCACAGCAATTCATAACGGCCGCGCAGCACGCCGGAAAAATCCCCCGTCATCCATGCGCCCAGCGATTGCAGCAGATCAAAACGATAAGCGAAGAAGGTGGTGACGGCGGAGATGACGCCGCCGAGCATGATGCCGATCAGCGGCACCAGCAGCACGTCGCGCAGCGGCACCTGCCGCAGGATACGCAGGAACAGCGCGGTGCCGGCGAGCGCGAAAACGGCGGCCACCAGCATCTTGCCGAAGATTGGTGTATCCGGCGCCAGCAGGGTGACGGTGAGAAGGCCGAGGCCGGCGGATTCGGTGGTGCCCGCCGTCGAAGGTTCCACGAAGCGGTTACGCACCAGCATCTGCATGATGAGCCCGGCAATCGCCATCGAGCTTCCGGCCAGTATCAGCGCCAGCGTGCGCGGAATGCGGCTGACGAGCAGCACGCGCAGCGCGTCTGCACTCGTGTCCGGTGCGAAAAGCGTTGTGAGCGAAACGTTGCTCACGCCGACGAACAGGCTGACGATGGCGAGCGTCAAGGCCAGAAGAAGGGCAAGGATGAGGGACAGGGATTTCACGTTGGCGGTTTTTCGAAAATGGTGAAAGCTCCCCGTGGCTTGGCAGGCTGCCGCAACAGGTGTCCGACCTCTCCTTGGTCATCCTCGGGCTTGACCCGAGGATCCACAACCTGACGCGCGATGGATCCTCGGGTCAAGCCCGAGGATGACGTCGAGTATGGAGCAGCCTTCAGAAGCGGATGCCTAG
>QFOL01000333.1 GCA_003241215.1 Agrobacterium fabrum
CCGCGTTGGCGGTTCGACGGAAGTCGAAGTGAAGGAAAAGAAGGACCGCATCGACGACGCTCTCAACGCGACGCGCGCTGCCGTTCAGGAAGGCATCGTACCGGGCGGCGGCGTTGCCCTGCTGCGTTCCTCCACGAAGATCACCGCCAAGGGTGCAAACGACGACCAGGAAGCTGGCATCAACATCGTGCGCAAGGCTCTGCAGGCTCTGGTTCGCCAGATCGCAGAAAACGCTGGTGACGAAGCTTCCATCGTTGTTGGCAAGATCCTCGACAAGAACGAAGACAACTACGGCTACAACGCCCAGACCGGCGAATATGGCGACCTGATCCAGCTCGGCATCGTCGACCCGGTCAAGGTTGTTCGCACGGCTCTGCAGAACGCAGCTTCGGTTGCTTCGCTGCTGATCACCACCGAAGCCATGATCGCCGAGCTTCCGAAGAAGGAAGCCGCAATGCCGGCAATGCCGGGCGGCGGCATGGGCGGCATGGACTTCTAATCAGTCCTGCTACCGGAATAAGGAAAGGGCGGTCTTCGGATCGCCCTTTTTCTTTGCCGTCCATGCCCCTTAAGCGGCCCGGTGTCGCAAGCAGTGGTTTAATTTCCTGGAGCATGCCAAAAAGGGATGATGGTTTTGGCGCCGCCTGCGATAATTGGCGATGTCCCCCTTACTGATCCAGGCCTGAAGCGGAATGACGAAGGCGTTATGCAACGGCACAAATAACCGCTGTGTCCTGCTTACATTTCCCTAGAATTACAGGCACACGGCTTTAGAGGTATTCAAGATGTTCGAATATTGTCCCGTTTTGGAACAGGCGCGATTTTATCCGGCTATTTTTCTCCGCACCATGCAATAATGCGACGGCGTCATGAGCGAATCACCACCCCACAAGGGGGTGATTTTCACTTGGAGCGGCTTATAAGTGCGCTATTTAGTTGTGCTTTTTCGCAAATCTCGCGATTTTGAAGAAGAAATACATAATATTTTTGATTTTCTCACTGGCTGGTTGTTGTAGGTAGGGGAAAATAAACTATAAGTCAGCCCCCGTAAGGGTTCCGCAACGGAACGGCGGGGCATTGAAGGGGTTTCGATGCCTGGCAGACACGTTCGACTGCGGGTGGCGGTAAAGGTTCAACCTGACAGCGGCGCTGGAAACGGCGGCGCTGGCACGTGTTCATGCGGGGGCGCGATTTGTTTGAAATATCAAGACGCAACGATGCTCTGCCTGCGGCGGTAACAACCACGCCCGATCCGCGGACCCTGTCGCATTTCTTCATTTCGGAGGAGTGGAGCAGCGATCTTGCGAGCGGCGTCATCCGGCTCGGCGAACACGCATCATTCATGCACGGCCTGCCGCCCGGCGAGTGCGGGTTGCTCAGCCTTGTGCGCTGTTACGACCGCGCCGACCACGCCCGCGTCCTGGAACTGTTCGAGCAGGTTTCCAATGCGCCCTCACGTTTCTGTTTTTCAACCGGCCTCTCCATCTTGCCGGCAATGCGGCAGCCGGTCATCTGCATGGGCGAATCCTCCGGCTTCGAAGACGGCCAGCAGGGGCGCATATCAGGACTTTTCCTGTTTCCGCGCTTCGAAGATATTCGCTTCGCCGCCTAAACATCATCGAACAGGCGCCCGGGACCGTTCACAAAGTGAAGACAATTTGTCTTCTATTGTTCATCTTTATGAGCGAATGATTTTCGGTCATTGATATCTCCAGACATCGCCTTGCAGCTCAACCGGCGACACGCCGATTATTTACCGGAGATTTCCATGTCCAGCAGCCAGAACGTTCTCGTTCTCATCGCCCGCATTCTGCTTTCCTTTATCTTTATCACCTCGGGCTTCAGCAAGCTCGTCGATCCGGCCGGTACGGCCGGCATGATCACCGGCGCCGGCATGCCCGCCGCAACCGCGCTTGCCTACCTCGCAGGCCTGTTCGAACTCGTCGCCGGTCTTGCCATTCTCGCTGGTTTCCAGACCAAAATCGCCGCCTGGGCGCTTGCCGTCTTCTGCGTCTTCACCGGTCTGGTTTTCCACAGCGGCACCGTTGCCGTTCCCGGCTGGCCTGAGCCCGCTCTTGGCTGGATCAACACGCTGAACGGCATCATGATGGTGAAGAACATCACCCTTGCCGGTGCTTACATCCTGCTTGCCGCCTTCGGCGCTGGCGCCTATTCCATCGACGCTAAGCGCGGCGCGGCTGTGGCCCACGCATAAGCCAAACAACCGATCGACCAATAAAAAAGCCGCCGGATCGCTCCGGCGGCTTTTTGTTTTACGTCTTCAGACCGCAGCACTGATGCGCGAGGCGATCTCCTGAACCGCCGCGTCGCCGTCGTGTTCCGCCTTGCGGGCACGCACAAAGCAGGCTTCCGAACGGACGATAATGCCGTCGGAGAGGATTTTCAGGTGATTGGCCTTCAGTGTCGAGCCGGTCGAGGTGATATCGACGATGATATCCGCCTGCCCTGCGGCCGGCGCACCTTCGGTCGCGCCAAGGCTTTCAACGATGCGATAAAGCTGAATGCCGTGCTGGCGCGAAAAGAACTGCTGCGTCAGCCGCCAGTATTTGGTGGCGATCGCCAGTCTCCGGCCATGGCGGGCGCGGAATTCCGAAGCGACATCGCCGAGATCGGCCATGCTGTCCACATCCAGCCAGATTTCCGGCACGGCGACCACGACGTCCGCATGGCCGAAACCGAGGCGGGCGCAGAATTCCACCTGCGCATCGGCATTGGTCAGTCCCTCGCGCACGAGGTCCTCTCCCGTCACGCCGAAATCCACGGTGCCAGCACCGATCTCGCGGGCGATCTCGGAGGCCGACAGATAGGCGATCTCGATATCGTCGCGCCCTTCGATGCGGCCGCGATAGGAGCGGTCATTGCCGACAGCCGCGACTTTCAGCCCGGCGCGTTCCAGAACGGCGGAGGCGTCTTCCTTCATCCGGCCCTTGGAGGGCAATGCGATGGTGATCATGGCCTGTTGCTCCCGCGCACCGCTTCGATGCGATCCAACCAGAGCGAGAAGCCCACGGCCGGAATTTTCTCCCGTGCGCCGAGCAGGGTCAGCAGCCTGTCGAAACGGCCGCCGCCGGCCAGCACGCTTTCTCCACCCGCTTCCACCACCTCGAAAACGAGGCCGGTATAATAATCGAGCGGACGACCGAAGGCCGCGCCATAGGTGACGGTTTCGAGATCGACACCTGCATTGGCAAGCGCTGCGACGCGTTTATCGAAAGCGGAAAGCGCGCCATCCAGTTTCAGTTTCGCCTTTGCGGCAAAATCGGCCAGAACCTGCGAGGCCTGCGGCAGCGGCGCCTTCAGGGCCAGGAACTGTTTGAGCAGCGCAAAGCTTTCATCCGGCAGGCGTGTGGCGGCGAGCGCCAGTTTTTCCCGCAGGCGGCGGGCGATTTCCTGCGGTGCGCGGCTGGCATTGGTGGAATAGCCGGTTTCCTGCATCACCGTATCGAGATAATCGACCAGCACCGCCTCGTCGCCCGTCGCCAGCAGGCCGGCGACCCGGGCATCGAGGCCGGTCATCGGCTTGGGATGCACAAGGCTCTCCAGCAATGCGTCGAGCTGCGCCATATCGCCGAAAGCCTGCACCAGCCGCTTCTGCCAGCCGAGCGGCAGGCCAAGGGCGGCAACCACCGCCTCGAACACCTGCTGGTCACCCAGCGTGACCGCAAGCGCCCGGCCCGGCAGCAGGCGCTGCAGAATGCCGGTGGCGTCAACGACGGCACGGGCATCGGCGGCGGCGATATCGGTATCGCCTAGGTCCTCGATGCCGGCCTGATAAAACTCGTTGGCGCCCTCGCGGCGCTGGCGGAAGACTTCGCCGAGATAGGAATAACGCTTCGGCGTGCCGGTCGCCGTTTCGATATGGCGCAGGCAGACCGGAATGGTGAATTCGGGGCGCAGGCACAGGCTCTCACCGGTTTCGCTCTCCGTCATGAAGATGCGCCGGCGCAAATCCTCGCCGGCCATATCCAGAAACGGTTCGGCGGGCTGGATGACAGGCGTGTTCACGCGGCTCGTGCGGCGCGCGGCGAATTCTTCCAGTAGCTCTCCGGAAAATTCCGGCATGTCGATCAGGGGCATGGAACGGTACTTTTCGTCACGGTTCGAGCGGCTGCATCATTTCGATGCGGTTTCCGAAGGGATCATGGACATAAAACTGTTTCAAGTGTTTTTCGCAAGTCTGCCAAATCATCGACCAGAAACGCCGGATGGGCTTTCTTCGCCGGTCGGAAATCCTGCTCGATGCCCAGGTGCAGTTTTATCGAACCCCGGCTGAACCAACAGCCGCCGCGGGCAACCAGATTGGCCGGTTTTGCCTGTTCCGCAAAGCCGAGCAGGCTCCCGTAAAAAGCCCGCGCCTCTTTTTCACGGCCAGCCGGCATCGCCAGTTGAACATGGTCGAGCGCAAAGATCCCCATGGCTTCAGCGCCCTTCGGCGGCGCGGCGAACGTCCTCTGCCTGATGCTCCAGAATCTCGCGGACCTTTGCCACCAGCTCGGCCTCCGGCACGCTGACCTGGGCCACACGCGCCTCGCGCCAGCTGGCATTGTCCTCGATCTCGCCGG
>QFOL01000334.1 GCA_003241215.1 Agrobacterium fabrum
TACGCGCCCTTGAGAGCGCAGGTCAACTCGTTCCTGAATGTCATCCTTAAGATATTGAAAGCCGCGCGGCCCTTCCAGCTGCTGAAGGGAAACGGTGCGCACATAGGCCATGATATCCTGGTGGATATCTTCCGCCAGACCCACCTCGACCGGTCCCTTGAACATCAGCGCCACTTCCAGCCGCACCCAGTTCGTCGAGGGATAGGCGAGGTTGGTGGTGATGGGATCGAGCTGGACGATGCCGTTCGCCTCGGCGGAGATTTTCTCGATGGCTTCGCCGCCTTTGCCCCCCTTTTCACCGGCGGCTTCCGGCGCCTTCGCAGCCGCCTCGCCGCCAGCACCCTTGGGGGCGATCATGCCGCCCACCATCCAGCCGCCGCCCGCGCCGAGCAGGGTGAGGATAACAACGCCCGCGATGGTCATGACCAGAGGGGAGGATTTTTTCGCGCCCTCTGCCTGTTCGTTTTCCATGGGTCAGTCCCGTTCCCGTATGCCGGCTTCAGATCGGCGAGAACAGGTCGACGACCTGCTGACCGACCGGGGGTTGCTGCACTTCCGTCAGGCGTCCGCGGCCGCCATAGGAGATACGCGCCTCGGCGATGCGCTCGTAGGAGATCATGTTCTGCGCGTCGACATCCTGCGGCCGGACGATACCCGCGACATTGAGGATGCGGATTTCGTGATTGACGCGCACTTCCTGCGAACCGCTGATGATGAGGTTGCCGTTTTCGAGAATGCCGGTCACCACGGCGGCCACCAGTAGCGTCAGCTTTTCGGAACGCTTGGTCTTGCCCTTGCTCTGGGTGTCGGTGTCGGAACCGTAATTGATGCTGGAATCGGCCTTCGGGTTCCAGCCGAATATCTGCGCATCGGCTTTCCAGTTCAGGCCGCTGGCATTCGTGCGGTTGCGCTCGGTCTCGTTGTCGAAATCGGCCTTGTCGTTGATCTGGATGTTGACGGTCAGGATGTCGCCGATGTTGAGCGCCCGCAGATCCTTGAACAAGGCGCCCTGGCTGTCGCTCCACAGCGAATAACCGCTCGCCATATGTTTCGGCTGCTTGGGATACATACCCATCTGCGGCGTCTGGCTGAATTGCAGGCCGCTGCCGATCGGGCTCATCGCGGGTGCATTGCCGATTTCCTTCAGGGTCTGGTTGTTCTGGCAGCCGGCAAGCAAAGCGAGCGGCAGGAGGAGGGCCGGAAGGCGACGCGTGCTCATGAAGGATCCTTCGAAGTGTTTTTATCGGTTGCCTGCGACATGATGCCGGCGACGGTGGCGGCCTTCTGGGCGTCCATCTCGCTGAGGATGAGACCCGACTGGCGCGGCGGCAGCTGCATGATGATGGCGGCCGCGATTTCCACATGCATCTTTTCGAGCTGAGGGGCGGCGGCATCGGCCTTCATCGTCTTGTAGATGTCGACGAGGTTGCTTTTCGCCTGATTGAGGAAATGCTCGCGGCGCGCCAGCCAGTCCTCATATTCCGCCTTGCGGTCCTCCAGCACGGCGATGCGCTCGTTGACATCGGCCTGAAGCTTTTCGAGTTCTTGTTTCTGCATCAGGTAACGCTGATCGCGGGCCGCATCGGCGATGTTGGTGCAGAATTTCTGGATTTCATCCTGCGTGCTGAGCTCGGAGACCACGTTCTGCTGGCTTTCCGCGCCGGCGGCCGGCAGCAGGAACAGCAGCGAGGCGACGGCCGCGAAGCGGATGAGGCCATTCGGGAAAGCGTCGTTCTTCTGATTTTTCATCATTGCAGCACAAGCTCCGCCTGAAGGGCGCCGGCGGATTTGATGCCTTGCAGGATGGCGATGATGCCGTCCGCCTTGAGCCCGATGCTGTTGAGACCGGCAACCAGCGTGCGAAGGTCGGGACCTTCGACGATGGCGACCTTGCTGCCTTCCTGCAGTGCCATGATATCCGTCTGCGGCTGTACGGCCGTCTGGCCGCGCGAGAACGGCTCCGGCTGGATGACCTGCGGCGATTCGGTTACCTGGACGGTCAGCGTGCCGTAGCTGACGGCGACGCGTGAGATGCGCACATCCG
Source organism: Agrobacterium fabrum (assembly GCA_003241215.1). Classification (GTDB taxonomy): domain Bacteria; phylum Pseudomonadota; class Alphaproteobacteria; order Rhizobiales; family Rhizobiaceae; genus Agrobacterium; species Agrobacterium fabrum_A. The sequence continues at coordinate 2,045 of QFOL01000334.1, forward strand.
CGCCGATGACGATGGTGCCGGTGCGTTCGTTGATGACGACCTTGGCCGGCGTATCCGTTTCTACGGTCAGGTTCTCGATTTCCGCCATCAGCCGGGTGAGATCGGCGACACGGGGTTTCTGCACCGCGATTTCCTGCGAATCGCGCGCCTCGGCGATCGGATCGCCATAACGGGCGCGGGCAAAGGCGTTGACGACGTCGGCAACGCGCACCGCCGTCGAAAAATCGGGGTTGCGCAGTTGAAGGACGAGATTGACCGAATCCTTGAACTTCGACGGCAGTTCGCGCTCGATGATCGCGCCGTTCGGCACACGGGCGGAGGTGGTGACGCCCTGCGTCAGCGTCGCGGCGTCACCCTGGGCGGAGAAGCCGTTGACGATCAGCGCGCCCTGCGCGACCGCGTAAATCTGGCCGTCCGCGCCGGAAAGCGAGGTCATGATGAGGGTACCGCCGCGCAGCGACGAGGCGTCGCCAAGCGAACTGACCGTCACGTCGACACGGCTGCCGGGGCTGGCGAAGGGCGGCAGGTTGGCCGTCACCATGACGGCGGCGATGTTCTTGGCATTCGACTGGCCGCCCTGCGTGGTGATGCCGAGATTCTGCAGCATGGCGCGCATGGATTGCTCGGTAAACGGCGAGGAGCGCAGGCTGTCGCCCGTGCCCTGCAGGCCGACCACGAGACCGTAACCGATCAGCTGGTTGTCACGCCCCGCCTGCAGCGATGCGATGTCCTTGATCCGCGACGTATCCGCATGGGCTGCGGGCGAAAGGAAAGGCTGGGCCGAAAACAGGATGGCCGCTGCTATGATACGAAGCACTCTCATTTCGCCATCACCTGAATGGTTCCGTCCTTCATGACCGTGCCGTTGACGATGACGCCGGAATCGATATTGCGCACCCGCACGACCTCGCCGACCGAGCCGTCGGTCATCGGCGTTCCCGAGGCCATCAGCGTCATGTTGCCGATGGTGAAGACGAGCTTGACGCTGGTGCCGCGCACCACCAGCGAGGGCTCGCGCAGGGCGGCAACGGGGATGGTGCGTCCGGGAAGCAGGGTCTGCTTGGAGATCATGCCATCCACTTCGCTGATATCGCTTGCATAACCCGCGGAAATATTGGGATTGGTCACTTCCACCGGCTTCACCTGTTCGGGCGTGATCGTCTCGCCCGGATAGATCGTGCGCACGGGAACCAGCGCCATCGGCGCCTGAGCCAGAGCGGGCATCGATGCGGGCGCAAGCGCACCCAGTGAAAAGGCAGACGCCAGGCACAAACGGACGAGCGCCGTTCTGTAGCTGCTATTGTTCCGGCCAAACCTCATGTTCGCCTGCCTTTCCGTTCTTACTTCAGGTTCTTGCTGACAATCGACGCCATTTCGTCAGCGGTGGTGATGACCTTGGAATTCATCTCGTAAGCGCGCTGCGCCGTGATCAGGTCGGTGATTTCCTTGACGGCGTCGACGTTCGAGCCTTCGAGGTAGGACTGCTTGATGTAGCCGTAGCTCGGATCGTCAGGCACACCGATGACGGCGTCGCCGGAAGCCGGTGTCTGGGCAAAGAGGTTGTCACCGAGCGGCTTCAGGCCGGCCTCGTTCGCGAAATTCGCGATGGTCAGCTGGCCGAGCTCGGTGAAATCAGCGGCGTTGCCGATACGGGCCGTCACCTGACCCGTACGGGTTACGGTGATGTCCTGCGCATCCGTCGGAATATTGATGTTGGGAATGACGTTGTAGCCATCGACCGTCACCAGATTGCCGTCGGCATTCTTGTTGAAGGCGCCGGCGCGGCTGTAGAGCGTCGAACCGTCGGCCGCCTCGATCTGGAACCAGCCCTGGCCGATGATCGCGACGTCGAGCTTGTTGCCGGTCTCGATCAGGTTGCCCTGGGTGTGGATGTTGCGCACGGCCGAGGTCTGCACGCCGAGGCCGATATTGGCGCCTTCGGGCACAATTGCCTGGTTGGCGCGGTTCGGTACGCCCTGCATGCGCTCGGTTTGGTAAAGAAGGTCGGTGAACTCCGCACGCGCACGCTTGTAACCGGTGGTGTTGATGTTGGCGATGTTGTTGGCGATGACTTCCAGATTGGTCTGCTGGGCGTCCATACCGGTGGCAGCGATGGCAAGAGCT
>QFOL01000335.1 GCA_003241215.1 Agrobacterium fabrum
CGTCACGCCCGGCCGGGCCATCAGCCAGGCGAGCGCCACCTCGGCCGGGGCCACGCCCCGCGCCTCGGCGACCTCATCGAGCGCCGTCAGCACCTTGTCGCCGCGCGGCGTCAGGTACTTCTCGATCCCGCCGCCGCGGGGCGATTTGCCGAGGTCGGCGGTCGAGCGGTACTTGCCCGAGAGGAAGCCCGAGGCGAGGCTGAAATAGGTGATGACGCCGACGTCCTTCGCGACACAGAGCTCCTCGAGCGGTCCCTCGAAGGTGGCCCGGTCGTAGAGGTTGTACTCGGGCTGGAGCACCTGGTAGGCGGGCAGGCCGTTCGCCTCCGCCTCGCTGAACGACGCCGCGAGCGCGGTCGCGTCGACGTTGGAGACGCCGATCGCCTTCACCTTGCCGGCCTTCATGAGCTTGTCGAAGGCGCCGAGGGTCTCGGCGTAGCTGGTGCCGAGCGGGTCGGGCCAGTGCGCGAAATAGAGGTCGATCGCCTCGACCCCGAGCCGCGCGAGCGATTTCTCGACCGCCCCGAGGATATAGCCCTCGGTCAATCCGCCCTCGTGCGGGCCGCCGGTGACCGAGCCGACCTTGGTGAAGACCTTCACCCGGTCGCGCATCCCCGGCCGGGCCTTGAGCCAGGCGCCGATGATCGTCTCGGAAGTGGGGCGGACGACGAGAGGTTCCGTCAATCTGCCTGCGGGGACGAGCTTCCCATCGGGACCTGCTTCGAGGCGGTGGTGGGTGACGACGGCGCATTCCTTGGCGAAGCCTTCGACGTGGGCGGCTTCCTTTTCGAGATAGCTGAGAGGGATGAAAAGAGGGAAGTAAGCGTTCTTGTGGCCTGTTTCCTTGAACATGCGGTCGAGATCGCGCTGGATGTGCTCCCAAAGGCCGTAGCCCCACGGTTTGATGACCATGCAACCGCGCACTTCGGAGTTCTCCGCCATGTCGGCGGCGACGATTTCTTCATCGGCGTGCGTGACTGGACGATGGAAGAGCTGACTGAAATCATCGAGCGGCTGCTCAGCGATTTCCACGACGATGTCGCCGAACTCTATTCGGACGAAGACCGCGCCGCCGGCTGCATGAAAGGCCAGGACCGCCACGGCAACGAGCGGGACTTCGCGCTGCTGCGCTGCTCGATCGGCGTTCTGACTTTGCCGAAGGGGCTGATCATCGCCAATCCCGAGCGGATCGGCAGCGAGATCGCCGGCGTGAAGGCGGCCGCGAAGGAAAACGAAGGCGGCTTCGTGGTGCGGGTGTTCGGCGAGACAAATTGACACTCGCGGCAAACGGCCCCCTTCCCTAAGCGGCGCCCCTGACCTACATCTTCAGGCGACGCCGACACGTGAGGAGTTGCCCCTGGCCATGCCCGACACTATCACCCTGCCCGAAACAATGCGCTTCATCGACCTTCCCTCCCATGGCGGCCCGGAGGTGATGCGACTTTCGCAGGTGCCTTTGCCGAAGCCTGCGAAAGGCGAGGTCCTGGTGAAGGTCGAGGCGGCGGGCGTCAACCGCCCGGATGTCGCGCAAAGGCAGGGCATCTATCCACCGCCGAAGGATGCGAGCCCGATCCTCGGCCTTGAAATCGCCGGCGAGGTGGTTGCGCTGGGTGAAGGCGTTACCGAATTCAAGTTGGGCGACAGGGTCTGCGCGCTCTCCAATGGCGGCGGTTATGCGCAATATTGCACCGTGCCGGCCGGGCAGGCCCTGCCCTTTCCCAGGGGTTACGACGCCGTCAAGGCCGCGGCGCTACCGGAAACCTTCTTCACCGTCTGGGCCAACCTCTTCCAGATGGCGGGCCTGACCGAGGGCGAAACCGTGCTCATCCACGGGGGCACCAGCGGCATCGGCACGACGGCCATCCAGCTCGCGAAAACCTTCGGTGCGGAGGTCTATGCCACCGCAGGCTCGGCGGAAAAATGCGAAGCCTGCGTGAAGCTCGGCGCCAAACGCGCGATCAATTACCGCGAAGAGGATTTCGCCGAAGTCGTCAAAGCCGAAACCGGCGGCAAAGGCGTCGATGTCGTTCTCGACATGATCGGTGCGGCCTATTTCGAAAAGAACCTTGCGGCGCTTGCCAAGGACGGCTGCCTGTCCATCATCGCCCTTCTGGGCGGCGCCGTGGCCGAGAAGGTCAACCTCACGCCGATCATGGTCAAACGCCTCGCCGTCACCGGCTCCACCATGCGCCCCCGCACCGCCAACGAAAAACGCGCCATCCGCGACGATCTCGTCGCACGGGTCTGGCCGCTCGTCGAAAACGGTCAGGTCGCGCCCGTTATCAACCGGGTGTTCACGCTGGACGAGGTAGCGGAAGCCCACCGGCTGATGGAAAGCAGCAATCATATCGGCAAGATCGTGATGCGGGTCGTGTGACAGCGCCTCTTGCATTACTGACGAATCGTACTACCTTCTAATTATGTTCAACGTATCGGAAGGAGGTGATCCAATGTCTAGTGAGATTTCGGTCTCTGGTGCAGGCAATGGAAAGGGTGTGTTTTCGACGGGGCAACCCTCGGCGTAAAACCTCTAGCCTTCGGAACGTTGAGAAACAGTCCCGGGTCTGTAAACAGGACCAAACTCATGGAAGGGTCGCTTCGGCGGCCCTTTTCCGTTTTTGGATTTGTGGGCGAGTACGTATGCTTGGCTCATCTCTGTGCAGCTTCTCCCTCATCTTTGTGCCTCATCCTCCTCCCTCATCTCTGTGCCTGTCACAGAGATCCAGTCAGACCAAGTCTTTGGGCTGGGCGGAGTCTTTTTCGCCGCGCAGACGCGCGTCGGCTAAATTCCTGTGACAAGCACAGGAATGAGGGTGTGGGATATGCTAGCGCTATAAATTCGGCGTCTTGTGTTGCTCGTGACACGTCTCTTCCGTCATGCCGGTCCCCGGAACAAGTCCGAGGATGACCCGGCATCCAGCTGGCGCGCGTCTGCGCGACGAGAGGACTCCTTTCAGCCCAAAGACTTGGGCTGGCTGGATACCGGCTCGAGGCCGGTATGACGGAGAACTGGGGAGAGCGCCGGATCAGCGACCGTCAATTGCGGTCACTTGTCCCTATTTCTTCCCGAATACCTTCCACCGCGTCGGGCGGAATCGTAGCTCCGCGCCCACGGCGACGGCGGCGTTGAGCGGCACTTCGATTTCGAGGTGATAGGGTTCGTGGCCGTTATTGGCGATGTCGATTTCGGCGATGCGGGTGCCCGCGAGGCGGCGGCAGGTGGTGACCTTGCCGTAAAGCGCGTCCTTCTCTTGCGTCAGCACCACATCTTCAGGGCGGAAGAAAAGCTCGCCCTCGCCAGAGCCGTTCTCGTCGATGCCTATGCTTTCACCCTGGAACAGCACGTGGCCGTCGCGGATCGTCACCGGCAGGCTGGAGGATTCGCCAATGAAAGAGAAAACGAAGGGCGAGTTCGGCGTGTCATAGACATCGTCAGCCGTGCCCACCTGCTCGATCTTGCCCTGACTCAGGACGACGACGCGGTCGGCCAGTTCCAGCGCCTCTTCCTGATCGTGGGTGACGAAGACGGTGGTGTGGCCGGTGCGATCGTGGAATTCGCGCAGCCAGCGGCGCAGTTCCTTGCGCACCTTGGCGTCAAGCGCGCCGAAGGGTTCATCGAGAAGCAGCACCTTCGGCTCGATGGCGACGGCGCGGGCAAGCGCCACGCGCTGGCGCTGGCCGCCGGAAAGCTGCGAGGGGTAACGTTTCTCAAGACCGGAGAGGTGCACCATGTCGAGAAGTTCGGAGACCCGCCTGCGGATTTCGGCCTTGGGCGGACGCTTGGCGGAGGGCCGGACCTTGAGGCCGAAAGCGATATTGTCGGCCACTGTCATGTGGCGGAACAGGGCGTAGTGCTGGAACACGAAACCGACATTGCGCTCCTGCACCGTGCGGTGCGAAGCGTCCTCGTTGCCGAAGAAAATCTGGCCGGTCGTCGGCTGTTCGAGACCGGCGATGAGACGCAGCAGCGTCGTCTTGCCGGAACCGGAAGGACCGAGCAGCGCGATCAGCTCGCCGGAACGAATGTCGAGCGACACATCGTTCAGCGCCGGAAAGCGGTCGAACTGCTTGGTGATGCCGGAAACTTTCACTTCCATGAAGATGCCTTTCAATGCTTGCCGGCTGCGTTGCCCGCGCCAAAGCGTATTTCGAGAATGGTTT
>QFOL01000336.1 GCA_003241215.1 Agrobacterium fabrum
GCGCGGCAAGTGCCTTGTTGGCGCGGCCCATCACGGCGTTCTGTTCGTGAATGATTGACGGCACTCCAAGCCCGGTGGAAGCCAGAAGCGGCGGCACGGTGGGATAACCGCCGAAACCGACAACTGCGACCGGCTTCAGCTTCGCCACCAGCCGGCGCGCCGCGCGCAGACCAACCCATAGCTTCCACAGCGAACGCGCCACGGAAATGGGGTTTTTCGAGCCGATGGTGGCGGAAGGCACCACATGAATTTCATCCGCCGGGAACTTGCCGGCATAACGCTCGGCGCGGCTGTCGGTAACGAGATGCACCTGATAACCGCGCGCTTTCAGCGTATGCGCCAGCGCTTCTGCCGGAAACACATGGCCGCCGGTTCCCCCGGCGGCAAGAAGAACAATACCCTTGCTCATGATCGTTTACTCCGCGGGAACGCCGGAACCGACGCGGAAGAAACTCCGCTCCTGCGCCCGCTTTTCGGGTCTGTGGCGTGTCAGCGCCAGAAGGAAGCCGGCGGTCACGCAGATCGCCATCATCGACGAACCGCCATAGGAAATTAGCGGCAGCGTCATGCCCTTGGCGGGCATCAACTCCAGATTAACGCCGATATTGATCATCGACTGCATGCCGATCTGCAGCACAAGGCCGGCCACGGCGAAGCGGCAGAAATCGTCCTTTTCCTTGAAGGCGTGCGACAGGCCGCGCAGCACGATGAAGGCGAAGATCGCAACGAGGAACATGCAGAAGACGATGCCGAATTCTTCCGCCGCCACCGAGAAGATGAAGTCGGTATGGCTGTCGGGGATGATGCGCTTGACGATGCCCTCGCCCGGTCCGCGCCCGAACCAGTCGCCGCGAATGATCGCCTCACGCGCCGTGTCCACCTGGAAGGTGTCGCCCTCGCCCGTCCAGAAACGGTCGATACGGCCGGCCACGTGCGGCAGAAGCAGATAGGCGGAAATAATGCCGCCAAGGCCGACGCCGCCAAGCATGATAATCCAGAACCACGGTACGCCGGCCATGAAGAACATGCCGCCCCAGACCACTGACGTCAGGATGGTCTGACCCACGTCCGGCTGGGCGATCAGGAGTGCGGCCACGATGCCGAAGGTGATGATGGCGAAGAGATTGCCCGGAATTTCAGGATGACGCGCCCGCTCGGCGAAAAGCCAGGCGCAGACGATGACGAAAGCCGGCTTCATGAACTCCGAGGGCTGGATCGAGAAGGTGCCGATGGAAATCCAGCGCCGCGCGCCCTTGACCTCCATGCCGAAGAACAGCGCGAAGATCATCATCAGCAGCGAAACGATCAGCATGATGACCGCCACACGGCGCACCTGGCGCGGCGACAGGAAGGAAAGACCGACCATGATCGCCAGCGACGGCACGATGAACATTGCCTGGCGCTCGACGAAGAAGAAGCTGTTAAGACCGATGCGTTCGGCAACTGCGGGCGACGCTGCGAAGGACAGCATCAAACCGATGCCCATTAGCGCAACGAACGCCGCCAGAAAGAAACGGTCAATGGTCCAGAACCACTCCGCGACCGGACCGCGATCAACTCGGCTTACCATGGCCTTCAGCCCCCTTTTCCAGAGTCAACCAGCATCGTCATGCCATCGAGCGCCGCGACCTGCGCGACGAACGAATCACCTCTGATCTCAAAGTTCTTATATTGATCGAAGCTTGCGCAAGCCGGGGACAACATCACGATATTGCCGGCCGTCGCATCTTTTTCCGCATCCGCCGCCGCATGCTGGACGGCCTTGTCCAGCGTGCCGGATATTTCGTAAGGCACGGCTTCGCCGAGCGTCGCCGCAAACTCGGCCGCCGCCTCGCCGATCAGATAGGCTTTGGCGATACGTGGAAACAGCGGCGAAAGACTGGTGATGCCGCCCGCTTTCGGCAGGCCGCCGGCAATCCAGTAGATACGGTCGAAACTCGAAAGCGCAGGCGCGGCAGCATCGGCATTGGTCGCCTTGCTGTCATTGACGAAGGTGACATTGCCCCGCCGGCCGACCGGCTGCATACGGTGCTTGAGGCCGGGAAAAGACTTCAGGCCTGCGCGCACTTCATCTTCGGAAACACCGACAGCAAGGCAGGCGGCAATTGCCGCCGCCGCATTCTGCGCATTATGGCTGCCACGAAGCGTCTGGATGCCGTCAAGGTCGACCAGCGGCGATGATGTTCCGCCATGCGCCCGCAGGATACGGCTGCCTTCGGCATAAAGACCTTCGGAAACGACATTGCGCTTGGAAATGCGCTCGACCTTGACGCCGGCGCGCTCGATGCGGTCGGCAATCAGCGTCGAATGACTGTCATCGACGCCGACGATGGCCGTGCCACTGCCGGCAACAAGCCGTTCCTTGATGTCGGCATAATGCTGCATGGTGCCGTGACGGTCGAGATGGTCGGGCGTCAGATTGAGCAGAATGCCGGCGGTCGGATTGATCGTCGGTGCCAGATCGATCTGGTAGGACGAGCACTCGACAACATAGAAACGCTGCGCCTTCGGCGGATCGAGGCTCAGGACCGCCGTGCCGATATTGCCGCCGAGCTGCGTATCGCGGCCGGACGCCTTGAGGATATGGGCGATCAGCGCCGTCGTCGTCGATTTGCCGTTGGTGCCGGTAATGGCGATGAAGGGGCAATCCGGCGCATGGGTGCGGCGCTCGCGGATGAAAAGCTCGATATCGCCGATGATCTCGACGCCCGCAGCTTTCGCAAGGTCGACCGACCAATGCGGTTTCGGATGCGTCAGCGGCACGCCGGGCGCCAGAACGAAGGAAGAGAAGCTCGGCCAGTCAATCGTCCGAAGATCCGCCGTCTTGATACCTTCGGCTTCAGCCTTGGCGACACTGTCGGGATTGTCGTCGAAAGCAACGACATCCGCCCCGCCGGCGACCAGCGCGCGGGCCGTGACGAGACCCGAACCGCCAAGCCCGAAAAGCGCGACCTTCTTACCTCTAAACGACGTGACCGGGATCATCGCTCACCTCAGCTTCAGGGTGGCGAGGCCGAGCAGTGCGAGGCCCACGGAAATGATCCAGAAACGGATCACCACCTGGCTTTCCGTCCAGCCCTTTTTCTCGAAATGGTGGTGGATCGGCGCCATCAGGAAGACGCGCCTGCCGGTGCGCTTGAACCAGAAGACCTGGATGATGACCGACAGGGTTTCCATGACGAACAGACCGCCGACGATAACCATGACGATTTCGTGCTTGGTGGCAACCGCTATGGAGCCGATCAGGCCGCCAAGCGCCAGCGAACCCGTATCGCCCATGAAGATGGCGGCGGGCGGCGCGTTGAACCACAGGAAGCCGAGGCCCGCGCCGATGACCGCACCGACGATGACGGCGAGTTCACCCGTGCCGGGCACGAAGTTGATCTGCAGGTAATTGGCGAAAACCGCGTTGCCGGCGAGATAGGCGATCACCCCGAAGGTGGCGGCGGCGATCATGACCGGCACGATGGCGAGCCCGTCGAGGCCATCCGTCAGGTTCACCGCATTGCCAGCGCCGACGATGACGAAAGCACCGAACAGCACGAAGAAGTAGCTCAGATTGATCACGAATTCCTTGAAGAAGGGAAAAGCGATGGAGCTGCCGAGCGTGCCGCCATGCGGCGCGGAAGCCAGCGCCATCTTCATCATGAAAAACACGGCAATCGCCGCAATCAGGAATTCGATGCCGAGACGGGCCTTGCCGGAAAAGCCCTTGTCGCTCTGTTTTGTGACCTTGAGATAATCGTCGTAAAAGCCGATGGCCCCGAAACCGAGCGTCACCATCAAGACGGCAACGACATAGACATTCGACAGATCGCCCCAGAGCAGCGAACCGCCGAGAATGCCGGCAAGGATCATCAGCCCGCCCATGGTCGGCGTGCCGGCCTTCTTGAAATGGGTCTGCGGCCCGTCGGCGCGGATCGGCTGGCCCTTGCCCTGGCGCACGCGCAGCGAATTGATGATGGCCGGCCCGAACAGGAAGACGATCAACGCGGAGGTGAACATCGCGGCACCCGCCCGGAAGGTGATGTACCGGAAGAGATTGAAGAGTTGAATTTTATCCGACAGTTCGACGAGCCAGATCAGCATAATTGCCCTTTCAAAAGGCTATTTCAGACTTGGCGTTCCGTCTCGGGGAATGCCGGATAC
>QFOL01000337.1 GCA_003241215.1 Agrobacterium fabrum
AGATGCTGCTTCCGCTGTTGATGCCGTATTCGAAACCGTACAGAGCGAACTGAAGAACGGTGGCGACATCCGCCTCGCCGGCTTCGGCAGCTTCTCCGTCAGCCGTCGTGAAGCCTCCAAGGGCCGTAACCCTTCCACGGGTGCTGAAGTCGATATCCCGGCTCGCAACGTGCCGAAGTTCTCCGCAGGCAAGGGCCTGAAGGACGCCGTCAACTCGTAAGGTTTCCGGAAGATCGCAATGCCCGCGGCGGGCGAGCGGTTTTTCAGGTTCACGAGGAAACATGTTTTGACGCCCTGACGCCATCGCATTGTTACCAAAAGCGGGTGGTGCTTCGAAAAACTCTTTTCGGACAGCCTGCATTTTCGGGTCAAGATGTGAATGAGAGTAGGGGAATGCCTGTGTAGCTTCCATCCGGACACACGGCGTTTCGAAACGCGGAATGTGCGCATAAACACGAAAGCCCGGCTCCTGCAGCCGGGCTTTTTGATTCTCCCGTAGGGAAATGTCATGCCACTGTCATGTCTTTGACGCAGAAGCCATGGGGTATTTCTGGACCCAAAGGGGGATTAAAATGGCGTTCCGATTTTCTCACATGGCTTTGACCGCTGCGCTGCTCACATCCGCTGCCTTTCCGGCGGCTGCCGAGCCGGTTTTCAACCGCATTGCATCTTTCCCGGTGGCGAATAATCTTCCCGCGGACAAGGACGCCAAGTCCGTCACGTCGGCTGAAATCATCACCGCCAGCGAAGACGGCAAGACGCTGATCTATTCGGATAGCCCGCTCGGCGGTATCGGTTTCATCGACATCACCGACGCCAAGGCCCCCAAGGCCGGCGGCGCCCTGCTGCTCGAAGGCGAGCCGACCTCCGTTGCCGTCGCTGGCCTTAAGGTTCTGGCCGGCGTCAACACGTCGGAAAACCGCGCCAATCCGTCCGGCAAGCTGGTAACCGTCGATATCGCCACCAAGAAGATCGATGCAAGCTGCGATCTCGGCGGCCAGCCCGATTCGGTTGCCGTTTCCCCTGACAAGACCTTTGCCGCCATCGCCATCGAAAACGAGCGCGATGAAGAGGTGAATGAAGGCGCCCTGCCGCAGATGCCGGCGGGTTATCTGGTAACGGTTGGTCTGAAGGACGGTGTTGCCGACTGCGCGACGCTGAAGAAGATCGACGTTACCGGTCTCGCCGAAATTTCCCCCGAGGATCCGGAGCCGGAATTCGTTTCGATCAACGCCAATGGCGAGATCGCGCTCACCCTGCAGGAAAACAACCATATCGTCATCATCGATGGCAAGACCGGCACGGTGAAGACGCATTTCTCCGCCGGCGCGGTCGATCTCGAAGGCATCGACACGAAGTCGGACGGCCAGCTGAAATTCACCGACAAGCAGGAAGGCCGCAAGCGCGAGCCGGACGCCGTGAAGTGGCTGGACAATGACCGCATCGTCATCGCCAATGAAGGCGACTGGCAGGGCGGCTCGCGCGGCTTCACCATCTTCGACAAGACCGGCAAGCTTCTCTATGAAGCCGGTTCCTCGCTCGAACACGCAGTTGCGGCTATCGGCCACTATCCGGAAAAGCGCTCCAGGGCCAAGGGCATCGAGCCGGAAGGCCTGGAAGCGGCGACGTTTGGTGACCAGAAATATTTCTTCGTGCTTTCCGAGCGCGGCTCCATCGTCGCGGTTTACAAGGATACGGGCGCAGAACCGCAGCTGACGCAGCTGCTGCCTTCGGGCGTTTCGCCGGAAGGCGCTGTCGCCATCCCGTCGCGCAATCTTCTTGCCACGGCCAATGAGGTCGATCTGATCGAGGATGGCGGCGTCCGCTCGCATGTCATGCTCTATGAGCGTGCAGAGGGCGAAGCAGCCTATCCGCAGCTCGTTTCCGCCACCGTCGACGGCGCGCCGATCGGCTGGGGCGCTCTTTCGGGCCTGGTCGGCGATGCCGAGAAGCCCGGTATCCTCTATGCCGTGTCCGACTCGGTCTATGGCAACCAGCCGTCGATCTACACCATCGACGCGACGAAGAAGCCTGCCACCATCACCAGCGTGCTGCGCATCAAGCGTGACGGCATCGCCGCTCAGAAACTCGACATCGAAGGCATCACGCTCGACGGCAAGGGCGGCTTCTGGCTGGCCTCGGAAGGCGACAGCGCCAAGCTCGTTCCGCACGCGCTCTACAACGTCAACGCCAAGGGTGAAATCAAGGCCGAGATCGCGCTGCCGAAGGAACTTCTCGCCGGCGAGACCCGCTTCGGTTTCGAAGGCGTGACCATGATCGGCAAGGGCGATGACGCCACGCTGTGGATGGCGGTGCAGCGCGAATGGGGTACGGACGAGAAAGGCTTCGTGAAGCTCGTCTCCTATAATCCGAAGTCCAAGGAGTGGGGTGCCGTGCGTTACCCGCTCGACAAGACCGAAGCCGGCTGGATTGGCCTTTCTGAAATCACCGCGCAGGGCGAGTATGTCTATATCGTCGAGCGCGACAATCAGATCGGCGACAAGGCCAAGATCAAGAAGCTCTATCGTGTCGCCATTGCCGACCTGAAGCCGGGCAAGATCGGCGGCGAGCTGCCGCTGGTGGCCAAGCAGGAAGCCCATGACTTCCTGCCGGACCTCAAGGCCCAGACCAATGGTTACGTCGTCGACAAGCTGGAAGGTTTCACCTTCGACAAGGCAGGAACGGCCTATGCCGTGACCGACAATGACGGCGTGGACGATTCCTCCGGTGAGACGCTGTTCTTCACCGTCAATCTGAAGGCGATCAACTGATCGATCCCGATGGCGCGATGAATGAGAAAAGCCGGGCATAGCCCGGCTTTTTTATGCGGCAGAGGCAACCCGGTGCGGGTGCCTGTTCGGTGCGATGTTTCGCGACGCAGCCTGTTAAGCTGACATTGCTGCTTTGTTGTCGGTCATCGGGGAGCTGTCGGGGGACTTCGGGGGAAAGTCGAGGACCGATCGCAAAGGGGTCACCGCCCCATGGAATTCTTGCTTTTGGGAGTATTGCCTTTTTCCGAGTCCTGCTGGACCCAGCGAAAAAAAATATAAACAGGCAGCGCAATAAGCGCGAGTGTTACAAACGCGTCGACCATGGTTTCATCCATTACTTCTACCGCTCATCATGAAACGGCTCGAAAATAATGCCCGAAATCTCTTTAAAAAGTCTGAATCTGCTTATTTTTCGGTATGTTGCGGGGTGGCACACAGACCCGAAAAGCTGTCGGAATGTGGCACAGAAGTGCCGATTTGGCATAGACGGGAACCGTAAAATGCGATTCCTCATCTCCAGAACGTGGATACGGCTTCGATAATCCGCATGCCAGCGGGTAGGGGAATGATTCTTAAGCTGGAAATTCACATCAAAGAACGCGTGTCACGACAAACGTCGGGCTCAACTATGCAGCTATCTGGATGATTTGGAAAATGGTGGGCGATGAGAGACTCGAACTCCCGACATCCTCGGTGTAAACGAGGCGCTCTACCAACTGAGCTAATCGCCCTTCGCGTGTCTCGGATCATGTCCGCCGCGTCGGTGGCCGTGATGTATTCGGATCGGAAAAAAACCGCAAGGGCTTTTGTGAAGTTTTTTTGTTTTTTTTCGGGGCAGCCTTTTCCGCCGTCCAGGGGGAGGGCGGAAAAGCCGGGTACTGCGGGCTTTTTGGTAAAATCGGAAACCAGTGACGCGTTGACGGCTCTGTGGAAATACCGCTGGGGAAGCCGCTGGCTGTGGACAAGTTTTTTGTTTTCGTTGGGAAAAGCCCGCAAAACAGGGCGTTTGCGGCATTCGCCTTCAAAGGCCCTCAGGTTTTTCCTGATCAAAATGAAGAAGCTTATTCTTTTGTCGTGAAACCTGCTTGACACCCCCGCACGAACGCCGTAGTTAGCCGCTCATCGAACGGCCGAGGCTGGTTCGAGCGGCGGGACTGGCTCCTGTCGTCAGGAGATGCGGGTGTAGCTCAGTCGGTTAGAGTGCCGGCCTGTCACGCCGGAGGTCGCGGGTTCGAGCCCCGTCACTCGCGCCATCCTGTCCCTCGGAAAACGCAGATGAATGTCTGTGGTGCGCGGGTGTAGCTCAGTCGGTTAGAGTGCCGGCCTGTCACGCCGGAGGTCGCGGGTTCGAGCCCCGTCACTCGCGCCATTTCT
>QFOL01000042.1 GCA_003241215.1 Agrobacterium fabrum
CACGGCCGCGCCGGGGCAGAGCACTTCCCACCAGAAATCCGGCATGAACTGGCGCCCGTCGGCGACCATCGATCCAAGGTCAGGCGTCGGCGGCTTGACACCGAAACCAAGGAAGCTCAGCGTCGCGCCAAACAGGATGACGAAGGCGGCATCGAGCGTCGTCTTGACCGATATGACCGAAACGCAATTGGGCAGGATTTCGCGGAAGAGGATGTGCAACGGGCCTGCACCGGCAAGACGTGCCGCTTCGATATAGTCTTCCGAGGCGATAGACTTCGACACCGAATAGATCAGCCGCGCATGCCAGGTCCACCACAGCAGCGTGATCGCGATCATGGCATTCGTCAGCGTAGGTTCCAGGAGGTTGGAAACCGCAAGCGCCATGACGAGCGGCGGCATGGCCAGCATCACATTCGTCAGACCGCTGATGAGTTTTTCGGTCCAGCCGCCGAAATAACCGGCGATCAGGCCAAGAACAGTTCCGACCGGAACGGAAATGCCGAGCACGCCGATGACGAGAAGCAGCGAGACGCGGAGCCCGAAGATGGTGCGGGAAAAGATATCGCGTCCGGCCTTGTCGGTGCCGAACCAGTGTTCGAAATCCGGCGGCATATGGCGGGCGCGGAAATCGACAACCGCGCCGATATGTTTCGGATAGGGCGTAAGCCAGGGTGCGAAGACCGCCAATACCAGCACCGACAGAAGGATCAACGAGCCGATGACCGCCGCCGGATTGCGACTGAAGCGATACCACATCATGTAACCGGCGCTTAAGCCCCGATCGGTGGGTTCGAGCATTTTCATATCGGCCATCAGCGAGCCTCCTTGCGGCGCAGACGCGGGTCGATGATCGAGATCAGAACATCCACGATCAGGTTCGCAACGATGAAGAACAGGCCGGCCACCAGCACCACGGCGGTCACGGCGTTAAGGTCTTTCTGAAGAATGGCGTTGAGCCCGTAGGAAGCAAAACCACCCCAGGCGAAGACCATCTCGATCACGAAGGCATTGCCGATCAGCGACGCAAATTCGAGACCCATGATCGTCAGCGGCGCGATGGAAGAGAGCTTCAGCAGGTAACGGAAGATGATGACCCGCTCCGGCACGCCGAAGCTTTGCAGGGTCCGCGATGGAAGAGAGCTTCAGCAGGTAACGGAAGATGATGACCCGCTCCGGCACGCCGAAGCTTTGCAGGGTGAGTACATGGTCCTTGCGCTGGTTCTCGATCATCGAGGAACGCGTGATGCGGGTGATCTGGCCGATGCCGGCCATGGAAAGCGCAAATGCCGGCAGTGCAAGGTGTTTCAGCGCATCCAGCACCACATCGAACCGTCCGGCCAGCGTGCCGTCGATCAGGATGAAGCCCGTCGGGCCGCCCTGCCAGCCAAGCCCGTGGTCAAGCCTGCCAATGATCGGCCAGCCGGAGAGAAACCGGGCGGCCAGCAATTGCAGCGTGATGGCGAAAAGAAAGCTCGGGATCGTCACCCCGGTGAGCGACAGGATGCGGCCGATATGGTCCAGCGGCCGGTCGCGGTAATGTGCCGTGATAACACCCAGCGGAATGGCGACGGCGAACATGAAGATGACCGAGACCAGCACCAGCTCGACGGTCGCAGGAACGGTCTGCGCCAGATCGGTAGTCACCGGGCGTTGCGACACCAGCGAGAAACCGAGATCGCCGTGCAGGGCATTGCCGATGTAGTCGAGATATTGGACGGCGAGCGGCTTATCGAGACCCATCTCCCCGCGCAGCGCATCCACCTGCTCCTGCGTTGCCGCAGGCCCCAGCGCCATGCGGGCGGGGTCGCCCGGCACCACGCGGGCGAGCACGAAAATCATGATGGACAGGGCGATCATCACCAGCACGAAAGTGCCGAGCCTGTTCAAAATCGCGACCAGCGGATGTTGCTGCATCGGTGGAACGTTCCTTGTGCATCGGTTGCCTGAGCACAAGTTTTCACCACATCTCCGTTTGAACAATCGCCGAAAGGTATAGTTTTTTGAAGAATGAGTATAGGTTTTTTGATCCGGATGCCCTATCCCTTTTCCAATGACGCTCCTGCCCCGCCCCCGCCTCTGCCGCCGCATCGCCAGCGAAACCGCGGGCGTGGTGTTTCTGCGCGCGCCGGCGGGCGCCGGAAAAAGCGTGCTGCTGGAGATGCTCGCAAAGGAACTGGGAACGCAGATATGCCGCACTCACCAGCCGCAAGGGGACGATGCGGCAAATGGCTGCCTGCTTTGGGACGTTCCGGTCTTTGCGCGGGCGGTGCGCATGCCCGCCCCCATTCTGGAGTCGGTGCGTTTAGTCATCATCGCCTGCCGGCCGGACCAGCGGATCAGCGGCATGGCGCGGCACATCCTGCATCGCGGTGCGGTCACCATCGGATCGGACGAACTGGCATTCAGGCAGAATGAGGCAGACGACCTTCCGCCCGAGCAAAAGCACCTGGCGCTTGAGGACTATGCGGGGTGGCCGGCCTTCCTGTCGCTCGCGCGCCTGCCGGATGAAACATTATGCGCCGACTATCTGCGGGAAAGCTATCTGCCGCATCTTTCCCCGGCCCAAACGGTCGAACTGTCCTTCTGGCTCGAAAATCCCTCCGCAGACCCCGATGCGGACTGGACCAGGCTTCTGCCGCCCTTTCTGACGGGAAAGCCCGAAAATCACCGCACGCTGATACGGCTTCTGACCGTCGCGGCAAAAGAACGCCTGACCACATTGCAGGCCGGCAGCGCCGTGGTGGAGGTCGCCTCGGCATTCGAAAAAGCGGGCCGTTCGCTGGCCGCCATGGCCATGTTGCTGGACCGCGGTTACGAGACCCATGCCGCGCAAATTCTTGAGCGCGCCGATGGCCGTGAGCTGATCTACAGGAGCAGCGTCGACCGGTTTCGCGACATCATCATGCGGTTCTCGCAGGATATGATCGCGGCAAATGAAACCGTGCTCTTCGCCGTCACCCGCGCGCTGCTGAAACAGGGCGAATTGCAGCGTGTGCGCCATCTGCTCGGCAAAAGCCTTGGTTCGGACTACCTCGATCCGCTGAAGGTGCTTGCCCGTGGTTCGCGGTTTTCCTTCGCCGCCCGCACCTTCCGGCTGAACCTGATGATCGCCGAGGACCTGACGCCCAATGACGCTGTCATAACGCGGCTCGGCGAGTTCATGGCCGATTATCCGATGTACGATCACGGCAAATGGGCGTCCTATTATAATGCGCTGCTGGAATTCGAAATCCGCCGCCGCAATTTCCGCGAGGCGGAAGCGGCTGCCGCCCGCGCGCTTATCTATCTGCGCAAGATGGGCGGGCAGCCCCTGCTCGAATTCTTCATCCACCTGCACCAGATCGTGTTGCGGCTGATGAGCGGTGATGTGCTTCTGGCCCGCCGCGCAGCACAGGAAGCGCGCGCGCGGCTGGAACAGGTGCCGCATGATGCGGTGCAGGAGTTCCGGATGTTGCGGCTGGCGGAAGCCTGCCTTGCCTATGAGGCTGGAAAACCGCGCGATCTCATGCATTTCGTCGAACATGAATTCGACCACTTCGCCGCTGCCGAGATATGGCCGAGCCTCATGCAGTTCGCCCTGTTTTACGCCTCGCAGATGCTGATCGACCATTTTCCTATGACCGTTCGTACAGGCTTTCTCGATGGCCTGTGGATCCATCTTTCGGAGGGCCTGCAATTCCATGCGATGATGGAGATCAGGACGGCCATCGCTTATCAGAACGCCAACCGCTGGGCGGATGCCGCCGCAACGCTCTCGGCAATCCGCATGCCGATGGGCCGCAACTGGGTGGAAAGCGCCCACGAGGATATTTCCCGGCTGACGCGACGCGATGAAATCGCCTATGTCATGGCCTGGCTGCGCGATGCCGTGCATCTTTTCACGCCGCGCGCCTATCTCTCCCGGCAGATCGACGCGATGATCGCCAATCCCAAGGTCACCAACCGCGAAAAGGTCGCGCTTCGAATCTGGCAGAGCTATGCCGCGCATCAGCGCCGCGACAATGCCGCCGCCCGCGCCCATATCCTCACCGCGCTTGAATCGGCGACGCGGCTTGGCTGCAACGGTGTCCTGTCGGAAGAACGCGTGTTCCTGTCACCGCTTCTCAACAATCGTCGCATCCGCGGTTTCATCGAGACCTCTTCCGATGTCCGCGCTGCACTGTCGATTTTCGCCGCTTCGGTCAACTCGCCGCAGGCACGCGCCCTGCATGGCGGGCTCTCGCAGCGGGAAGCGCAGATGCTGCAGTTGCTCTCCAGCGGCATGTCCAACAAGAAGATCGCCCAGACGCTCAACATCTCGGAAGTGACGGTGAAATTTCACCTCGGCAACCTGTTCCGCAAGCTGGATTGCAAACGCCGCGCGGAGGCGATCCGCGCGGCGAAGGCATTGGGCTGGTTATAAGGCTCGGCACTCCTCGGTCGCCGGGGCCCTATTCCTCACGGAAGGCGCGGCTGATCTGGTCCGTCAGCGGTTTGGCGATATAGGACAGCGCCGTTCTTTCGCTGGTCTGGATGAAGGCCTCGGCAGGCATGCCCGGGACCAGCGGGGCATTGTTCAGTTTTTCCCGCTCGGAGACCGGCACGGAAATCCGCGCCAGATAATAGGAAAGGCCCGTGCGCTGATCGGTGGTGATGTCCGCCGCAATACGGCTGACATGGCCTTCCAGTTCCGGCGTGACGCGCTGATTGAAGGCGGTCATGCGCAGCATGGCCTTCTGCCCCACCTGAAGCTGGTCGATATCCTTCGGCACGATCTGCACCTCCAGCGCCAGTTCGTCGCCATCGGGCACGATCAGCATGATCGGATCGGCCGGCGTCACCACGCCACCGACCGTATGCACGGCCATTTCATGCACCATGCCGGATTGTGGCGCGATGATATCGATGCGCTTCAGCTCGTCTTCGGCGGCCACCTTGCGTTCGACGAACTCACCCATCTGCGCCTGTATTTCCCGCAGCTCCCGCCCGACCTCGGTGCGCAACTCCTGATCGATCTGCAGTATCTGCAGCCTGGTTTCGGTGATGCGGCCGGCCGTCTGCGCCTGATAGGCGATCTTTTCGCCGCGCTCGCCGCCGAAGGTCGCGGCCTGCGTCTGCAGGCTGTTCAGCCGCTGCACGGAGACGACGCCCTGTTCCCGCAGAGATTTCTGCGAGATGATTTCCGCCTCCAGCACGGCCAGACCGTTGTCATAGGCGACTTCCTGCGCCTTCAACCCTTCGATTTCATGTTCGAACTGGGTGATGCGCTCGGCAAGCTGCGCCTTGCGGCCCTCACGATAGGATTTGCGGAATTCGAACAACTTGGTCTCGCTGCGCATGGCGGAGGCGACATCCACATCGTCCCTGCGCGCCACCAGCGTCTGCGGAAAGGCAAGTTCCGGCAGGTCGTCGCGTTCGGCCTCCAGCCTCGCCATGCGCGCATTCAACTCATCCAGGCGCTTGGTGACGATGGCCAGATTGGCGCGGGTCTGGGTTGCGTCAAGACGCATGACGACATCGCCCGCCTTCACCCTGTCGCCCTCATTGACAAGAATTTCGCCGACGACACCCCCACTCGGGTGCTGCACCTTCTTTGTGTAGGAATCCACCACCAGATGACCTGACGCGACCACCGCGCCGGCGAGATTGGTCGTCGCCGCCCAGCCACCGACACCGGCCAGCAGCGCAACGCCTGCGGCCAGGCCGGCAAAAAGATGTTTGCGGATGGAACGGGAAACATGGCTGCGCTGCTCAATGTTTGACATCCGTCTCTCCTTCCTGACCGTCCTCTTCCGCAGCGACATCCAACGCCGCCTTGGGTTGCGCGTTGGCGACGACCCGCAACGGTGAGATCGTCTGGGCAGATGCGGCATATACCTTGACCGCCTGTCCCTGAGGAACGCGCAGCACCTTCGACAGCACCTCGTCGCGCGGGCCGAAGGCCTTCATCCGTCCCTCCTCCATCATCAAGATAAAATCGACGGCGCCGATGGCGCTTGGCCGGTGGGCCACGACGACGGCAATGCCGCCGCGCGCCTTGACCGAAGAAATCGCCTTGACGACGGCGGCTTCGCCTTCCGCATCGAGATTGGCATTGGGCTCGTCCAGCACCACCAGGAAGGGATCGCCGTAAAGCGCGCGGGCAAGACCGATGCGCTGGCGCTGCCCGGCGGAAAGCGCCGAACCCGCCTCGCCTATATCGCTGTCATACCCCTTTTCGAAACGCAGGATCAGCTCATGCGCGCCGGCAGCCCGGGCCGCCGCGATGATGGCTTCGGGATCGGGGTTGTCCTCGAAACGGGAAATATTCTCGCCGATCGTGCCATCGAACAGCTCCACACCCTGCGGCAGATAACCGATATGGCGGCCGAGCGCCTCGCGATCCCATTGATCGAAGCTTGCGCCGTCGAGCCGTACCTTGCCGGCGGCCGGCATCCACGCGCCGGTAAGAATGCGCGAGAGTGTGGATTTGCCCGAGCCGGAGGGGCCGATGACGCCAAGCGCATTGCCGGCGGTCACGACGAAACCGAGCCCGGCGACTGTCGGCTTTCTCTCGCCCGGCGGAACGATGGTGACGTTTTCGACGCGCAGCTCCTTTTCAGGCTTCGGCAGGGCCATGGCGGCGGCATTGGCCGGCATCTGCGCAAAAAGCTCCCTCAGCCGCGCCCAGCTTTGGCGGGCAGCAACGAAGGACTTCCAGTTGGAAATGGCGAGATCGACGGGCGCCAGGGCCCGCCCCATCATGATCGAACTGGCGATCATCACGCCGCCGGAGGCTTCCTGGTTGATAACGAGCCACGCCCCGACCGCGAGAATGGCCGATTGCAGCACGACCCGCAGGGATTTCGCGATATTGCCGAGACCGCCGGCCACATCTCCCGCCTTGCGATTGGCGGAGAGATAGGCCTCGTTGGAGATTTGCCAGCGTTTACCGAGCCGGCCGCCAAGCCCCATGGCCTGCACGACTTCGGCATTGCGGCGCGAAGCCTCCAGCTGCCGGTTGCGGGCCATGTTTTCCACCATGGTGTCGCGGATCGGCTTCTGCGAAAAGATGTTGGTCAGGATGGTGAGGGAAACGAGCAGCACCGCGCCGGCAAGCGCCGTCACGCCGATCCAGAAATGAAACAGAAAACATATGCCGAGATAAAGCGGCATCCAAGGCAGATCGAAAAAGGCGGTCGGCCCCGTTCCGGACAGAAAACCGCGCACATTGTCGAGATCGCGCAGCGGCTGCAGCCCGTCACCCGGCATGCGGTTGACGAGCGGCAGTCGTACCACCGCATCATGCACCCAGCCGGAATGCCGCATGTCGAAATCTTCGCCGATGCGGATCAGAACACGGGCGCGGATGATATCGAGCAGGCACTGGAAGCCGTAGAGGCCAAGCGCCAGAACGGCGAGCCCGACCAGCGTCGGCAGGCTGCCGCTTGCCAGCACCCGATCATAGACCTGCAGCATGAAGAGCGGCGATGTCAGCGCCAGTATGTTGACCACGCCGCTGACGAGCGCCACGCCGAGAAACGTGCTTTTAAGGGGCGAAACAACCGCCGCAGTGAGGGACTGCGGCGGCGTCTGCTGGTGGTTTTGAAAGCCCACAGCCTGATTTTCCTTTACGCGGCAAGCGCCGTTGCGCTGGCGAAAATGAAGTCCGATGCGTCGAGTACGCTGGAATTTACACCAACGAGAGTGATGCTGTCGCCACCAAAGGTGTTTTCAATGACAGCGTCGCCGTTGGCGTTGCTGCTGATGAAGACATCATCAATGTTTCCAACGCCCCAGGCGGAAATGTCGAGCTTATCCGTACCATCCTGATAACCGTAGGTTCCCGACGGTCCCGCAGTCACAACATCATTGCCGCCGGAGAATACAAAGGTATCTGCGCCTGCAAAGCCCGTGAGAGTATCGGAGGCAGCCGTATCCTCGATCACTGTACCGGTAGCAGCAAAGTAATCATAAAAGCCGGCCAGCGAGCCGAAGCGGGCAAGCTGGTAAACCGCGAGATCGAGAAGATCGCGCGCACCGGCCAGCGAATAGGCGCTGTCGGGATCGATCAGCAGTTCCTGCTGGCTGACGGCGATGCCGCTGGTGGACTGGCTGTAGCCGGAGCCGAGAACGATGCTGTCGACCGAACCCGTCAGGTTGCCCTGAGAATACTGCAGAGCACCGCTCATGACGATGCCCTTGCCGCCGTTGCTGCCGTCGCCCCACGCCTCATAGGTCGTGTTCGGATCGATGGTGGTGGTGGCGAGAGAGCTGGTCTGCGCGTCGTAAAATGCACCATAGGTCGAACCGAAACCGCTCGTCCAACCGTTGAGGTAACCGATCAGGTTGGAAGAAGACTGCGTCAGTTGAATTGTGGTAGCCATAGGTGTACTCCTTTGCTGGCCAATACAGATACCTTCGTCGTGTGACGAAGGCGTTTATCTCCGGGACGGGCTGCAACCCAGCCCGGAGAATTTCTTCCGCGCCTCAGAACTTCACGTTCATCGTCGCGATAAAGGTGCGGCCCGGCGCCGTATATGCGCTTGTGGCCGGGATATATTTGCGATCCGTCAGATTGTTGACGGCGAAGCGAAGCGTGGCCTTTTCATTGAAGGCGTAGGACCCGTAGAGATCCACCGTCGTATAGGGGTCGGTTACTTCGCGCAGATTGCCCTCGGTATCGAGCGTACGCGACTGTGTCGGCGTGACGTGATTGAGGCGCGCGCCGAGGGAGAGTTTTTCGTCGAAAAAGCGCAAGCCGCCGTCGAGCGTCAGCTTCACCTTGGGCGCGACATCGCCCGGCCAGGCAACAATTTCCCCGCTCGTCGTGGTCGTACCATTGGAGAAAACCTGCGTTTTGTCCGGCCATTCGGTCTTGAGCAACGTCGCCGAACCGCCGATCCAGAAGCTGCGGGCATCGTAATTGCCCTCGAATTCAAGCCCGCGCATATAGGTCGTGCCGTCGAGATTGACGAAGCTGGTATAGGTGCGGTCCGCAACCTGATCTGTGACAAGATAACCGAGAGCGATGTAGTCCTTCACTTCACGACGAAACGCGGCGATTTTTATGCGCACCGAATCTTGGTCCAGCAGCACACCGTCGAAACTCATGTTTGCACCGATTTCATAAGTCCTTGCCTTTTCGGCACGGAGGAACTCGTTCGGAGCATATTCGTAGCCAACGGAATCCCCGGGGCGCGCACCGGCGAAGAAAGCCTCGAGAATTGTAGGTGGGCGCAAGCTCTCCGAATAACTCACATATGGACGTAGCCAGTCGAACGGCTTGAGTTCTATCGTCGCGGAAGGCAACCATGCAGCGTAGGTGCGATCAACATCGACATCATAAGACGGATATATTGTCTCGTTTCTGGTTGTTCCGAGAATCCAGGCACCCTGAGCATACCAGCTCCCATTCACGATCTCTCCAGCGCTGGCGAGACGGTTGCATGCTGCCGCGATAGCCACAGGATTGGTCGTCGTTACTCCAAGGCAACGATTGTTCCAGTTTGTGAAAACGGCGGGATTGTAAGCCTGTGCCCAGGCGCCATAGGTGGTGACAGCCCCGGCAAGACGGCTGGGAATCCCCACGGTCTGCGTCGTCTGATTGTAGTAAGTTGCGGACCCCTTTAGGCGTGACCAGTCATAACGTATGCCGGCGCTTATCGTTATCCAGTCGGCAGGCTCAAACTCTGCATTCAGAAAAGCACTCGCCACATCGCGTCGGCCAGCAGGGCTGAAAGACGTGTAACTGCTGGCAAAGGCCGGGTTTTTCGCGATAGCGGCGCTAGTGGCAATAGATGAGGCGATATCCCGGAAAGCCTCGACACCGTAGTTTAAGCTCAGTGCACCCGCCTTGGTGTCAAAACGACTGGTATTTTCCATGCTGCCGCCGAAACTGCGCAAACCCATATCCAGATCGGTTTCAGAAGCATATGAGCGCGCCGACCGCAGCTCGTGCGTCATATTATCATTCAGCCACAAGGAGGATTTGAAGTCGATGAGCTCACTTTCCGGGTCCCAGCCAAATTTGGCGGTGACGCTGTCATTGCGCACGCTTTCCCGGTCGATCTGTTCGGCGGCCCCCTGAACAAAATCATTCTGCTGGTGCATCCACGACAGGGATGCCTGCACATCCCCGAAATCACCTTCACCCTTGAAAAAGGTCGACCAGCCATCCCGGCCGAGCAAATCCTTCATTGTCAGCGCTGTGCTTCGGGCCTCGCCTCTGGTTCCGATCTTGTATTCGTCCATGATCGTGCGGCTATAACCGGCGACGAAGGACAAAGGACCGTCCGGTGAACGGATGGCGGCCAGAACCGAGCCCTGAAAATCATAACCGTTGGTGCCGCGGGAAATATTCACCTCGCCCCCCCTGTTCTCTCCCTCCGCGATGAGGTCGGCGGCGCTTATCGTGCGGAATTCAACCTTACCACCCAGCGAACCGGCATTACCGGAGGTGGCACTCGTCATTTTTTCGACCTCAACGGCGCGGATAAAGGCTGCGTCCACATAGGCCTGACCGTTATTGGCGGAATAAATCGAGGCGCCGCCCGTACTGAAACCACGCTGCGCATTCTGCCGCGCCCCGTCGATGGAGACGACCACGCGGCCGCTTTCCTGCAAACCGCGCACATTGGGCGAAACGGTTGGGAAGCTGCCATTGCCCTCGCCGGCATAAACACCGGAAACCCGGTTGAAAACATCACGCGTGTTGCGCACGCCGGCCGACTGGATCGCCTCACGACCGACGACGCTGACACTGGCGGGTGTTTCATAGACCCAGTCAGGGGTCCCCTGATAGCCGGAGCCAGCAATGGAGTTGCGGCCGGTTTTGCCTGTCACGGTGATGGTTTCGAGAACCGTTGTCCCATCCGCCCCGGAAAGATCGACGGTCGTTTCCCCCGCACCGATGATGACGGTTCTGCCGTTTCCGGCGATGCGGAAGTTGACGCCCGTTCCCGCCAGCAACCGCGACAGCGCCTCCCGCACCGTGAAACTGCCGGTGACGGCGTTGGTGCGCACGTTGCCGGCCGATGGTGTGGCAAGCGTGACCTGCAGGCCGGATTGCCGACCGAAAGCCCCCACGACGGAAGACAGCGGCTGGGCCGGAATGTTGAACGGACGCCTCGTCTCCTGCTCGCCGCCTGAACGGCGGGAATTTACGGTGTCAGCCTCGACCTGGGCAAAAACGGGCGCTGCAAACGAAACGACGATCGCCGTCGTCGCCAGCAGCATGGCCATCCGCACCTGCTGTGCCATTTTTTCCGCTGAACCGGTCTTGCATTTCTGGAGGCGCATATTGCTTGTGTCTTCCTGTCTTTCGCTCCGGAAATATCTTGACCGGATTACTCAACAAAAAGACGATTGCCTCGGCGATTTTTTTCAGGGCTTCGGAAGAAATTTTATAAATTACTGAAAATAAATATGATTTTTTTGTTCCAAAATATTTCAGAAGCGGGTGATGATGCGAGCGCTGCCGCCGACCATATGCACCTTGCCCTTGTAGGGCTCCACCAGAGCTTCGAGCGCGCGGTCCGGATCCCGCAGATCGTAAAAACCCGTCACCCTCTGTTCGGCAAGCCGCTTGTCGGCCATGGTCAGCCATGCCGGATGGTATCGCTGGATCTGCTCCACGACCGAACCTATCGTGGCGTCGACCACATAGAGCTCGCCATTGCGCCAGCCGCCAATATCCTCGACGGAAACAGTCTCTTTGCGGATCGCGCCGGAAGCGTCGACAATCAGCATCTCGCCGGGCGCGAGCCGGGTTGGCGGTCCCTTGCGGAAGGACGCCTCCACGGAACCATGCGCCAGCGCAACCTGGGTCACACCATCCGTCAGATCGACATCAAAAGACGTGCCCAGCACCTGAACGGTGAGGTTTTTCGCCTCAACGACAAAGGGACGCGTCTGGTCTGGCACCACATCGAAAAAGGCTTCGCCCTTCAGCACCTTCACATTGCGGCGGCCATTCGTAAAATCGATGGAAAGCGCGCTCGCCGCGGCAAGCTGCACCCGGCTGCCGTCCTCCAGCGTTATCGTGCGGCTTTCGGCGGTGCTGGTCTGATAGTCAGCCTCGAAACGCACGAGAAATGCCGGGACGAACAGTGTCGCAAGACAGAGGGAAGCCGCCGCCACCGCAGCGCCGGCATAATGCCGCATGGACCAGCGCCGCCGCGATGGCTTTGCCGCGGCCTTGGCCGGGAGATGTGGAGCGTCTTCCCAGAGATTCCTGAATTCCGGCTCGACCAGACCGAGGTTCCGCCACGTCTTGCATGTCCGCTCCCAGGCAAGACGGTTTCCCGGCGAGGCCGCCAGCCACCGCTCGAATTCAGCCTTCAGACGTGGTTCTGCCGCGCCCGACTGCAACCGCAGCAACCAGTCGGCCGCCTCTTCCGCTTTCCCTTCCGGCAGTTCAATTTTCTTATCTGGATCGAGGGTCATTGAACCGGGTCAGTTCCTTTGCGGGGGCGGAGGAGAAGCATCGTCTTCTGCATTGCTATAAAGACGTTTAACGACGGGATTTTTTTCACAAACGGGACAATCGAGGTTAATTTACTTCATTTCTCTGGTAATCGCGGCAATGCCGCCCTTGATGAGCCGGTGTGCGCTAGCCACGGACACGCCAAGGTGACGGGCGATCTCCTCCATATTGTAACCCCCGAATCTGTGCATTTCCAATGCCACCCGCGCCTGAACCGGCAGCCCGGCCAAAATAGTCCGCATCTGCCGGACTTCGTCGCAGAAGAGGGCATGCTCCTCCGGCGTGCCATTATCCTGCGGCACGCCCCAGAACGGCGTATCGTTCGGCCGCTCCCGGAGGTCCTGGCGGCTGCGCCTGATATTGTCGAGCGCGAGATTGCGCACGATGCGGAAGAGATAGGATTTGAGATTGGAAGGATTGCCGGAGGCCTCGGGAACGAATTTCAGGAACGCCTCCTGAACCACGTCCTCCGCATCCGCCCGCGACCCCAGAATGAGGGTGGCGTATTTGATCAGGTCGACCCTATGCGCGACGTAAGCGTTATAACGCTTGTCATCTTCCCGTATGCCCATGTCTCAACCGAGAGAAATTTCAAGGATCGACGAAACCTGCCGCCCCCCGAATGGCCGCACAATTTTGCCGCCCAAAGCTCTAGCATCCAAACCGCAGATCGAACAGGTATTTCATGACTATTATTATCAAGAATTTGTGCGCGCTGCCATTCATAAAGACAGCCGTGCGTGACAGGCGTACGACCTTGGCAAGCGGACCCGGCAACGAATGCGGCCGGGTCTTGCCTGTCAGATAGCCCCGTCGACGATGACCATCGGCCTGCCCTGCGAACAGGGCTCGATACGCGCATCGATGCGATAGATATCGCGCAGCATCTCCGGCGTTATCACCGCCTCGGTATTGCCGCTTACCACCATTTCGCCGCGCGCAATCACCATCGTATTGGCGCAATAACGAAGCGCGTGGTTGAGATCATGCAGGGCGATCAGCACGATCATGCCTGTCTTCTGCGCCAGATCGGTGACGAAACCCAGAACCTCGATCTGCCGGTGAAGATCGAGCGCGGAGGTCGGCTCGTCCATCAGCAGCACTTCCGGCTTGCGGGCGAGCGCCTGCGCCAGCGACACGAGCTGCCGCTGGCCACCCGACAATTCGCCAAGTCCGCGGAAAGCCAGTTCCTGTATTTTCAGCGCCTTGAGAATGGCGTCGATCTCGAACAGTTCATCGTCCCGAACCCGCCAGCCGCCGCCCTGCTTGGCGGAAAGCAGCACGGATTCATAGACGGTCAGCACGGCGTTGGCGCCCGTATCCTGCGGCATATAGCAGATGGCGCGGTCGCCTCGGGCCGTATCGGAAAGTTCAACCAGTCCCGGACCGGAAATCAGGCTGGCGATGCGTTTGAAAAGCGTGGACTTGCCGGCGGCATTGGGACCGATCACGGCCGTAACGCTGCCGCTCTCCAGCGTATCGATGCCGACCTTGGAGAGAACCGTGGTGCGCCCATAGGCGGCGCCGACATCTTTCAGTGCGAGCGCTACCATGCACGTCTCCTGTTGCCGAAAATGAGCGCGAAGAAGAACGGAACGCCGACAAGCGCCGTGATGACGCCGATCGGCAGGACAGCGCCGGGAATGAGAACCTTGCTGATGACCGAGGTTGCCGACAGCAGCAGCGCACCGCAGATCACCGAGCCGGGCAGGAAGAAACGCTGGTCCTCACCCACCACCATGCGGGCGATATGCGGACCGACAAGCCCGACGAAACCGATGGTGCCGACAAAGGAAACCGGAATGGCCGCCAGCAGGCTGACCGTCAGCATGGTCGTCAACCGCAGCCGCCGGACATTGATGCCCATGCTGGCCGCCTTGTCGTCACCCAGTCTCAGCGCTGTCAGCGCCCAGGCATTGCGCATGAACAACGGTACGGTGACGAGAAGAATGGCGGCGGTAATATAGACCTTGTCCCAGGTCGCCTTCGTCAGGCTGCCCATGGTCCAGAAAACCACGGCGGCAAGCGCCTGTTCGGAGGCGAGATATTCGAGCAGCGACAGCGCCGCATTGAAGGTGAACACCAGCGCGATGCCGAGCAGCACGATGGTCTCGACCGTCACCCCGCGAAGCGTCGAGGCGAAATGGATGAAGAGAGCAGCGACCATGGCCATGATGAAGGCGTTGATCGGCACCATGTAATGCACCGCGCCCGGAAAGATCGCCACGCCGCCAACCAGCGCCAGCGCCGCACCGAAGCTTGCCGCCGCCGAAATGCCGAGCGTGAAGGGGCTGGCGAGCGGGTTCGACAGGATGGTTTGCATCTGCGCACCCGCAACCGAAAGCGACGCTCCGACGGTCACCGCCATCAGCGCGATCGGCATGCGAATATCCCAGATCACCACCCGAAGCTGGTTTCCGACGGCGGCCGGATCGGCAATCGTCGCCAGAACCTCGGAGAGCGTATAGCGCGCCGGACCGAGCGCCATATCGGCGGCCATGCTGAAACACAGCGCGATAAAAAGCCCGAAGAGGATGATTATCCTGCGCGCGGCAAGGGCGCGATATTGATCGCGCCCACTGATGCCAACCGCGCTTTCATTCAGCGAACTCATTGGTTCAAACCTTTTTCGAGCGAGGCGAAATAACCCGGCTTGTAGGTGACGGGGAGGAATTTGCGGTGAAATTCCTCGAAATTCTTTTCCGGATCGAGATCGGCGAAGAGATCGGGATGGAACCACTTGGCGAATTGCTGGATCGGGAAGAATTCGTAGGGCGCGCCATAGAACTGGTGCCAGACGGCATGGACATTGCCTTCCTTCACGGCCTTCAGTTCCGGAAACGGCGTGCGCTTCATCAGATTGGCCAGCCGCTCACGCGAGAGAGCCATATCCGCCCCGCGCCCGACCGGAACGAACTGGTTGATGTCGGATTCGGCAGCCCAGTTGGAACCGGTGACGATGACGTGGTCCGGATCGGCAACGACGAGCTGTTCGGGATTGAGATCGCCGAAAGTCGTCTTGATGATGCCGTCGGCAATATTACGGCCGCCGGCCAGATCAACCATCGCACCGAAATTGGCCGACCCAAAGGTGCGGCAGCAGTTATTTTCGCCGGAAATGCCGGGAGAGCGCTCGATGAAGACGTTAGGACGCTTCAGATCCTTGGCGCTGGCGATCCGGTCGGTTACGCGTGCGATTTCGGCGCGGCGATAGGCGATGAATTCCCCGGCCCGCTCTTCGGCGCCGAACAGTTTTCCGAGAATTTCAATCGAGGCTTCGCTGTTCTTTTCAGGGTCGATACGGAAGTCGAGATAGACGATCTTGATGCCGGCGGCCGCGGCCTTCTCTTCGAAACCGCTTTCCTTGGCGGTTTTTTCCGTTTCCAGGTTGAGGGTGATGACATCGGGCGAAAGGGTGATCGCCGTTTCGAGGCTGAAGTCGCCCTGCGGCAGATAACCGAACCGCGGCAATTTTTCGATCTGCGGAAAACGCTCGACATAGGCCGCGTAGCTGTCAGGGTCCTTCTTAATGAGGTCGTCACGCCAGCCGACGATATTTTCGAAGGTCTGCTCGCCCCTGAGCGCCGCTATAACGTGGATCTGGCGTGCCTCGCCGACGATGACGCGCCTGGCCGGCAGGTCCAGCTCGACCTTGCGTCCGGTGACGTCGGTAATCTCCGCCGCCAAAACGGGCACGGCGAGAAGAGAGAAAGCCAGCACCGCAAGATGCCTGAGGGCGTTGAGCCGCATGAGAAGTCCCCTTGTTCCAGAAGAAAGCGACAAAGCCGCATGGCTGCGGCTTCATCCATGGATCAGACGGCGCTCCTCTTCACCGTCCCTGTATTACCTGGCGTCCTTCAGCGAAACGAAGTAGCCGGGCTTGTAATCGAGCGGCAGGAAGCGGGCATGCAGTTCCTTGAAGGTCGCCTCGGGGTCGAGATCCCTAAAGAGGTCCGGATGCAGCCACTTGGCGATTTCCTGAACGGCCACGAACTGATAGGGATTGTTATAGAACTGATGCCAGATGGCGTGGACGTTGCCGTCCTTCACCGCCTGCACGCCGGTGAAAGCCGGGCGCTTGGTCAGGTTTTCAAGTTTGCGACGGGCTTCCTTGAGATCGGCGCCATAACCGACGCCGACCCAGTTGCCGCCCGGAACATAACCGTCCCAGTTGCCGCCGGTGACGATGATCTGCTCCGGATTGGAGGCGATGATCTGTTCCGGATTGACGGTACCGAAGGTGCCGGGAATGATGTCCTTGGCCATGTTGACGCCGCCGGCAAGCTCCACCATCTTGCCGAAATTCTCGTTGCCGAAGGACATGCAGCAATCGTCGGAGTAACCGCCGGCGCGCTCGATGAACACGACAGGCTTCTTCGGACTGGCCTTTTCCAGCGTATCGGTAACCTTGGCGATGGCATCGGCGCGGAACTTGATGAAGTCCTCGGCGATCTTTTCCTTGCCCGTCAGCTGGCCCATGAGGCGCATGCTCGGCTCGGTGTTTTCCATCGGCTTTTCACGAAAATCGACATAAACCAGCGGAATGCCGACCTTGGCGAGCTTTTCGATATAGCCCGCTTCTTCGGTCGCCGTCTTGGCGTCGATATTCATCAGGATCACGTCAGGCTTCAGCGCGACAGCCTGCTCAATGTCGAAGGTACCGTCCTTCATGCCGCCGAAAGTCGGCAGCTTGGCGATATCAGGATATTTGGCGAGATAGGCCGCGTAGGTTTCCGGATCGGCTTTCGCCAGATCGTCACGCCAGCCGACCACATGCTGGAAAGGGTTTTCCTTGTCGAGCGCAGCGAGGAAATAAATCTGGCGACCTTCACCGAGAATGACATGCGATACGGGCACATTCACCTCGACATCGCGGCCCGTCACATCCTTGACGGTGACCTTTTCGGCGAATGCCGGCCAGGCGGCGGATACGAGAAAGCCAAGGGCAAATGCCGCAGATTTGGCTGAGATGCGCATCGGATATTGCTCTCCAGTGTTGACTGGCGCGGCTGTATTATTTTCTGACTATACTAGTCAAGATTTATGTTTTAGAGCCATTCTTAACTGACCGGTACATGAGTTGAAGACCGATGAACGACACTATCCCATATGGCAAAAACGACAGTCTGAGAGAGGAAATCAAATCCTACTGGTCCAGCCGCGCCGCGACTTTCGACCTTTCCCCCGGACATGAAATCTTCTCCGAAGACGAGCGCGAGGCCTGGCACGCCCTGATCTTGAAGCACCTCGGCGCCGGCGAGGGCCGCAGGGCGCTTGATCTCGCCAGCGGTACCGGCGTCATCTCGCACCTGATGGACGATCTCGGTTTTCAGGTCACCGGTATGGACTGGTCTGAGACAATGCTGGCGCTTGCCCGGGAGAAGGCGAAAAGCCGTGGCCGCAGCATCCGCTTTTTTGTCGGCGACGCCGAAAACACGATGGAGCCGGATGAAAGCGCCGATGTCATCATCACCCGTCATCTGGTCTGGACGCTTGTGGACCCGCAGGCAAGCTTTGCCGAATGGTTCCGTGTTCTCAAACCGGGCGGACGGCTTCTGATCGTCGACGGCGATTTCGTGAATACCGGCTGGCGCGAAAAACTGGTGAAGAAACTGGCGGCCAGTCTCGAAAACCTCGGCCTTGTCAAACCGGACCAGCAGCCGCACAAGCCGGCGGACCCGGAAAACACCTTCAACAGCATTCTTTCACGCGTCTATTTTTCGAAGGGCGCAAGGGCCGGCGATGTCGCGGCGCTGTTGCGTGCGACCGGCTTCGAACCTGTCGCAATCGATCAGGAGCTTCAGGCCGTTCACCGCGCCCAGGCGAAAAATTTCAGCCTGCTGAAAGGCATCCTGCGCGGGCTGCAGCATCGTTATGCCGTGTGCGCGGTGAAGCCGGGTGTTTCCGCAAAGGGGTGAGGCGGTATCCCTTTATTTTTCCGCCTGCTCGAAGAGGTCCTCGAACCTTGGCTTCGCCCGACCGGGCACGTCCACCGTCCTGTAGCTCTGCGGCAGGGTCGCCTCGCCGACCTTGATCAGCATGACCATGCCCATGCCGTAATGCGGCGAGCATTTGATGCCGTAAAAGCCCGACTTTTCAAAGCCGGTCTCGAACTCGTCATTGATCCGGCTTTTGAACCCCTCGACACCTTCCGGGATCATGCCATCGATGGTCGCGGCATTGTGGCTCTTGTGGGTGGGCACAAAGCGCACGCGGTCGCCGGGCGCTATTTCGAGAAAATCGGGTTCGAATACCATCGGGCCTTTTTCGCCCCGGTTCAGCATTTTTACCTCGAAGGTCTCGGCTGAAGCCTGAAGCGGAAAGCCCGTGAACGCCGCGGCAATTACGGCAGCGGCGCAAAACAGTCTGGTCTTTGCAGCGGCGTTTGCGAGCCCCGTCAATGTCATCATCGTGCCAGTACTTTCCTTGCATGCCCGGCCCGCCCATGGGCCGGCAGAAAACGAATATGAGAAAAGCCCCCCTCATCCGTGGTGACGACGCATTCCACCCCGAAGACGGCGGCTATTCTCGCCGGCGTCAGAACCTCCCGCGGCGGACCGACCGCAATCATCTCGCCTCGGTGCATGATGGCGACGCGATCGCAGAACATGGCGGCGTGATTGAGATCGTGCAGCGCCGCCACAACGGTCAGGCCCTGCCGGCGCACCAGATCGAGCAGGCCGATCTGATGACCGATATCGAGGTGGTTGGTCGGCTCGTCCAGAAGCAGGATATGCGGCTCCTGCGCCAATGCGCGGGCAATGTGCAGCCGCTGGCGCTCGCCACCAGAAAGATGGTGCCAGTTGCGCTCCGCCTTGTCGGCCATGTCGACATTGGCAAGTGCTGCATCAACAATGGCGTCATCCTGCTGCGACCAGGCGGAAAGCGGCCCGAGATAGGGCGTGCGCCCAAGCTCCACCGCCTGTCGTGCGGTGATGCGTTCGGTAGTCTCGGCCTGCTGCTCCACGAAGGCGAGCCGGCGGGCAAGGTCTCGCCGTCCCAATGAGGCAAGCGGCTCACCCCCGAGCGTAACCTGCCCCCGGCGCGGCTTACGAATGCCTGCCAGTATGGAGAGCAGCGTGCTCTTGCCGGAACCGTTAGGCCCGATGATGCCAAGAAATTCACCGGGACCGACATCGAGCGAAACGCCGCGCACGATATCGATATTGCCGGCGTGGAAATGCAGGTCGTGGGCGGATAACTTCATGAACGCCCCCTCTTCTGCCCGAGGATGAAGGCAAAGGCGGGCGCGCCGACGAGGGCCGTGATGACGCCGATGGGCAGCACCTGTCCCGGAATGACGATGCGCGAGAGAATATCCGCGACGATCATGAAAACCGCACCGGTCAGCGCCGTTACCGGCAGCAAGATGCCGTGGCGAACGCCGACGAAGATGCGCGCGGCATGCGGAATGACGAGGCCCACGAAGCCGATGGAGCCGACCAGCGACACCATCGCAGCCGTCATGATCGCCGAAACGGAGATCAGCACGGCATAGACCCAGCGTACCGGAATGCCGAGCGAGGCAGCGGCCTGACCGCCGAAGGCGAAGGCATCGAGCGCCCGGGCATACCAGAGGCATACGGCAAGTCCTGCGAGGCTGACCGGCAGCGCCAGCCAGACATCCGGCCAGCGCACGCCCGAGAGGTTGCCCAGCAACCAGAACATGATGCCGCGCGCCTGCTCGGCATTGGCGGATTTAGTGACGATGAAAGAGGTCATGGCGTTGAACAGCTGCGACCCGGCCACCCCC
>QFOL01000338.1 GCA_003241215.1 Agrobacterium fabrum
GCGATCCGCCTATACAAGCCAAATCTTCGTGGTCATTCTCGCTTCTACTGGGGAACGGAGCGCCAGTGCAACGGGATTTCGTCTGCTGCCGAGGAGATTTGCGGCGGATGAGGGTTCCGGACCCGAAAGGGCAAGCCACCAGGGAGGAAATCAAATGGCTTTCAGGAAGATGCTTCTGGCATCGGCCGCTGTCGCATGTGCAGCTTTGCCGATCACCGCTCATGCCGATACGTCGGCCAAAAAAATCGCGCTTTCCAACAATTATGCCGGCAATTCCTGGCGTCAGGCAATGCTGACGAGCTGGGACAAGATCACCAAGCAGGCGGTTGCCGACAAGCAGGTCGCCGCCGCTGACGCCTTCACGACTGCCGAAAACCAGGCGACCGAACAGGCCGCGCAGATCCAGAACCTCATTCTTCAGGGTTACGACGCCATCGTCATCAACGCCGCTTCGCCCACCGCGCTTAACGGCGCGGTGAAGGAAGCCTGCGATGCCGGCATCACCGTCGTATCTTTCGACGGCATCGTCACCGAGCCCTGCGCATGGCGCATCGCGGTCGATTTCAAGGCGATGGGCGAAAGCCAGATCGACTATCTCGCCAAGGCCATGCCGAAGGGCGGCAACCTGCTCGAAATCCGTGGCCTTGCGGGCGTTTCGGTGGATGATGAAATCCATGCCGGCATCGCCGCGGGCGTCGCCAAGAACCCGCAGTTCAAGATCGTCGGTTCCGTCAATGGCGACTGGGCGCAGGATGTGGCGCAGCGCGCCGTCGCCGGCATCTTGCCGAGCCTTCCCGAAGTCGCGGCCGTCGTGACGCAGGGCGGCGACGGTTACGGTGCGGCACAGGCTTTCGCCGCTGCCAAGCGCCCGACACCCACCATCGTCATGGGCAACCGCGAAGACGAGCTGCAATGGTGGAAACAGCAGAAGGACGCAAGCGGTTACGAGACCATGTCCGTCTCCATCGCCCCCGGCGTCTCGACGCTGGCTTTCTGGGTGGCGCAGCAAATCCTCGACGGCAAGGATGTGAAAAAGGACCTGACCGTGCCCTTCCTGCGCATCGACCAGGCCAATCTCGAGGAAAACCTGAAGACGACCCAAAAGGGCGGCGTGGCGAATGTGGAATATTCGCAGGAAGACGCTGAGAAGGCCATCGCATCGGCCAAATAGGCCGGATCGGCCCAGAGCCTGACTATTGCGGCGCTCCCGGAACGGGCGCCGCAATAGCCACCGTATCATCCGATTTTCACATCACTGGCGTAGTTGCTCATGAATGACATCATCGAGGCGGAAGAAGTCGTCGCTGCGCGCGGCGTGAAGGTCGTGTTCGGCGCGGTAAGGGCGCTTGACGGGGCCGATCTCGTCATCCGCACGGGGGAATGCCTCGGACTCGTCGGCCATAACGGCGCGGGAAAATCCACCATCGTCAACGTCATCAATGGCGGGCTGACGCCGCATGAGGGTTCCGTTTCCTATGGCGGCAACGAAAACCGCCACGGCATTGCCGCCGCCCGCGCGAACGGCGTTCGCTGCGTGTTTCAGGAACTGTCACTCTGCCCGAACCTGACGATCAGCGAAAATGTCCGCATCATGCATGCCGCCACGGGTGGGCGAAACTGGCGCGGCCGTGCGCTGACGACGATCCGCCAGACACTGGATGAAATTTTCCCCGGCCACGGTATCGATTGTGAGCTGACCATCGCTGAACTTTCCATCGCCGAACGGCAAATGGTGGAAATCGCCATCAATTTCTGCCGCATACCGCACGCGCCGAGACTGGTGATCCTCGATGAGCCAACGTCCTCCCTCGATGCCGGTCTTGCCGAGCAGTTGATGGACTACGTCCGCCGTTTCGTGCGTCAGGGCGGTTCGGTTCTGCTGATCTCGCATATTCTCGGCGAAATTCTTTCGACGGCCACCCGCATCGTGGTGATGAAGGATGGCCGGGTGGTGGCCGACCGGAAGGCCGCCGACTTCACCACCCGCTCGCTGGTTGAGGCCATGGGCAGCGTCGTCAAGGAACAGGACAGGCGGCGGGGCGAAAGCCGCAAGGCGGGCGAGAAGGTGCTTTCCATGCCGGCACGCCGGGGCGAAGGCCTTGCCTTCGAGGCCTTTCGCGGCGAGATCGTCGGCCTTGCCGGTCTCGGCGGCCATGGCCAGACCGAAGCGCTTCTCGATCTTTACCTTGCCCGCAACAATAGCTGGCTGCCCGCGCGCAAGACCGATCTCGCCTTCGTGGCGGGCGACCGCAGCCTGAACGGCACCTTTCCGCTGTGGAGCATCCTGAAGAACCTCTCCATCGCTTCTCTGAGGGAAATTTCAGCCGCAGGCATGGTGGACAGGGGCAGGGAAACCGAGCTTGGGGCGCAATGGAAAAAGCGCATCGAAATCCGCACGCCCGACATGGGCAACAAGATCCTCTCCCTTTCCGGCGGCAACCAGCAAAAGGTGCTTTTTGCCCGTGCGCTTGCCACCACCGCCAGCACCGTCTTGATGGACGACCCGATGCGCGGCGTCGATATCGGCACCAAACAGGAGGTCTATGACATCTTGAGAACCGAAGCCTCCCACGGCCGCACCTTCATCTGGTACTCCACCGAAATGGACGAAATCCGCCTCTGCGACCGGGTCTATGTGTTCCGCGACGGCGCCATCCAGGCGGAACTCGTCGGCGACGATATTACCGAGCAGAATGTGCTGGCGGCCTCCTTTGCCGGAGAAGACCACGCATGAAACTCTCGGCAAACGCGCTCCGCCTCATCATTCCCGCCGCCTCGCTCGCCTTCCTGCTCGCCGCCGTCTTCTACATGCAGCCGCGCGCCATGAGCTATACCGGCATGAACCTGCTGTTCAATCTGGCGGTGCCGATTGCGCTCGCCACCATTGCGCAGATGCTGATCATGTCGGTCAACGATCTCGATCTGTCGATGGGCACCTTCGTCAGTTTCTGCGCCTGTGTGACCGCCACTTTCCTGCAAACCACGCCGCTTCTAGGCATTACGATTTTCGCCGGCGCAATTGCGGTTTATGCGGCGCTTGGCGCAATCATCCATATCCGCGCCCTGCCCTCCATCGTCGTCACGCTCGGCATGAGCTTCGTCTGGGGCGGCCTCGCCGTCCTCATTCTCCCCTCGCCCGGCGGCCAGGCCCCCGCCTTCATCCGGGCGCTGATGACGGCAAAACCGCCTTTCGTGCCGATCGCCATCGTCGCCAGCATCCTGATCGCGGTCGTCGCGCATTACATCGTCATGCGCTCCTCTTTCGGGGTTTTGATGCGCGGCGTCGGCGGCAATTTCCGCTCGGTCGAACGCTCCGGCTGGTCGGTCGTCGGCATTCGCGCCGCCACCTTTGCGCTGGCCGGTTTCTTCGCGGTGCTGTCAGGTATCGCCCTTGTCGGGCTGACGACATCGGCCGACGCCAACATCGCGCTGCGTTACACGCTGCTCTCGATTGCCGGCGTCATCCTCGGCGGCGGCGAATTCGTCGGCGGAAGGGTATCGCCCATCGGCGCGGTCATCGGCGCGCTGACGCTGACGCTCGCCGGTTCGTTCCTCTCCTTCATGCGCATTTCGCCGGACTGGCAGATCGGCGCGCAGGGGGCGATCCTCATCATCGTGCTGGCGCTGCGCATCCTGCTCAACCGTCTTGAAAAACGGGAGAAAAACCAATGAACGGGCTTTCGTCCCTCACCAGAAAACCATGGGTATGGTCTTTTGCCGCAACGATTGCGGTCTGGATCATCACCGTGCTCTTCACGGGCGGCGCAAGCTCCTTCGGCCTGTCGCATGCCGCACTCACCTTCGCGGCCTTTTCGGTCATCGTCGGCATCGGCCAGATGTTCGTCATCACGCTCGGGCCGGGCAATATCGACCTCTGCGTACCTGCAACGATGACGCTGTCAGGCACGCTGGCG
This sequence comes from Agrobacterium fabrum, assembly GCA_003241215.1. Lineage (GTDB taxonomy): Bacteria > Pseudomonadota > Alphaproteobacteria > Rhizobiales > Rhizobiaceae > Agrobacterium > Agrobacterium fabrum_A. The sequence continues at coordinate 3,915 of QFOL01000338.1, forward strand.
CTCAAATTCATGGATGTGTCCGACGGTCTCATCCTGCCCGGACTGCTGATCGCCATTCTGATCGGCATCGCCATCGGCATCGGCAATTATGCGCTGATCAAGCTCCTGCGCATCCCGCCGATCATCGCGACGCTCTCCATGAGCTTCATCGTGCAGTCCATCGCCATCTGGTCGAACCGCGGCCTGCGCATC
>QFOL01000339.1 GCA_003241215.1 Agrobacterium fabrum
ATCTATAAAGGGCGCGGCGCGCGGCATATGTCGTCGCAGGCGCTGATCGACAGCGATCTGGGCCGGCTGATCCTGCAGAACTTCGATGAGGTTTCCGCACTGCAATGGCAGTGCGGATTTCGCCGCTGCCGGTTTCGTCGCCTCGCTGCGCGCGGGTTATCCGCTGGAGACCGAGGGCAAATGGGCACCGGATGCGGCAAGCTGCACGCCGGCGCGGCCGATGTCGATCATCGCCTTTGCCGGGCTGAAGGACCCTGCCAATCCCTATCAGGGCGGCGGCAAATCCTACTGGCAATATGGCGGCGAGACGGCGCTGAAGCGCTGGGCCGAAATGGATGGCTGCAAGGGCGCTGCCAAAAGCAAGGTGGGCGAGAGCTTCACCGTTAATTCCTACGATGTCTGCAAGGCTGGCGCCCGCATTCAGTCCTATGTCATCGAAAACTGGGACCATGCCTGGCCGCGCGCCACGATGAAGGCCGAGGTTTTGGCGGCTAACGCCGTCGTTACCCGCAAGCCGGGCGGCGAACAGACGCCGAAGGCGGAACCGGCCGTGGAGCGCAAGATGCCCACAGGCGAAGTGACGCGCACGGTTGATGCGGCCGAAAGAATGTGGGATTTCTTCCGCAATACGGAAGGTCAGCTTGTCGTGGATGCCGTCGTCAAGAAGGATTGCGGCGTAAAGGCCACCTCCGCTTCCGCAACCGCTTCGGAGACCGCGTGCAGCAGCAACAGCAAGCCATCGGCCCTTCCGGTCGCCAAGACGCTCAACCTGTCCGGCAGCAGCGCGCCCGTGGCAGAGGACGCATTGTAACCAAGGCGGTTGCAGGGCGCAGCCGGCTGGACGAACTGTTCCAGGAAGGTTGCGCCAAAATCCGCCTGCCGGAAACCTTTTCCAATGAGGCCGAGGCCATTCTCATCAATTCCTCCGGCGGCCTGACCGGTGGGGACGAAATCGAATGGCAGGCGGTCGCTGGCGCCGGCACCTCGCTGGTGGTGACCACGCAGGCCTGCGAAAAGGTCTACAAGGCATCATCAGGCACCGCCACTGTCACTGCCCGCGTTTCCGCCGGGCCGGGTGCGAAGCTGCACTGGCTGCCGCAGGAAACCATCCTCTTCGACCGGGCGTCACTGACCCGGCGGCTGGAAGCCGATCTCGATCAATCCTCCGAATTCATCGCCGTCGAAGCCGTGCTGCTCGGCCGCCAGGCCATGGGCGAGGCGATGGCGCATGGTCTCTTTCGTGACCGATGGCGTATTCGCCACGGGGGTAAGCTGGTGCATGCCGAAGAGCTTCTGCTGGAAGGCGCGGTGGCGGAGCTGACCGCGAAACCGGCGGTTCTGGCCGGCCAGGTGGCCTTTGCGACGCTACTTTATATCGGGCCGCTGGCCGAGGCGCTCCTGCCTAAAATCCGGGCTATTGCCGGAGAAAGCGGCGGCGCCAGCGAATGGCAGGGCAAGCTTGTGGTTCGCGTCTCCGCCGAAGATGGTTTCTCCTTGAGAAAATTGCTTTTTCCGATCATTTCGCTCTTGCGAAACGGTGCGCCAGTGCCGAAAGTCTGGAATCTGTAAACCCCTAAGGTTGCCCCGCGACAGGCGTCCTTCGGTGTCTGTCAACACGTCGGATCTGCCTGCCGCAACCGTGCTTTTGTGGGGCAGGCGCCAAGCTGCGGGACCACGATGAACCTTAGCCCAAGAGAAAAAGACAAGCTGCTGATTTCCATGGCCGCCATGGTGGCGCGCCGCCGGCTGGAACGCGGCGTGAAGCTCAACTATCCCGAAGCGATTGCGCTGATTACCGATTTCGTGGTCGAAGGCGCCCGCGACGGTCGCGCCGTTTCCGAGCTGATGGAAGCCGGCGCGCATGTCATTTCCCGCGATCAGGTGATGGAAGGCATCGCCGAGATGATCCATGATGTGCAGGTGGAAGCGACCTTTCCCGATGGCACCAAACTGGTGACCGTTCACGAACCGATCCGCTGAGGGGGTGATATGGCGCTGGAACTTCGGCCCAATTGCGAATGCTGCGACCGCGATCTTGCGCCCGATAACAGGGATGCGATGATCTGCTCGTTCGAATGCACTTTCTGCGTCGATTGCGTGACTGGCGTGCTTGATGGCGTCTGCCCGAATTGCGGCGGCGAGCTGGTCCGCAGGCCCGTTCGTCCGGCGGCCAAGCTCATCAACAACCCGGCATCGACAAAGCGGGTGCTGAAGGCGGAAGGCTGCGCGGCAGCCACGGCCGCCTGAGAAAGACAAGGGGAGCACCATGAAACCAGGCGAAATCATTGCCGCAGAAGGCAGCATCGAACTGAATGCCGGCCAGCCGACCGTGATCATCGAAGTCGCCAATTCGGGCGACCGGCCGGTGCAGGTGGGCAGCCACTATCATTTCTTCGAGACCAATGCGGGTCTTCTCTTCGAGCGCGAGAAGGCGCGCGGCATGCGTCTCGATATTCCCGCCGGCACCGCGGTTCGTTTCGAACCCGGCCAGAAGCGGGAGGTGACGCTGGTGCCGCTGTCCGGCAAGCGTGAGGTTTATGGTTTCCGTCAACAGGTCATGGGGAGGTTATGAAATGGCGACGGCGCATTATCATGGAAGCTGCCAGTGCGGCGATGTGAGCTTCGAGGTCGATGCCGATCTCGATCACACCATCGTCTGCAATTGTTCGCGCTGCAAGCGTCTCGGTTCCACGCTCGCCTTCGCGCCGCGTGAGAAATTCACGCTGCTTTCTGGCGAGGACAAGCTGGCGGAATATCTCTTCAACAAGCACAAGATCCATCATCTTTTCTGCTCCACCTGCGGCATCGAGAGCTTTGCTTATGCCGACGGGCCGGATGGCACGCCGATGGTGGCTGTCAACGCCAATTGTCTCGATGGTGTCGATCCCCGGGCGCTGAAACCGCAGGCTTTCGATGGCGCGGCGGCCTGAGCTATGGATATGAACCGCAAAAATCTCTTCATGGCGATGGCGCTGCTCAGCGCGACCGGCGGCCTGTCCATGCCGGCCGCCGCGCAGGGCGAGCCGGATTGCAAGGCGCCGCAGACGCAGGCGGACATGACCATCTGCGCCGGCAAGGATTACGAAAAGGCCGACAAACAGCTGAACGCCGAATATCAGAAGCTGCGCAAGCTGCTCACCGAGCGCGACAAGGCGGCGGATGCAGACGGCAAGGGTGCGACTGACGCGCTGGTGACTGCCCAGCGCGCCTGGGTGGCGTTTCGTGACGCCAATTGTGCGCTTTCAGGCTTTCAGGCGCGCGGCGGCTCGATGGAACCGATGCTGATTTCCTCCTGCCTCGCCGATATGAGCGGCAAGCGGGCGGAAGAACTGCGCCAGCTATCGGAAGGTTTCTGAACGCATGGGGCGGCGGATCACGATTGTCGGAAACGGGGAATTGCCGCCGGGCGCGGCTGGTTTCATCGACCGATCCGACATTGTCATCCGCTTCAACGATTGCCGGTCGCTGGGGCCGGGCGGCACGCGCACCGATGTGGTGGCCGTGTGCAACACCGGGCGGCCGGGCCTTGAGATGACTGAGGGGAGCGAATGGCGCGAGAGTGACGGCGTGCGGCGGGCCGCCGCCATCTGGTCCGTGCGTGATCCCGCAAAGTTTTCCGAAATGGAACCTGATATACGCGCACGCTGGCCGGAGCTGACCGATTTCTGCGTCGATTACACCGAAAGCTTCGAAGCCATCGCCCGCGAAACCGGCAAGAGCCACGTCGTCATTCCGCGCGACGTGCATGAAAGGCTCGATGCCGCGCTCGAAGCTTATGCGCCCGCGCCTTATGTCTGCCCCAGCACCGGTCTTGTCGCCATCGCCCATGTTCTCGAGAGCGTGAGCGACGATGGGGACGAGGTGGCGATTGCCGGCTTCGGCCATAGGGGCTGGAGCGGCCATCCATTTGCCGCCGAACAACAGCTGGTCGAGGCCCTTGCGGGCGAGGGCAGGCTGACACGAATTTCTCCCACATCGATTTTCTCCGCGTCCGAAGGAGCCTGAGCCCATGCCATACAAGATTTCCCGCGCCGCCTATGCCGGCATGTTCGGCCCGACCGTTGGCGACAAGGTGCGTCTTGCTGATACCGAACTCTTCATCGAG
>QFOL01000340.1 GCA_003241215.1 Agrobacterium fabrum
ACAGGTCAGCGGCGACAAGGTCGTCGTCGGTATCAACCGCGCCAAGCTCAACGGTGCGATGGTCGCCCGCGTCTCGAACGACAATTCGATGAACATCACCATTTCCGTCAAGGTCGCCGACCAGATGATTCCGGTCATCGGTGTGACGCTGGCGCGCGATATCGACCAGCTCGCCGTCGGCTCGATCAAGCCTTAAAAGCCATAGTCTTCTCAGCCATCACTAAGCGGGAGTGTCCACCACTCCCGTTTTTCGTTTGCGCTGACAATGCCCGTCTTGTCCGCCTGCTGAAGCCATTCCCGCACGGGCTTGCCTTTTATCTCAAGGTCGGGCGCGATATCGGCAAGCGGCATCAGCACGAAAGCCCGTTCCGTCATGCGCGGATGCGGCACTTCGATACTTTCCGTAACGAGAGACTCATCCCCATAGGTCAGCACATCGATGTCGATGGTGCGCGGGCCCCAGCGCTCCGTGCGCACCCGCTTCATGCCCCTTTCAATATCGAGGCATAGTTGCAGCAGCGCGGGCGCTGAAAGCGAGGTTTCGACCAAAGCGCAGCAATTGAAGAAATCCGCCTGATCCGTCTTGCCCCAGGGCGGCGTGCGGTAAAGGCCGGAAACGGCCAGCAGGCGGCAATCGCCATGCGTATCGAGTTCGTGGAGCGCCCTTGCCATGGCGGCGGCAGGATCGCCGATATTGCCGCCGAGTCCCAAGGCGGCGATGGTCATCTTTTCAGGCACGGTGCTCAACGCTCACCTGCGCATAATCGAGAATGCCCGGAACCGGCGCAGAGGGTTTGCGTACCGTGATCCTGAGCCAGACGATCTGTGGATAACGGGCGCGAAGCGCCTTGGCGATATCGTTCGCCAGCGCCTCGATGAGATAACGGCGCTGGCCGACGACGATTTTTTCGATGACGGCGAAAGCCACGCCATAATCGACGGTGTTTTCGATATCGTCGGTTTCCAGCGCATCGCCCGCCTCGACTTCCATCTCGGCGTCGACGAAAAAGCGCTGACCCAGCACCTCCTCCTGCTCGAGAAGGCCATGACGGGCGAAAAAGGAACAGTTTTTCAGGATGATGGTATAGCGGCTCATCGCATCGCCTCCATGGCAGGACTGTTTCGCCTGAAAACCGCGCCATTTCCGGCACACGGCATTCCGGCACTCATTGATCTAGGCATCGGCCTTTGCCGATGTTTTGGCAAGAACCGCATCGGCGATTGCCAGCGCATCGCGGGTTGCGGCGACATTGTGCACGCGAAAAATCGAAGCGCCGGCAAGCCGCAGGATCGCGGTGGTCGCAGCCGTTCCGATATCGCGTTCATGGGCCGCATCCCGGCCCGTCAGCGACCCGATGAAACGCTTGCGCGACGTGCCGGCCAGAACCGGCAGGCCGAAAGCGGCAAGTTCGCCGAAACGCGCCATCAGCGCGACATTTTCGCTCTCGTCCTTGGCGAAACCAAAACCGGGATCGAGCACGACGGCATCGCGGGCGATACCCGCATCCTCGGCGATCTCAAGCGAGCGATTGAGAAATTCGAACTGGTCGGCGATGACATCGGCAAGCTTCTGGCGGTCGCGGCCGGTATGCATGATGCACACACCGGCGCGGGTGGCGGCGACCACACCGGCCATCTCCGCATCTTTCTGCAGACCGAAGACGTCATTGACGATATGCGCGCCGGCGCCGATTGCCAGCCGCGCCGTCGAAGCGCGATAGGTATCGACGGAAATCAGCACGTCGGTTTCTCGGCGAAGTTTCTCGATGACCGGCAGCACACGATCCTGCTCCTCGGCCTCCGTTACCTGGGCGGCGCCCGGACGGGTGGATTCGCCGCCGATATCGATGATGTCGGCCCCCTCCTCCACGCAGGTCAGCGCATGGGAAAAAGCCGCATCGACGGCGAGATAACGGCCGCCGTCGGAAAAGGAATCGGGCGTTGCATTAACGATGGCCATAATACGGCCACGCCCATCAAGTTTCAGGGAGCGGCCATGGGCCGCTTGCCACGCGTTGCTGCCGACTGTTATCACGTAACACGCGCCTTTCGGGAATAACGGAGTGTTATGCCAATTCTTATAAGTTCCGCTCCGCCTATGCAGCAAACCTTTTTCAAGTTCAACCGGAAGGCCGGGTCATGACCAAATCATCACGTGCTCTTTGCGCCGCTTTGGCAGGCGTACTGGCACTTTCCCTACCCGGATCGGCTTTTTCCGACACCATTGTCCGCAAGACCTATTCCTATTTTTCGATCGGCGGCAAAACCGCTGCGGATCTCGACCAGCAGCTTTCCAAGCATGGCCCGCTGACGCGCAATACCGGCGCGCGCCATCCCGGTGCGACCGAAATAAAATTCGGCGGTGAACTCACCTATGTCGAGAAAAACGGCCTTTGCAGCGTCGGAACGGCCAAGGTCGTGCTGAACACCCGCATTCTCCTGCCGAAATGGAAAAACCGCCGCCGCACCACGGCGGAGCTGGCCTTCATCTGGGATACGCTACTGGCGGATATCAAGCGCCATGAGGAACGCCACGCGGAAATTGCCCGCACCCATGCCCGTACGCTCGAAAGACAGCTGGCGGCGCTTCGCCCGCAGAAAAGCTGTGAGGCGCTGCAGGAAATGGTCGGCAAGATCAGCCAGACGGTGATGGACGAGCACGACCGGGATCAATTGCGCTTCGACGTGGTGGAATCGAAAAATTTCGATGCCCGCATGACCCGGCTTCTGAAAAACCGGCTTGAGCAGGGTCAGAACCGCCGCTGACGGCCGTTGGCCGCCCCTGCCAAAATCCCGAGGAACAACACGGACTTGACGTTACGTCATGTCCGATATCACCCGTGAATTCTCGTCATGGTGCGGCCGGCAGGACTCATTGTAGCTTGTTCTTACGGTTTGAAATGGTTGCGGCCCACGGCGGGTCCGACGATTGCAGCCGTCTCCGGTTCTCCCGGTGCGCGCTTGAGGGCTCGCAGGTGTTTCCTCCCTCGCCTGCATGCTGCGTACCCGCCTCGCCCCGCTCCCCGCTACCAGGTGAGCGGGGCTTTTTCTGCGCGAAGCAATGCGGAAATTCTCAGCCCTGACGCTCGGGAACATGAACGACGAGACCGTCGAGCTCGTCATTCATCTTGATCTGACAGGAAAGGCGCGAGGTGGGGCGAACGTCGAAGGCGAAGTCCAGCATGTCCTCTTCCATCGGTTCCGGTCCGCCGACGCGCTCAGCCCAGGCGTCGTCGACATAGACATGACAGGTCGCACAGGCACAGGCGCCGCCGCATTCCGCGTCGATGCCGGGAATGGAATTGCGTACCGCATTCTCCATGACGGTGGAGCCGTTGCTCACGTCAAGTTCATGGGACGTGCCGTCAAAGGCAACGATGGTCAGTTTTGTCATGCCGGAAATCCAAAATGTGATCTAAGAACTGTTCTAAACACATAGAAAGGCCGGTTCGCCTTGGCAACCCGCTTCAAGGGCGCACAGGCACAACCGGCCCTGCAAAATGGCAGATTTGATGTGTTACGCCTCAGCGGCAGAGCTTGAGGATGAAGTTTTCGGCCTCGACAATGGCCGCCGCGAGTTTTGCGATCAGGGCGCTGTCATTGCCCTTCTCCTCCACAGCCGCCGCCGCCGAGGAAACGGCGGAGGCGCCGACGGCCTGCGCAGCCCCCTTCAGACGGTGGGCCGTCGCCGTGACGGCCTTGTCGTCGGCGCCCGCCATTTCATGCAGGGCGGCACGCGCGTTGCGGCTGAACAGTTGCAGCACCTCGATCTCCAGATCCTTGTCACCCATGGTCTGCCGGGCGAGATGATCGAAATCGATCGGTTTTTTACCGACGGCGGGCGCGCCGCCGCAATTGTCGGGAGCTTCGAAAGCAATACTGGCCGCTGCCATGGCTGGAATTCCTGTCTCGCCGTTTCCTGTTTCGTGTCACATCTGTGTCGTATTCACGCATTCAAACCGGTGCTATCGGCTTAAATTACGGCGTGACGCGGGCGAAAATCTTCTGCTATGGTTAATTTATGTTAAACTTATGCGAAACAAGGCGTTCAGCGTGAAACTCAGGTTTAAAAACTGTTAAAAAGCCGACACTTCG
>QFOL01000341.1 GCA_003241215.1 Agrobacterium fabrum
GGCAAGAGCTCTCATGTCAATATTCCTGCTGGGCTAGATCTGCATCTTGGTAATGTCGAGATAGGCCGACACGATCTTGTCTCGGAGCGCGATGGCGGTCTGCAGCGACTGTTCGGCCGAAAGCATGGCGTCGACCACTTCACGCGTATTCGCCTTGCCCTGAATGCCTTCGAAGGAAGCCACTTCCGCCTTCTTCAGATTGTTCATTGCATCCACCGACATATTGCCGAGAATGCTGGCGAAGCTCGCGCCCGTCTGCTGGGCAGGCGTTGTCTGCTCGTTGCCGAAAACGCTTTCCGTCAGCGAGGAGATGCCGCTTGCGCCACGGGTGAGCGAAAGGGAACTGACTTGCTTGATACCGTCGATCATTGCGATGCCTTCAGAAGGTCGATTGTGGAGGCGACGAGGTCGCGTGTCTGGCGGATGACCTGAAGATTGGCGTCGTAGCTGCGGTTGGCTTCGCGCATATCGGCCATTTCGATCAGGATGTTGACGTTCGGCATCTTCACCATGCCGTTGCTGTCGGCGGCCGGATTGCCGGGATCGTATTCGTTGACGAAGTCACCGCGGTCGACGCCGAGCTTCTTCACCGTCACGCGCTCAACGCCGCTGACGCGGTCGAGCTCGGAACCGAAGGTGACCGTCTTGCGGCGATAGGGGTCGGCGCCGGGCGTGTCGCCGGTCGATCTGGCGTTGGCGATGTTTTCGGAGACGATGCGCAGTCGCGTGGACTGCACTTCCAGGCCGCTGCCGGCAATCTTGCTTGCCGCACTCAAGGGATCCATGGTTTACCTCTTAACCGTCATCAGCATCATGCGATGGAAGGATTTGACGAGATTGGCGTTCAGTTCGTACTGTCGCTTGATCTCGCCGGTCTTGGTCATTTCTTCCGCAAGCGCGACCGAATTGCCCGATTCCTGCATACCGATCTCGTTGTTGACCGGGTTGTCGCGCACCGCGATATTGTCGCTGAGGGCGCTCTCGCCGAAGTGTGCGGGATTGGTCCTCGCCATGCCGACCTGCTGGCTGGTGGCCTGCATGACCGCTTCGAAGGGGCTGACATCCTTGGCGCGGAACTTGGGTGTGTTGGCGTTGGCGATGTTGGTCGCCACGACTTCCTGCCGCACGCTCAGCCATTCCGCTTGGCGGGATGCCAGATCGAACAGTTGAATCGGTTGCATAGACTTCTCCATCTCGTATGGCCCGAACCTACGGGGCTAATCTTGCGTCAGACTTGCGGAGAGGGGAGAAGGCGCGGAACGGCGGGGAAAGGGGCATGCGCACACGGCACGCACAAAACAAAAAAGGCGCGCCGGCAGATGCGGCGCGCCTTTCCGTTGAGAGAAAAATCGTTATTTTTCGGGGTAATAGGTTTTCCCGGAGGACGTCTCAATCAGCCATTCGCCGTTGCGCTGCTCGATCTTTGTCAGCATCGCATTATCCGGCAGGGTCGAACCCACTCTCACCATATACATGCCCGAACCGTCCTCGATCAGGGCGCGGCCGTTGGAAACATGCAGCAGGCGGAAGGAAGTCTGGCCGGGGAAGGGCTGGTCCTCGATCCCGGCTGCCAGATCGTTCTGTTTTTCCTTGCCGCCCGCATTGACGGTCGCCGTCGTCAGCATGTCGGGCAGCTCCGCCGGCGGTGGTGTGTCTTCCTTGTTACGGTTGGTCATGGCCATGGGCGAAACGCTGAAGACTTCCCGCGGGCCGGTATGGGGCAGATCGCGGGTGCGGTCGCCGCCCGCCACCCTTATCCCGAACTTGTCCTCGTTGAAGAAGACGTACCAGGGGAAAAAGGCGGCCGCGGCGGCAAGCCCGATGCCCGTCCATGCGAGAATACGGTCGGGCGTAAAGAAGATCGGCCTGGGTAGCGCCTCTTCGCCCTGACTGTTGTCGTTCCGCTTCTTTGTCACGGGGTCAGCCTCTCATTCTCGGGTTCACTTGCGGCTGGCCATTCTGCGCCCCGCCGCGCAACGCGGTCGCCAGATCGGCATAGGCGTCCTGCGCCGCCGGTTCGCTCGGCAGCTGTTTCAGCGTTTCGTAGATGATCGGGACCTGTTTCACCGCCATGTCGAGATCGGGGTCGGTGCCGGGCCGGTAACCGCCAATGAGGCGAAGATCCCGCGTTTCCTCGAAGCGATGCACCAGCGCCTTCAGGCGCGAGACCAGCTTTTCCTGATCCGGCGTCCAGGCCTTCTTGGCGAGACGCGAGATCGAGGCGAGCGGATTGATCGGCGGGTAACGGCCTTCTTCGGCAAGGCTGCGGTCCAGCACGATATGGCCATCGAGAATACCGCGGGTCGAATCCGCAATCGGATCGTTGTGATTGTCGCCATCCACCAGAATGGAGACGATGGCGGTAATGGTGCCGGTGCCTTCCGCGCCCGGCCCCGCCCGCTCCAGAAGGCGCGGCAGTTCGGTGAAGACCGAGGCGGGGTAGCCGCGCGCCACCGGCGGTTCGCCCGAAGCGACCGCCACTTCGCGGATGGCATGGGCAAAGCGCGTCACGCTGTCGATGATGAGGAGGACATTGTCGCCCTGATCGCGAAAATATTCGGCGATGGTGACGGCGGAAAGCGGTGCCATCTTGCGCAACATCGGGCTTTCATCGCTCGTCGCGACGACGGCGATGGACTTGCTCATATTCTCGCCCATCGTGTCTTCGATGAATTCGCGCACTTCACGGCCGCGTTCGCCGACCAGCGCAATCACCACCTTGTCGAAGGCGTCGGCCTTGGCGAGCATCGACAGCAGCGTGGATTTGCCCACACCGGAACCGGCGAAAATGCCGAGGCGCTGGCCGAGGCAAAGCGGCGAGAAGATATCGATTGCCCGGACACCTGTCTTGAAAGGGGTCTCCACGCGCTTGCGCGTCATCGATGGCGGCGCATTGTTGGAAATCGAACGGCGCTCGATGCCGGAGGCAAGCGGCCCCTGGCCGTCGATAGGCTCGCCCAGCGCATTGATGGTGCGCCCGCACCAGCTGTCGTCGGGCGAGACGCGGAAAGCGCCCTTGCGAATGACGGTGTCGTGGATGCCGATCGGTTCGCCCGGTTCGATCGGGCAGACATAGCAGATATCCGGCTCCACGCGCACGACTTCGCCGAGATGAATGCCGGTCGCGCTGCGATGGGCGACGAATTCTCCGAGCCGCACATGCCGTGACAGGCCGGAAACCGTATAGTGCCCGGCGGCGATGGTTCGGACATGCCCGCCATGCGCCACCGAAAATTCCGGATCGGCATAATGCCCGGCAAGGCTCGCCAGTTGTGCGAGCTTCGGTGAAATGGCGTCAGCCGAGAGCATGGATTCCGGCATTGTCATTACTCAGTTCCTCAACGCGCGCCGCCAAGCGTCTTGATGCCTTCGCCGAAGGTCGATTCGGTATCGCGCATCAGCGAGGAGATGCTTTCAAAGGCGCGGTTGACCTGGATGAGCTGCGTCATCTGGGAAATGCCGTTGACGTTCGACTGTTCGAGATAACCCTGAACGACGCCGACCTCATGATTGTTGACCACCGGAACCGGCTGGGCCACCGGCTTCACGCCGCTATTGGGATGACGCAGGAAACCCTGCGAGAAATCGGCCTGATAGATGCCGAGCGTGGCGACGATGTTTTCGTTCTGCCTGATGGCTCCATCGAGACCGACGGTGATCGGACCGCCATTCGGATTGAGCTGGATCGGCCCGCCGCCGGCATCGAGAACGGGATAACCGTTCGAGGAGATAAGCGCGCCGTCCGGGCGCATGGTGAAACGGCCGTCGCGGGTCAATATCTGGCCGTCGGGCGTATCCAGCGAGAACCAGGCATCGCCCTTGATGGCGAAATCGAAGGAATTGCCGGTCTGCTCGAAGGCGCCCTGGCGGGTGGAGAGATAGTCATTGCCCTGCGACACGAAAGCCACCTTGGCATTCATGTCATTGTGGTTCTTGGCGACCATTTCGTCGAATTTCACTTCGGAGCCGCGGAAGCCGACCGTGTTCACATTCGCCATATTGTCGGAAATGGTGGTGAGACGGCGCTCCAGCGCGATCTGCGAGGACAGGGCGACGTATAGTCCGGCCTCCGAGTTTCAGGGAGTTGATGGAGATCAGCAGGTCGGGGGAAATGCCGTAGCCGCTGGAGGAGCCGAAAACGGCGAGGGGGTCATAGGTCGTCGAGGGATTTTGCATTTCCCACATGATGGTGAAACGCTCGAGCAGCTTGCCGACCTTTTCGGGATCCTGCAGATCCTTGATGTCGATGGTTTTTTCAATGAGCGCCGCCTGCTTGTCGACATCGGCCGCGGCAAATGCGTCAGGCAGGTTGAACGTTGTGCGGAACACCTGCGCAAGCGCGTCGTCGGCGAGGAAATCGAGGCCGGATTTGATTGTCGACGCCTTGCGCTCGAAATAAAGGGCGAGCCGGACGCCGTTATTGTCGTCGCCCGCTTCCTGCTCCAGCGTCTGGCGTGTGTATTTACTGACGACACCTGATTTGGCTGCTTCGGCGGAGGTCGCTGCTTCTCCCAGTCCCGCAAAATCTAGGGACTTTGCAAGTTCGGCATATCGGCTGTCGGAGAGCTTGTTGGCGAAGGCGTTCTTGTCCTCGGTGCCTTCCGTCAGCACCTTGCGGATGAAGGCCTTCGCATAGGCCATGTCCTCGAGCCCGTGGGCTTTCAGGGCGTAATTATAAAGGCGCGTATCGGCCATGAAGTCGTCGATGGACTTCACCTCGCCGATCTTTGCCTTGTAATATTCGGTCTCGCGCGTCACGTCGGGCTGCTTCGACACCCGCTCAAGCGATTTGCCGATATCCTGACTGATCAGTCTGTAGCTGGTGTAGGTGGAAGTCACTGAACCGCCGCTCTCGTTTGAT
>QFOL01000342.1 GCA_003241215.1 Agrobacterium fabrum
CACGCAAAATTTTGCCGATACCCAATTTTATGCGTTCTTCTTCACGTCGGCATAGGCGGCAAGCGCTCTTTCCCGCGCTTTTCCATGGTCGACAATCGGTTCGGGATAGGTTTCGCCAAGCGTGATGCCCGCCTTTTTCAGCACCTCCTTCGGCGCTTCGAACGGCTTGTGGATGTATTTCCGCTCAAGCTTTCCGAGCTCCGGCACAAAACGGCGCACATAATCCCCATCGCCGTCAAATTTCTCACCCTGCAGGATGGGATTGAAGATGCGGAAGAATGGCGAGGCGTCCGCGCCCGACCCTGCCACCCATTGCCAGTTGGCGGCGTTGGAGGCCGGGTCCGCATCGACAAGCGTGTCGCGGAACCATTTTTCGCCCTTCCGCCAGTCGATCAGCAGATGTTTGATGAGGAAGGACGCCACGATCATGCGCACCCGGTTGTGCATGGTGCCGTGTTTCCACAATTGCCGCATGCCGGCATCCACAATGGGATATCCCGTCATGCCGCACGTCCACGCCCCGAAGGATTTTTCATCGTCCCGCCAGGGGAAGGCGTCGAAACTGTCGTTCCAGTTCTTTTCGTCCAGCTCAGGGAAATGAAACAGCAGGTGATAGCAGAATTCCCGCCAGACGATTTCCTTGCGGAAACGGCTGGTATCGTTTGAGGCGACATGTCGCGAAAGGCCTTTCGTCGCGTGCCAGACGGTGGCCGGCGATATTTCACCCAGGGCGAGATGCGGCGAGAGCATGGAAGTCGCGTCCTTTGCCGGGAAATCGCGTCCTTCTTCATAGCCTTTCAGAGCGCTATCGATGAAATCATCGAGTTTCTCCCGCCCGCCGTCTTCGCCGGGAGCCCAGATATCGCGGAAGTGCTTCGCCCAATCAGGTTTGGCCGGTAGCAGCTTCCAGCCATCGAGATTTTCCGATTTCGGCCATGTCTTCGGCGCCTTCAGTTTCTCTGGAGCATTCACCGGCGCATGCGGTTCCTCGCCACCCTCCAGCGCCCGCCAGAAGGGCGTATAGACGCGGTAAGGCCCTCCCGATTTCGTCTGCAGCCGTGATGGCTCATGCAGCAGCTGGCCGGAAAAGCTGCGGACGGTCAGGCCGTCATCACGCAGCTTCTGTTTGAGTGTCTTGTCGGTGGCCATGCCGGCGGGATCATAACGGCGGTTCCAGAACACCGCGCCTGCACCGGTTTCGGATATCAGTTGCCGCAGCGTTTCTTCCGCCCCGCCGCTTAAAAGCAGAAGGCGGCCGCCGATTTTTTCCAGCGCGGCGGAAAGCGAAGCGAGCGAATGGTGAAGCCACCATTCCTGTGCGCCGCCCAGCGGGCCGCATGATTTTTCCCTGATATAGACGGGGATGACAGGACCGCCATGGTCCACGGCGGCAAGCAAAGCGAGATTGTCCGAAAGGCGCAGGTCCTTGCGGAACCAGACGATGGCGGGGGAGGCTGCTGTCGGCATGAAAGGACCCGGTTCACTTCCGCTTGAACGAGTGTTGAAACGCTTTGTTCCGCAAATCGGCTAGAATGGAAAGATGGGGCACATGGTTTCTCGAGGGTTATTTTTTCGCCCTTGAAACCGCAGGTGAAGGGAACCAACTGGAGGAGCCGACGTTTGTCGCCGGTTAATAGAGCATGGAAGTGCAATCAATGTTGCTGAATGACGTTAAGTGGGAAAAGCCCGTTACCATATCGCTTGAAAACGGTGCCCCCCGGATTTTCAACGGCGTTTACGAAGCCTTCGATTTTCTGCAGCACGAATGGCCGGAGCGCGGCGACAAGGTGCATGAACAGGCGCTTCGCCTGTGCCGCGCCTCGCTGATGGGTGACGTGGCGGGAGAAATCGCCCGTACCGCCTTCGTTGCGGCAAGCCGGCAGGCGCAATGCCTGATGGAGGACAAGGCGGAGGAGCAGAATAAAATCGCATCCTGAGCGCTGCTTCAGGCGTGACGTGTAAAAGGCCACCCGCCGAAAACGGGTGGCCTTGTTTGTTCCAGGGCATGAAACGGGTTGTTTCGAATGTGGGATATGGCATCGTGCATGCGAAAAGGCAGATGAGTGACGGCAATGAGCAACCATTACGGCTATATTGTTTTTCCCACGGCCCTTGGCCATTGCGGCGTCGCATGGGCGGGGCGGGGCATTGTGCGTCTGCAATTGCCCGGCTCTGATGCTGGCGAGACCGAAAAGCTTCTCCAGAAGCGCCTGCCATCCGCTTCCATCGCCGTTCCGGAAACACGCACGCGTGAGGTGATCGCAATGATCACCCGTTATTTCGGGGGCGAGGAGATCGATTTCACCACCGTCGAGCTCGATCTTGCCGGGCAGGAGCGGTTTTTTCTCGATGTCTACGCGGTTGCGCGGCGGATCGGCTGGGGCCGTACGACGACCTATGGCGGCATCGTAAAAGATCTTGGCCTCGGCATGGAAAAGGCCCGCGATGTCGGCCAGGCCATGGCGAAAAATCCAGTGCCGCTGATCATTCCCTGCCACCGGGTTCTCGCCGCCGGCGGCAGGCTCGGCGGCTTTTCCGCACCGGGCGGAACCACCACCAAATTGCGCATGCTGGATCTCGAAAATGCCGGCCGCAGCCGCACTGACGAGGCGCAGGGCAGCCTGTTTTAAAGCAATGACAGATCAGTGCGCATGAATAGGCGTCTGATTTCTGCCCATTTCTCGTCAAATTGTCGCTAAATTGTCACAATACACGGACGCCCTCTAACATAAGGGCGAGACGTTTGAGAGTATCCGCGTTAATTCTATCGGTTGCCTTGTCTTTTACAGTTGCGGCATCGGCTTCCGCCGGCATGTTGAACCAGGCAGAAAAATACACCGGGCTGCATGAGTCCAAGAACAACAAGAGCCTCAAGAATATCCTTGGGGCAAATCCGCGCAGCACCCCCTGGTGCGGCCTCTTCCTGCATGCGGTCGCCAGCAAGGCGGGCCGGCAGTCTCCCAAATCCTATGGATTTGCCAAGTCCTGGACATCCTTCGGTTATGCCGTTCCTGTCAGTCAGGCCAAA
This sequence comes from Agrobacterium fabrum, assembly GCA_003241215.1. GTDB lineage: Bacteria > Pseudomonadota > Alphaproteobacteria > Rhizobiales > Rhizobiaceae > Agrobacterium > Agrobacterium fabrum_A. The sequence continues at coordinate 3,029 of QFOL01000342.1, forward strand.
CCGGGCGATGTCGTCGTCATTCGCAACGGCCGCGGTTATCATGCCGGCATTTTAAAGAGCATGAGCGGCAAGACCGCCCAGATTCTCGGCGGCAATCAGTCCGGCCGGGTGCAGGTGTCGAACTTCAATCGCAAGGCCATCGTGTCGGTCCGTCGATAAAATCTCCGGACATTCTTTTGATAAAGGCGGGCTTTGACCCGCCTTTTCCATTTTTGGCCTATGGCTGCTCGCGGGTGCCGGGTGCCGCCTCGCGCTGATCGTCGTCTTCCAGATCGGCAGCCACGATGAAGGCGTCCTCATGCTGGCGCGCGGCCTGCCGGCGGGCGCGCAGGCTCATGCTCTCATCCGGATAAATCTCACCGTCTTTACCCTTGAGTTCGCTGTCAGTTTCGAAACGCGCCACATCCTCGTCGCGAATGTCGAGCGGTTCGGTTTTCGGCTTTTGCGGGGTGGTCATGGATGTTTCTCCTGCGGGTTCGTGCAGGACAAACGATCCGTGGTCGATGACGGTTCCCTTTCACGAGGAAATGCACATTCGTAACGGGTCCGTGCGGAACTAACGCTGGCTTTTTCTGTTTTTTCAGTGGCACAATCAAATCCGGTGCAACACAGACAGGGAGGCCCGTTATGAGCCATGACCGCGAAGCCGCAATCCGTGAAAAAGCGCGCGCAATATGGGAGAGGGAAGGCAGACCCGACGGGCATCATGAAAGACACTGGATCGAGGCGGAGCGGGAACTTTCCGCAGATGCGGAAGCGGTAAAGCCCAAAAGCGGAAGTGGGGTGAAGAAATCCGCTGCCGCGAAGGCGTCAGCTGCAAAGGCGCCTGCGAAGAAGACGCCAGCAAAAAAGGCAGCCCCTGCAAAGGCCAAATCCCCGGCGGTAAAATCGCTTGAGAAGGAGCAGAAATCCGCGAGCAAGAACAAGGAAGACGATCTGACCGAGAGCCTTGAAGAAAGCTTCCCTGCAAGCGATCCGCCAGCACTCAGCAACGCCGTTAAGGCGACGAAGCGCGCGGTCAAA
>QFOL01000343.1 GCA_003241215.1 Agrobacterium fabrum
TGGTCAGTTCGGGAAAATGCATGAAAGCACCTGTTGGTAATAGACTCTATTGTCCGTTGATTCCGATATAGCGACGGCCTGTTCATCACAAGCGGGGTTTTGAACTCTTCTTGTCAAAGAATTGTGACCAGTCAAGGACGGCACCTTCGCATCAAATCGTCCTGCCGCGCGGCTTTTTCTGCAATACCGCCGTGCCAAGCCTTTCAACCGCCTTGCGCAGCGCCTCGCTCTCTATGCCCTCCATCATGTCATCGAGACGTTTTGCCGCATCGCCGCGCAAGGGCTGCGGTTTGCGCCGGCGGGTGATGGTTTGCGAGACCGGCTTCTGCACGATCCTGATCTGGCGCACCGCCGGAAAGCCGAAAAAGCCGTTGATGCGGGCAATCAGTTCGCCCTGCGCATGGGTGAGAAACAGGGCGCGCGCGCCTTCGCAGGCAATCGTCAGCACGCCGGGTTGATAACCGCCGCGATCCGGCCCCTCGTCGCGGCGCGGCCAGGTGATCTTTTCCGGCCGGGTGCAATCGGCGAAGTCATCGCCGGCAATCTCGTCCCAGGAGCCGAGCAGCGCCGTGTTGATGCCCGCCCGTTTAGACAGCACCGGGTCCATGATGCCATTGGCGACTTCGGCGATCTGCACGACGCCTTTCTTCTGACCAGCGCCCTTCTGGGGATAACGCATGTTTCACTCGCGATTTTGCAGCGGGCGAATCCGCATGTTCTTGATCGCCCGCTTCTGATGGCCCAACTATAGGCCAAATCGAACAGAAACGGCAAACCATGCTTCAAAAAACCGTCTCGACGCCGCACGCGCAGATGCTGCTCGCCTGGTATGACCGGCACCATCGCGAGCTCCCTTGGCGCACCTCCCCGGCCAGGGCGAAACAGGGAAAACGCGCCGATCCCTATCACGTCTGGCTGTCGGAGGTCATGCTGCAGCAGACGACGGTGCAGGCGGTGAAACCCTATTTCCTGAAGTTTCTCGCAGCATGGCCAAGCGTCAGCGATCTGGCCGCGGCGCCGGTCGAGGACGTCATGGCGGCATGGGCGGGGCTCGGTTATTATGCCCGCGCCCGCAACCTGAAGAAATGCGCCGAAGCCGTGGCGCGCGACCATGGCGGCATCTTTCCGGACAGCGAAGAGGGCCTGAAGCAACTGCCCGGCATCGGCGACTACACCGCCGCCGCCGTGGCGGCCATCGCGTTCAACCGGCAGGCGGCTGTCATGGACGGCAATGTCGAGCGCGTCGTCTCCCGGCTTTTTGCGATAGACGCCCCCCTGCCCGGCTCAAAACCCGCGATGAAAGCGAAGGTGGCCACACTTACCCCTTCCGACCGGCCCGGCGATTTTGCCCAGGCGATGATGGATCTCGGCGCAACGATCTGCACACCGAAACGGCCGGCCTGCGCGCTCTGTCCGTTCAACGGCCACTGTCTTGCGCTTGCCCATGACGAGCCGGAGCGTTTTCCGGTCAAGGCCGCCAAAAAGGCCAAGCCGGTGCGGCTCGGGGCCGCCTTCGTGGCGGTGAGTGCGAGCGGCGAAATCCTGCTCCGCCGGCGCATCGAAAGCGGGCTTCTCGGCGGCATGACCGAGGTGCCGACAACGGCATGGACCGCCCGCATGGACGGCGGCACGGAGGCGAGCCATGCGCCCTTTGCCGCCGGCTGGCAGGCGGCGGGCGTCATCGTGCATGTCTTCACCCATTTCGAACTGCGACTCACCGTCTATCGCGCGCAGGTGCCGGATAGCCTCCAAACCGGGCCGGATGACGGATGGTGGGAGCCGGTTACAAATCTTGACGCACAGGCGCTGCCGACGGTGATGAAAAAAGTCATAGCACAGGCTATTCCATCCGCATTCGATGAACGCAGGAAATTTCGATGACCAAGATTGAGCATATCGTATTCGACATCGGCAAGGTGCTGATCCATTACGATCCGCATATTCCCTACAGCCGCCTCATTCCCGATGCCGATGAGCGCAAATGGTTCTTCGAAAACGTCTGCACCCATGACTGGAACCTCGAACAGGATCGCGGCCGCCGCTGGGAGGATGCCGAGGCGCTGCTGGTGGAGCAGTTTCCGGAGCGGGAAGAGCACATCCGTTCCTTCCGCAAGTTCTGGCACGAGATGGTCTCGCATTCCTATGACGACAGCGTCGCGATCATGGTCGCCCTGATCGACAGCGGCCACGACGTGACGATGCTGACCAACTTCGCCTCCGACACGTTTCGCGAGGCGCAGAAGATGTTCCCCTTCCTCACTTTGCCGCGCGGCGTCACCGTTTCCGGCGATGTGAAATTGCTGAAGCCCGATGTGGCGATCTACGATTTGCACGCCAGGGAATTCGGTCTCAACCCCGCCGCAAGCATCTTCATCGACGATACGCTCGCCAATGTCGAAGGCGCGAAGGCGGCAGGCTGGCAGGCCGTGCATTTCACCGGCGCGGAAAAGCTGCGGCAGGATTTGCGGGCTTATGGGGTGGAAGCGTAAGCTGGCTGCCGGGCAAAACGGTGACGTGGACGCCCGGCTACGACTCGTTGGCCCAGTCTTCATGTGCGTGGCGGACGCGGACGATCAGGACATCATCGTCCATTCCCACGGCATAAACAACCAGATGCGCCCTGAACCGATGGATACGCAGCGGCGGTAACAACTCATGCCGCTCTCGTGCCATTCGTGGGTTGAGAGATATCAGCTCAAATATCTCATAGAGTTCCCGGTGATATTTTTGCGCCTGCGCCAGCCCGAATAAGACGATGCCTTCTTCGACTATGCGAATGACGTCCTCTTCCGCGAGCAGAGACAGGCGAAAGCCCATGATCAACCGATTTTGCGTTTCATGGAGCGGGCTTCAGCCTCGGCAAACAGGGCCTCCTGCGAGCGATACCCGACGCCACTCTGCAGTCCCTCATCCACAAAACGCTGCATCGCCGCGATTTTTTCGCCTCGTTCCTGATCCTTGCGGATCAGGTCTCGCACGTAGTCACTCGCATTGGAGTAACGACCTGTCCTGGATTGGGCCTCGACCCATTCTTTCATGGGGGCAGGCAGCGATATGTTCATGGTCGCCATATTCATCTCCTTTGATGGAAGAGTGCAGAATTTGGCAAAGTTTGTCAAAACAGATCGGAAAAGAAATTGGCGCAGGCGGAAATGGCGGTCTCCGGCCTGCGCCAGTCCTGCCGCAAGCGGCATCGGACGCAATGTTTTTGTGACTTGTCCTGATGGGATTTTCACAACCACTGCTTTGATTGAGACAGTATTTCCCATCTCTTGCGCGAAACTTGTCTGGCTAAAATTTCATATTCTAAAATACCAACGCCCGACACCGAAGTGCCGGGCGTTGGTCGTTCTCCATCCGGGACTGAAGGTACTAAACCGGACAGAGACGTATGCTGACAAGGGCGGGCGGTGGATCGTTGCCTTCAAGCCTTTCGGGCTTTGACTATTCAGCCTTTGCCAGTTCGCCGCGGACAATCGCCCGGAGCTCATCGATCGGCTTCAGCGCGTCGCCATCCTCGAAGTGCCAGAACGTCCATCCGTTGCATGCGTCGAGACCCTGCACCTTCGCGCCGAGGCGGTGAATGGAGCCGGCGGTCCCGCCGGATGCAATCGTACCATCGGCACGAATAATGGCGCTATAACGGCGTCTTGCGTCCGTCAGCACCTGGCCCGGGCGGACGAGGCCGCTTTCCACCAGCGTGTTGAAGGCAACGCGCGGTTCGGCCTTCTTGCCGGTCATCACGGTCAGTTCCGCCTTGCCGAGCGGCTCGACGGCGGCGATGCGGGCCGATGCCGCATCGATGTAATCCTGTTCGCGCTCGATGCCGACGAAGTGGCGGCCGAGACGTTTTGCGACCGCACCCGTGGTGCCGGAACCGAAGAACGGGTCGAGCACGATGTCACCCGGCTTGGTGGAGGCCATGATGATGCGCGCCAGCAGCGCTTCCGGCTTCTGGGTCGGATGCACCTTCTTGCCGTCGTCACCCTTCAGCCGCTCATGGCCGCTGCAGATCGGGAACAGCCAGTCGGAGCGCATCT
>QFOL01000344.1 GCA_003241215.1 Agrobacterium fabrum
TGCCCGCTCCGTCACCGGTCTTGCCTCCATGCTCGCGCATGAGATCAAGAACCCTCTGTCGGGCATTCGCGGCGCGGCCCAGCTTCTGGAGACCTCGGTTGCGGATGAGGACCGGGCGCTGACCCGGCTGATCTGCGACGAGACGGATCGCATCGTTTCGCTGGTCGACCGCATGGAGGTGTTTTCCGACGAGCGGCCGGTGGATCGCGTGCCGGTCAACATCCACTCGGTTCTCGATCATGTAAAGGCGATCGCCAAGGCCGGTTTCGCCCGTAACATCAAGATATCGGAGAATTACGACCCGTCGCTGCCGCCGGTCTACGCAAACCGCGACCAGCTGGTGCAGGTCTTCCTCAACCTGGTGAAGAATGCGGCCGAAGCTGTGGCCAATCAGTCGGATGGCGAGATCGTGTTGACGACCGCCTATCGTCCCGGGATCCGCCTTTCGGTTGCTGGCAGCCGGGAGCGCATCTCGCTTCCGCTGGAATTCTGCGTGCATGACAATGGTCCGGGCGTACCCGCCGATCTCTTGCCGCATCTTTTCGATCCGTTCATCACCACCAAGACGAATGGTTCGGGCCTCGGTCTGGCGCTTGTCGCCAAGCTGCCGCGTATTGATGCCCGTCTCGCCGGAAGTGGCGCTCGACGACCGCTCTTTGCCGAACACGACAGGAAATGACCAATGACAGCTACGATCCTCGTCGCCGATGATGATGCCGCAATCCGCACGGTGCTGAACCAGGCGCTGAGCCGCGCCGGTTATGACGTGCGCATCACCTCCAATGCCGCAACGCTCTGGCGCTGGGTTTCGGCGGGTGAGGGCGATCTTGTCGTAACCGATGTCGTGATGCCGGATGAAAATGCCTTTGACCTTCTGCCGCGTATCAAGAAGGCCCGCCCGGACCTGCCTGTTCTGGTCATGAGTGCGCAGAACACCTTCATGACTGCTATCAAGGCCTCGGAAAAAGGCGCTTACGACTATCTGCCGAAGCCCTTCGACCTGACTGAACTGATCGCCATCATCGGCCGCGCCCTGTCTGAGCCCAAGCGCAAGCCGGCGAAGCTCGATGACGACATGCAGGACGGCATGCCGCTCGTCGGCCGCTCCGCCGCGATGCAGGAAATCTACCGGGTTCTCGCCCGCCTGATGCAGACAGACCTGACGCTGATGATTACAGGCGAATCCGGCACCGGCAAGGAACTGGTGGCGCGCGCGCTGCATGATTACGGCAAGCGCCGCAACGGTCCCTTCGTCGCCATCAACATGGCGGCAATCCCGCGCGACCTGATCGAATCCGAACTCTTCGGCCATGAGAAGGGCGCCTTCACCGGCGCGCAGAACCGCTCCACCGGCCGTTTCGAACAGGCCGAGGGCGGCACGCTGTTCCTCGATGAAATCGGCGACATGCCGATGGATGCCCAGACACGGCTGCTGCGGGTGTTGCAGCAGGGCGAATATACGACAGTGGGCGGCCGCACGCCGATCCGCACCGATGTCCGCATCGTCGCTGCCACCAACAAGGACCTGAAACAGTCGATCAATCAGGGCCTTTTCCGCGAAGACCTCTATTACCGGCTGAACGTCGTGCCGCTGCGCCTGCCGCCGCTGCGTGACCGCGCCGAGGATATTCCCGATCTGGTGCGCCATTTCATCCAGCAGGGCGAGAAGGAAGGTCTTGAGGGCAAGCGCTTCGAAGGTGAGGCGCTGGAGGTCATGAAGGCCTATGCATGGCCGGGCAACGTGCGCGAACTGGAAAACCTGATCCGCCGCCTGATGGCGCTTTATCCGCAGGAAGTCATTACCCGCGAGATCATCGAGCAGGAACTGCAATCGGATGTGCCCGACAGCCCGCTCGACAAGATGGCGGTGCGCACCGGTTCGCTGACGATTTCGCAGGCGGTCGAGGAAAACATGCGGGATTATTTCGCCGGCTTCGGCGATGGCCTGCCGCCGCCCGGCCTTTACGACCGCGTGCTGCGCGAACTGGAATATCCCCTGATCCTCGCGGCTCTGACCGCGACGCGCGGCAACCAGATCAAGGCTGCCGATCTTCTCGGCCTTAACCGCAATACGCTGCGCAAGAAAATCCGCGAGCTGGGGGTTTCGGTCTATCGCAGCTCCCGGCCAAGCTGAGAATGTTGACAAGGCCGCATTTGTCGTTGCACTTTCGCCACATTGTGTTGCTTGAAAAACACTAGGAAGGAAAGAGATTCGCCAGTCTGGGGCGCGTCTCGCCTGATTTCAGAAATGTGGTGCTGGCTGGCCAGCGATTGGGAGTAGTGCATGCGGAAATCCGCCGCCGAAAACACCGTTGCCGATGAAGCAGCGGGCATGGTGGTTGCCGATCGCAGGATGTCTTTTGCTTTGCCGGGGCTGGTGCTGGCCGGCGTCGCTCTCGTTTGCGCCATCCTCACCCTGTTCGTGCTTCTGGGCGTGACGCCAATTGCCCCGACATCGAATGTTGTCATCGCCTCGGTTGTCATCAATTCGATCTTCGTGATCGGCCTGATCTTCCTCATCGGCCGCGAAATCAACCGGCTGCTGAAAGCGCGAAAAAAGGGCAGGGCGGCAGCGCGCCTGCACGTGCGCATCGTCGTGCTTTTCTCCATCGTGGCCATCACGCCGGCCGTGCTTGTCGCCATCTTCGCCAGTCTGACGCTGAATGTCGGTCTCGACCGCTGGTTTTCGCTGCGCACGCAGTCGATCGTCGATTCATCGAGCAATATCGCCCAGGCCTATATGATGGAGAATGCCGGTTATCTTCAGGGCCAGACCCTGTCGATGGCGACTGACCTCGACCGCAACCGCGCGCTTTTTTATCTCGATCGCACCGGCTTTGTCGATCTGATGACCCGGCAGGCCAAGGGGCGCGGCCTTCTCGGCGCGTTTCTGGTGCAGGAGGACGGCGACGCCGTTGCTCAGGCCGACATCAAGACCGAAAAACCGCTTCCCGCCATCCCGCAGGACGCGCTTGAAAAGGCGGCCGCCGGCCAGCCGACGCTGATCCCGCCCGGTATCACCAACCTCGTCGGCGCCATCATCAAGCTCGAAGGCATCAGCGGCACCTTCCTTTACACGGTTCGCGCTGTCGATCCCAAGGTGATGAGTGCGATGCGGCTGATGGAGGAGAACCGTGCCGAATACAAGGCGATGGAGGCGGGCCGCGCGCCGCTGCAGATCGCCTTCGCGATCCTTTATCTAGGTTTCGCGCTGATCGTGCTTCTCGCCGCCATCTGGACGGCGATTGCGGTCGCCGACCGTATCGTACGACCGATCCGTCTCCTCATCAGCGCGGCCGACAGTGTCGCCACCGGCAACATGCATGTGCTGGTGCCCGTCCGCGCCGTGGATGGCGACGTCGGCCGCCTCTCACGCACGTTTAACAAGATGGTCTCGGAACTGCGCAGCCAGCAGGAACAGATCATCGAGGCCAAGGACGATATCGACGATCGCCGTCGTTTCATCGAGGCGGTGCTTTCGGGCGTCACGGCCGCCGTCATCGGGGTCGATGAGAACCGCAGGATCACCATCGTCAATCCATCGGGCGAAGAATTCCTGGCGCAGACCTCCGAGCAGCTTATCGGCGCGCAATTGTCGGAGATCGCGCCTGAGATCGAACAGGTCGTCAACGAGGCCAACACCTGGTCGCGCGGCAACTTCCGCAAGCAGATCAACATCATGCGGCGCGGCAAGGAACGGACGCTGAATGTGCAGGTGACCCGTGAGGATGCCCGCGACAGCCGTGACAGCTACGTCATCACCCTCGACGACATCACCGATCTCGTCATCGCCCAGCGTTCGACCGCATGGTCGGATGTGGCGCGCCGCATCGCCCATGAAATCAAGAACCCGCTGACGCCGATCCAGCTTTCCGCCGAGCGCATCAAGCGCCGTTTCGGCAAGCAGATCGACGAGAGCGACCGCGCCGTCTTCGACCAGTGTACGGACACCATCGTCCGGCAGGTCGGTGATATCGGCCGGATGGTGGATGAATTCTCTGCTTTTGCGCGCATGCCGAAACCGACGAAGGAAAAATCGGACCTGCGGGCGGTCCTGAAGGATGCGGCGTTCCTCCGGGAAATCAGCGCCGCCGACACCAAATTCACAACGGAGCTGGGCGATATCCCGCTGGAGGGCATGTTCGACGCCCGCATGCTGGGGCAGGCGTTCGGCAATCTCATCAAGAATGCGACGGAAGCCATCGAGGCGGTGGAAGGCGAAAAGCGGCCGGGAAAAATCCTGGTGCGCGCCGCTTTCGACGAAGCCAATTCGCGTTTCGTGGCCGATATCATCGACAATGGCCGCGGCCTGCCCGTCGAGAACCGACATCGCATTCTCGAACCCTATATGACGATGCGGGACAAGGGCACGGGCCTCGGCCTCGCCATCGTCAAGAAGATCATCGAAGAGCATGGCGGGTATCTGGAACTCCACGATGCCCCGCCGGAGTTCGATCACGGCCACGGCGCCATGATCAGAGTGCTGCTGCCCTATATCGAGGCGGTCGGCGGCGAAAATAACAAGGAAGCAGCATATGGCGTCTGATATTCTGGTCGT
>QFOL01000345.1 GCA_003241215.1 Agrobacterium fabrum
CAGCATCAGCGCTAGCAACGTGACACCGAATATGATCTGCCGTGCCCATACATCGAGGTTGAGCGTTATCAGTACGCTTTGCAGAATGGTGAGCGCAACCGCCCCGGCCATGGTTCCGACATATCCACCCGCGCCGCCGGCAAGCGAGGTGCCGCCGATGACAACAGCGATGATCGACGGAAGCACATATTGATCGCCGACGGAGATGAAGGACGTGCCGGTGTAACCGATGACGCACACCCCGGTCAGCCCGGCAAACAGGCCGGAGAGGCCATAAAGCAGCGTGCGGATCAAAGAGACGGGCAATCCAGTGAGTGTCGCCGCCCGCTCGTTCGAACCGATGGCGTAGATGGCGAAACCGAAGGCGGTGCGGCGCAGCACGAACAGCATGATCGCGGCAATGCCCAGCCAGACGAAAAGCACGCCGGGAATGCCGAAAATGAGCGGCCGGTTGATGAAACCCGCCAGCAGAGGGGCCGCCGCACCTGACGGAACACCCTGCGAATAAACGACCAGCCCGCCCTGAATAACCGCCGTCATGCCAAGCGTCATGACCAGCGGCGGAATGCGCACGAAGGTGATGCCGAGGCCGTTGATGAGGCCGATCAGGAAGGGAATGCCGCCGGCAACAAGAATGGCAAGCGGAATGCCCGCATTCTGGCCGTTCATCATATTGCCGGCAAGAACGGCGCCAAGCGAAATCATCGCGCCGACGGATAGATCGATGCCTTCGCGCCCGCCGAGGATGACGAGGTTCTGCCCCGCCGCGACGATGCCGAGAATGGCGGCAATCGTCAGCAGCCGCACGATCTGCGAACCCTGTGCGAAGCCGGGAGACAACAATTCGCCGACCAGCAGCAGGAAGACCGATGCACCAATGGCGATGGTCAGGGGGTCTGTGAGGAGGGTTTTGATTTGCAAGCCGGGATTGGTCATATCAACGCCTCGTCACCAGAACGCCGCCGGCCAGCGCCGTCAGCACGATCAAACCCTGCACCAGTGTCTGGTACTCGAAGGGCAGGCCCGCAAAGAAAATCACATTGCCGATCATGCCGAGCACCAGCGCGCCGGCAATCGACCCCGTTGAGCTGCCGAAACCGCCGGAAAGCGCCGTACCGCCCAGAACCACGGCAGAGATGGAGGACAGCGCCAGACTTGCGCCGAGCAGCGGGTCGCCCGAGGCCGTCTCGCCCGTCAGGCAGAGCGCCGCCAGCGCCGAGAACAGACCGGAGATCATATATGCGCCGATGCGGATGCCCGAGAGGCGCAGACCCGTCTGGAAGGCCCCGGTGCGATTGCCGCCGACGGCCAACAGGTGCGTATGAAACGGAATACGCGACACGATGAGGGTGAAGGCGATGCCCCCAATCAGCACCCACAGCACGAAGGGCAAGCCGATGAAGCTGCCGGAATAGGTCTGCCAATAGGCCTCCGGCACCGGAAGACCCGCCTGCGGCAGCACCCAGATCGCCAGCCCGGCGAAGATGATGCCGGTGGCGAAAGTGGTGACGATCGGCTGGAAGCGCAGGCCGGATATGAAGAGGCCATTGACCAGTCCGCAGAGCAGCCCGACAGCCGCACCCGCCGCCATGCCGGCAAAGACGGCCCCCGTCGTGCCGCCAAGTGCTGCGATGACACTGACGGTGACGACATTGGCGAGCGCCACGATGCTGCCGACCGACAGATCGATATCGCCCGCCAGAATGACATAGGTCTGGCCGATGGCGACTAGGATCAGTGGCAGAAACGTCGTCAGGTTCGATTGCAGTACGGAGGGCTGAACGAAGGAAGGTTGCAGAAACGTGTTCACGGCGATGAGAAGCGCCAGTACGACGAGGGTGATGACCCATGGCTGTCTGCGCAGAAAACCGGAGGCGCTCATGCGGCATCTCCATAGGCGGCGCGGGTCATGTTTACGGATGTCATATCGGCTCCGGTCAGTTCCGCAGAAATGCGTCCACCGTTGAACACAAGAATGCGGTCGGCATATTCGAGGATTTCCGCATCCTCCGAGGAATAAAGAAGGATGGTCGCGCCGGCATCGGCCTGCTGCCGCATCAGCGCGAAGAGATCCGCTTTTGCGCCAAGATCGATGCCTTTGGTCGGATCGTCGAGCAGCAGCAGTTTCGGCGCGGTGGCGAGCCAGCGGGAGATGAAGATTTTCTGCTGGTTGCCGCCCGAAAGCGTGCCTATCGGCATATCGAGGCCTGCAAACTTCGTCTTCATGTCATCCGCGACCTTCTGCACCCGCGGCTTCAGCGACGCGGGACGGACCAGCCGCATCTTCTCGCGCACCATCAGCGCCGCGACGAGATTTTCGAAGATCGACCGGCCCTGAAGGGAAGCGTCACGGCCACGGTCGCCAGAGACATAGGCAAAGCCGCTATGAACCGCCTGCGAAGGCTTGCCGATGGTGATTTCACGACCCTCAAACCGGATTTGGCCTGAGGCAAATGGGTTGGCACCGAAAAGACCCTTCAGCAAGGCCGACTGGCCCTGACCCTGCAGGCCGGCCAGACCGACGATTTCGCCCGGATAGGCTTCGAGAGTGACGCCGCGAACGCCCTCACCCGCCGCATCCGTCAGCTTCAGGCTCGGCGCAGCAGCCGAACGCCCGTTCTGACGGGCAGGAGCGGCCCGAACATCGCCGACCATATCATGCACGACGGCTTCGCGCGTGGTCGCCGCCGTATCAAGTTCGGAAATCGTCGCGCCGTTGCGCATGACGGTGATGCGGTCGCAGACGGCGAAAACCTCGTCGAGACGATGGGAAATCATGATGGTGGAGACGCCGTCGGCCTTCTTGGCCCTTAGTATATCGAAAAAGCGCTGGGACTGGCGGCCATCGAGCGCCGCCGTCGCCTCGTCCATGATCATCAGGCTGGCATTCTGGGCGAAGACCTTGAGGATTTCGACGAGCTGGCGCTGATCGGGCGGCAGATTGCCTACGATCGCATCCGGCTCCAGCCCTTCGCCAGCCACGCCGTCAAACAGCGCGATCAGTCTCGCCGCTTCGGCCTTCAGCGCCTTGCCGTCGACAAAAATGCCACGTTTCGGCTCGCGGCCGAGAAAGATATTATCGGCGACGGAAAGCTGCGGAACGAGGCTGAGTTCCTGATAAAACAGCGCAATACCGGCATTTTCGGCGTCCCTAGGGCTTTTGAAGCGCACGTCTTCGCCATTGAACCTGATCGCGCCGCTGGTCGGAGCAACAGCACCCGCAACGATCTTGCAGAGCGTGCTCTTGCCGCAGCCATTGGCGCCCAGCAATGCGTGAATTTCACCGCGACCAACCGTCAGCCTGCCGTCGGAAAGCGCGCGCACCACGCCAAAATTCTTCGTTATGCCGGCCGCTTCCAAAGCGTTCGCCATCGCATGTCCCCGAATAATGCTTGTCACAGGCGGATGGCCAAGGCCGTCTCCGCACTCGAAATTGTGGTTCGGGCCGGCGTTCGCCACCGACCCGAAACGGCTCTTACTTGAAGAACTCGCCGGTCTGTTCCGGCGTCACGGTCGCCGTGACGGACCAGTAGCCCGGCTTGCCATCGGCGGCCTTGATATTGTCGGCAAGGTTGTCATTGCTGACGAAGGGGATCGGAATATAGATGGCGTTGCCATAGGTGCCGCCAAAAATGCCGTCCTTGAATTCCTTGCCCTGCAGCTTCAGCACCGCAACGTTGAGCGCGCTGGCCATGACGCCCGGAGGATTGACCGAAGCGCCGGAATTGAACTTTTCCTTTTCCCAGCGGGTCATGAAGTCCTTGCGGATTTCACCTGTTGCGGCAATGTCCTTGGTCTTGCCGGCGGCTTCGATGGCACGCCATGCGCCGTCCGCCATGCCGTCCTGCACCCAGACACCGCTGATATCGGGATAGGTGGCGAGCAGGTTCTGCATGGCCTGCTGGCCCTGCGCCTGATCCCAGCTCGCATTGGCTTCGTTCAGCACCTTGATGTCAGGATATTTCTTGAACACTTCGCGATAACCGGCGACGCGGGCTTCGTTTCCCATGCCTTCTGGTCGATACCGACATAAATCGCATCCTTGGAGGACACTTCGGCGTCGGTTGCGATGACGAGGATGTTGCGCGCCTTGGCCTGCGCGAAGATTGGATCGAAGGCGGTCGGGCTGCCGGGATTGATGAGGATCGCATCAACGCCCTGGTTCATGAAATTGCGGATATGACCGATCTGCCCCTGCACGTCGACATTGCCGCTCTGGACGACAACCTCTACCTTGACGCCCTTTTCGCCCCACGCCTTCGCGGCAGCCTGAGCTTCCTCGATCATCTGCGTGCGCCATTCGCTGCCGACGAAAGAATTGGAAAGACCGATCTTGAAACTCTGTTCCTGCGCGTGCACGGACGTGCCCGC
>QFOL01000346.1 GCA_003241215.1 Agrobacterium fabrum
CCGGCGGATTGTGCCGGTCCTTCCATGACGAACATGTCTGCAACATGCATGCGCAAGGTGATGCTCCTTCTTCGCGAGAAGCTATTAGAAGGTTTCTCGTTTGTGTCAAGGAAAAAGGCGCGGCCTGCCCGTGCCCCTCGGCCTGCCTCGCGACATTTTCGGCACGCCTTCCATTAGACTAAAGTCATAATCCGAAAGCATCGCTCTTATTGGGGTTAATTTTCTGTCACTCTGACATCACGCGCATTGCAGCCGCAAGGTGAGTCCGGAGGAGAGAGATGGGCTCCGCAATGCGCCGATTGGGACATCTGTGGAGGACAGACAATGGCAAATGTTGCAGCCGTGAGCGGCGCGACCCGTCCGATGACGGGTGAAGAGAAGAAGGTGATTTTCGCCTCTTCTCTCGGAACCGTCTTCGAATGGTACGATTTTTATCTCTATGGTTCGCTCGCGATCTATATCGGTGCGAACTTCTTCAGCCAGTATCCGGAAACGACGCGCAACATCTTCGCGCTTCTGGCCTTTGCCGCCGGCTTTCTCGTGCGTCCCTTCGGCGCGCTGGTATTCGGCCGCCTGGGCGACATTGTCGGCCGCAAATATACCTTTCTGGTCACGATCCTCATCATGGGCGTTTCGACCTTCCTCGTCGGCGTCCTGCCCAGCGCATCGCAGATCGGCATCGCCGCCCCGATCATCCTGATCGTACTGCGCATGCTGCAGGGCCTTGCACTCGGCGGTGAATATGGCGGTGCTGCGACTTATGTCGCCGAACACGCGCCGAACGGTCGCCGCGGTTATTACACCTCGTGGATCCAGACGACCGCGACGCTCGGCCTGTTCCTGTCGCTGGTGGTCATTCTCGGCGTGCAGTTCGCGCTCGGCAAGGAAGCCTTCGCCGCCTGGGGCTGGCGCATTCCCTTCCTCGTTTCCGTTCTGCTGCTCGGCGTCTCCGTCTGGATTCGTCTGAAGATGAACGAATCCCCCGCCTTCAAGAAGATGAAGGAAGAGGGCAAAACCTCGAAGGCCCCGCTCAGCGAAGCCTTCGGCCAATGGAAAAACGCCAAGATCGCCCTGCTGGCCCTCGTCGGCGCAGTCATCGGTCAGGCCGTTGTCTGGTACACCGGCCAGTTCTACGCCCTGTTCTTCCTGCAGAGCATCCTGAAGGTGGACGGGCAGTCGGCCAACATCATGGTCGCGGTGGCCCTGATCCTCGGCACCAGCTTCTTTGTCATCTTCGGCTGGCTTTCCGACAAGATCGGCCGCAAGCCGATCATCATGGCCGGCCTCATCCTTGCCATGCTGACCTACTTCCCGCTGTTCAAGGCGCTGACATGGGCAGGCAACCCGGCGCTCGCCGAAGCCCAGTCCACCGTTCGCGCCACCGTGACTGCGGCTCCGGGCGACTGCAAGTTCCAGTTCAACCCGACAGGCACGGCGAAGTTCACCACGTCCTGTGATATCGCCACCTCGTTCCTGACGCGCAACTCCGTGCCCTATGACGTGGTTGCCGGAACGGCCGGCCAGCCGGCCAGCGTCAAGATCGGCGATGCCACCATCGCCAGCTATGACGCGATCGCCGCCGGTGCGGATGCTTCGGCCAAGGACAAGGCTTTCCAGAAGCAGATCAATATCGCCCTGCATGACAGCGGTTACCCGCTGGTGCGCGGCGCCGCACAGGTGCCGGATGCGAAACTGGACGCCTTCATTGCCGCAAACCCGGAACTTGGCCTCAATGCCGATGCGGTTCGCGCCACCGACAAGAAGATGGTGGCAACCGACAAGCTGGTGGCGGACAAGCTGCTGACCCCGGCCGAGACAGCCGGCGCGGCGGAAATGGCGGTCTACACCATCGCCGGCGGCGGCGCCTTCTCCATGGTGGCAGATCCGGCTGCCGTGAACTGGGTCGTCATCATCGCCGTGCTGACCGTCCTCGTGATCTACGTGACGATGGTCTACGGCCCGATTGCGGCCCTGCTGGTCGAACTGTTCCCGACCCGCATCCGCTACTCCGGCATGTCGCTGCCCTATCACATCGGTAACGGCTGGTTCGGCGGCCTTCTGCCCGCCACCGCCTTTGCGATGAGCGCGGCGAAGGGCGACATCTACTACGGCCTCTGGTACCCGATCATCTTCGCGGGCATCACGCTGGTCATCGGCCTGCTGTTCCTGCCGGAAACCAAGGATCGCGATATCCACGCCATGGATTGAGCCATACCCTGTTTGACATTTTCGGAACCCGGCGCTGATGCGCCGGGTTCTTTTATTGCGCGGCGCGCTGACATATCGAACGAACTGTCGCAGCGGGCTGTCATTGCGTCGCAGGCAAGACAAAATCAATATGGAGACAAAGCCCCCCTGAATGGGTTATGACCCCCCTATATTATCAGGCAGAGGGAGAGCCATTTTGAGAATCGGGACACCTAGGGAATTATATGAGGGCGAAGCGCGCGTCGGCATGACGCCCGACAGCGCCCAGGCATTGCAGAAACTCGGATATGATTGCATCCTCGAAACCGGTGCGGGCAAGGCGGCTGGATTTTCCGACGACGCCTATCGCGCCGCCGGTGTAACAATCGTCGACAGCGCCGATGCGCTTTACGCCGGTTCCGACATCATCGCCAAGGTTCGTCCGCCGGAAACGTCGGAGATTGATCGCCTGTCTTCGGACAAGACGCTGATCTCGTTCTTCTACCCAGCCCAGAACAAGGACCTTCTGGAGCAGGCGAAGGAAAAGGGCGCAAATGTCATCGCCATGGACATGGTGCCGCGCATTTCCCGCGCCCAGAAGATGGACGCTTTGTCCTCCATGGCCAATATCGCCGGTTATCGCGCCGTGATCGAGGCCGGCAATAATTTCGGCCGCTTCTTCACCGGTCAGGTCACCGCCGCCGGCAAGGTGCCGCCCGCCAAGGTGCTCGTCATCGGCGCAGGTGTTGCCGGTCTCGCCGCCATCGGCACGGCCACATCGCTCGGCGCCATCACCTATGCCTTCGACGTTCGCCCTGAAGTGGCCGAACAGATCGAATCCATGGGCGCTGAATTCGTCTATCTCGATTTCGCCGACCAGCAGCAGGATGGCGCCGCCACCGGCGGTTACGCCGCCCCCTCCTCGCCGGAATTCCGCGAGAAGCAGCTCGAGAAATTCCGCGAACTCGCGCCGCAGATCGATATCGTCATCACCACGGCGCTGATCCCGGGCCGTGACGCCCCGAAGCTGTGGCTCGCCGACATGGTGGCGATGATGAAGCCGGGTTCTGTCATCATCGACCTCGCCGCCGAGCGCGGCGGCAATTGCGACCTGACTGTTCCCGACCAGCGCGTCGTCTCAGAGAATGGCGTCATCGTCATCGGCTATACGGATTTCCCGAGCCGCATGGCGACGCAGGCCTCGACGCTCTACGCCACCAACATCCGTCACATGATGACCGATCTGACGCCCGGAAAAGACGGCAAGCCGGTTCACAACATGGAAGACGATGTCATCCGTGGCGCGACGGTCACCTATCAGGGTGAAATCACTTATCCCCCGCCGCCACCGAAGATCCAGGCCATTGCCGCGCAGAAACCAAAGGAAAAAGCAAAGGAGCTGACGCCCGAGGAAAAGCACGCCAAGGAACGGGCCGAGTTCAAGGCGCAGACAAAGAGCCAGGTCGGCCTGCTCGCCGCCGGCACTGCTGTCCTGCTTCTCGTCGGCCTTTATGCGCCGGCAAGTTTCATGAGCCACTTCATCGTCTTCGTGCTCGCCTGCTTCGTCGGCTTCCAGGTCATCTGGAATGTCAGCCACTCGCTGCATACGCCGCTGATGGCGGTGACGAACGCGATTTCCGGCATCGTCATCATCGGCGCGCTGCTGCAGATCGGTTCCGGCAACTGGCTGGTGGTGATCCTCGCCTCGCTTTCCGTCCTGATCGCGACGATCAACATCGTCGGCGGTTTCCTCGTGACACGGCGCATGCTCGCCATGTTCCAGAAGTCCTGAGCC
>QFOL01000043.1 GCA_003241215.1 Agrobacterium fabrum
CTCATCCCGCTGCCGCGACCTTCTCCCCGGCGGGGAGAAGAAACAAGCAGCCACCTTTCGTTCCAGAGCTTGCTGTCAAGCTGCACAAGAGCGGACAAGGCGCGGGGGGCATGCTTTCAGAAATTCAAATCACCGGATAAAGCGACCAGAAGAACAGTTCATATTCCTGGTCGCGGTCGTCGTCATGCGACTCATCGTCCGGTCTGCGCGGCGTCTTGTCCTGAAACTCGGTCTCCACCCGCTCATTGACGACGGGCATCCTTCGGCCAATGCCAAAGAGGTCAAAGGAGAGCATGTTGAACCCTGCTACCATGGCCATTTCCCTTCTTCACGCGAGTTAACGGTATGTTAAGTTTCGCGCGTTGCCATGATTTCGTCAAGATTGGCCGAGGAATTTGTCTACCATTTTTAACAACAATGTCGTGATTGGCGTTCCACCGGCGGCGGATTTCGCGCAATGAACGTTTATCGGTGACGTTAAACACCTTTCGTAAGGGTGCCTGAATAGGTTCTTTCGGCCGCTTCCAGCGCGGAATCGATATCTGCGTCGTGGCCAAGACTTTTCAAGGCGCTTGAGACAGCCGCAATATTGGCCTTCACCGCATCCGGATGCGCACGCCGGCCGGTGTGGTTGAGCCTTATCAGCCGCTCTGCACCGGGGCCGACGCCGGTGGAAATATCTGCGCCCTGCTTTCTGGATGCAGCGGCAAGAAATGCTCCGGCTTCGACCGCATCCGGCAGGATCGCCGTGGAAACGAGGGCTGACGCATGCGCGTCCTCCACCCAGGTGGTAATGCCAAGCGCCCTGATGCCGTGACGGGTGGCGGCCGCCGCCCGCTCGTGGCGCGCATTGGCGGCTGGCAAGCCCTCGGCCTCGATCCTGTCGAGCGCGGCCTCCAGCGCGTAGAATTCCAGCGGCGCAGGCGTTCCGGGCAGTGCGCCGCGGCCGGCATCCAGCCAGAGCTTCTTCTGGTCGAGAAGCGAGAGCATGGAATTGGCAGGCGCCTTGTCGTGCGAGAGAAGTTCCCATGCTGAAGAGCTGACGGAAATGGCCGATATGCCGGCCGGGCCGGCCAGCGCCTTCTGCGGCCCGATGACGGCAATATCGATGCCCAGCCTGTCGACCTCGAAGGCATGGCCGCCAATCGAGGCGACGGCATCGACGAGGGTGACGATGCCTCTTTCTTTCGCCAGCGCGGCAATGGCGGGCAGGGGGTTGAGAATGCCGCTTGCCGATTCCGCATGCACGATGGCGAGAAGGTCGAAACCCGGCCCGTCATCCAGCGCCCGTTCCACTTCGTCCTGCGTCACCGGCTTTGCCGGGCTGGCCGTCAGGTTGCGCACCGTCGCGCCGCCCCTTTCCAGCCAGCCGCCAAACCATGCGCCATAGGGGCTGGTGACGATGTTGAGCGCCTTCAGTCCCGGTCGTGCGAGGCTGGTTGCCGCCGCCTCCAGCGCCAGTACGGCTTCCGCCTGTATCAGCAGCACGTCGTTTTTTGTGCCCATCAGGGCCGCCAGCCGGTCGGCCAGCACGGCGTAACGTTCAGCGGGGAAAGCCGGCGGGTCGAGAAGCAATGCGTAATCCGGGGCGGACATGACTTATCCTTGCATGGTGATGGTGAGCCGTGGCGCGGCGTCGATCAGGCTTCTGGCGGTTGAGGACTGCGGCGCGGAAATGATGGCGTCGGTCCGGCCGATTTCGACGATCCGTCCTCCCTCCATGATGGCGACGCGGTGGCAGACGGCGCGGATGACCGCGAGATCGTGGGACACGAAAATACAGGAAATCGCCGTTTCCTGCTGTATCTCCACCAGGAGTTCGAGGATTTGCCGGCGGACGGACACATCGAGCGCCGACACCGCTTCGTCCATAATGAGAAGCGACGGCTTGAGCGCAATGGCTCTGGCAATCGCCACACGCTGTCTCTGCCCGCCCGAAAGCTCGAAGACGGAGCGTCCGGCATAGGCGGCGGGCAGGCCGACACGCTCGAGAAGGCGGTGTATTTCCGTCGGGCGGTCGCGCGCCTGGACGATGCGGTGGATGCGCAACGGTTCGCCAATGGCGTCGGCGACGCTCGCCCGAGGATTGAAGGCGCCATGCGTATCCTGAAACACCATCTGCATCTGCCGCCGTGCTGCACGCAACGCGCGTCCGTCAGGCGCCAGCCAGTCGCCGCCTTCGAAGCGGATGGTTCCGGCGTCCGCCGGGATCAGCCGCATCAGGATGCGTGCCAGTGTCGATTTCCCGCAGCCGGAAGGGCCGGCAAGCCCCAGCGTCTCACCGCGCTTGAGCGAAAACGAGATATCGGAGAGCGCCGTCACCGTCCTTGCGCCGGTGCGGTAGGTCTTGGAAAGGCCATCCGCGCTCAGAAGGGTTTCGTTCATGGCGCGGCCTCGCTCACGAGCGGCGGGGTGGCGAGATCGAGATAATCGGCAAGCAGAGCTTGCGTGTAGGCGTGGGCGGGTGCGGAAAGCACCCGCCGGGCCGGCCCGTGTTCCACCAGCTCTCCGGCGCTTAAAACCGCGATGTCGTCGGCAAGGCTGGAGGCTAGGCCGATATCATGGGTGATGAATACAAGCGTTCTTTCTTCCTCGCGCACGAGATCATCGAGAAGGGTGGCGATGGCCGCCTGGGTCACCGTGTCGAGCGCGCTCGTCGCTTCGTCGGCAATCAGGATGGAAGGACGCGCCGCAATGGCGGCGGCAATCGCCACACGTTGCCTCTGGCCGCCCGAAAGCTGATGCGGATAGGCGGTGAGCAGATGCGAAGGGTGTGGCAGCCGAACCTTTTCCAGAAGATCGCGGGCAAGATCGCGCGCCGCTCTCCAGGAGAGGCCGAGATGGCGTACGGCGCCTTCCGCCACCTGTTCGCCGATGGTCAGAACCGGGTTCAGCGTCGCGCCGGTATCCTGAAAGATCGTACCGATATCCCGCCCCGGCATCGGCCTGCCGGTGAAAAGGCCGCTGTCGCGGCTCCAGGATAGATCGCCCGAGACCCGCGCGGTCTGCGGAAGAAGCCCGGCGATTGCCTTGCCGAGCGTGGATTTGCCCGAGCCGCTTTCGCCGATGATCGCCAGCCGCTGCCCCTGCCGTATCGTCAGCGAAACCTCGCGCAGCGCCGGTGCATCGGCGGCCGCATAACGGACGCTGAGATCGTCGATCCGGCAAAGGGCGTTGCCGCTCATGGCGCCTGCCTCCCCGTCGCCATCGCCCTGTTGACGCCTTCTCCGAGAAGATAGACGCCGACAACCGTGACCAGCAGGCCGATGCCGGGGATGACGGACAGGAACGCCGCCGAACGCAGGACATTGCGTCCTTCCGCGATCATCGAGCCCCAGGTGACGATATTGGGGTCTCCAAGCCCGAGGAAGGAAAGCGCCGCCTCGGTGAGGATGGCGGCGGCGACGATGATGGCGGCCAGCGCCAGAACCGGCGGCAGGGCATTGGGCAATATCTGCCGGAAGGCGATTTCCAGCGGATGCATGCCGATGGCGCGGGCGGATTGCACATAATCGCGCTCGCGGATGCTCAGCACCTGCGCCCGCATCAGCCGCGCCGGGTCCGCCCATGCGCCGAGCGCAATGGCCAGAATGACAATGGGCATGGAAGGGCCGATGGTGCTGACAAAGGCAAGCGCCAGCAGGAAATTCGGCACGATCTGGAAGGCATCGGAGACGCGCATCAGCGCCTCATCGACGAGGCCGCCGGCAAAACCGGCAATCGTGCCGATGACGGTGCCGATAACGAGTGCGGCGGCGGCTGCACCCATGCCGACGAGCAGGGAGGCCTGCGCGCCATGGGCAAGTCCGGCCAGCACATTGCGGCCCAGCCGGTCGGTGCCGAGCGGCAGGGCGGCATCCGTAAAGGGTGCAATCAGCGGCTCGCCGACGATCGCCAGCGGGTCGCCGGGGAAGAGTAGCGGAGCGAAAGCAGCGGTCATCGCCAGCAGCGCCAGGATGACAACGCCCGTCACGCCTTCGAAACTGCGCAGCAGCCGGAGAACGAAACTCATGCCGCACTCTCCCCGCTGCCGATGCGCGGATCGAGAACGGAATAGAGAATGTCGACGGCGAGATTGACGAGGATGACGAAGACGGCGCTGGTGAGGATAATGCCCATCAGAAGCGGCGTATCGCGGCCGCTGACAGCCTCCTGCGCCAGCCGGCCGAAACCCGGAATGGCGAAGACGCTTTCGATCACCACACTGCCGCCCAGCATGGCGGCGGCCTGCAGGCCAAGCACGGTGATGAGCGGCAGGGCCGCGTTGCGGGCAACGTGGCGCAGCACGATGCGCCGTCTGGAAAGCCCCTTGGACTCGGCAAAAAGCACGAAATCCAGCGGCCAGACCGCCGCCATGGCGGTGCGCATGACGCGCAGGAACAGCGCCAGGTAGATCAGCCCAAGGCTGGTGACGGGCAGGGCGAGGTGTCTTGCAATGTCGAGCGCCCTTGCAAAGCCCTGTTTTCCGGATGCAATCGTTTCGATGCCGGATGTGGGCAGCCATTTGAACTGCACGGCAAAGACGATGGCCAGCACGAGGCCGAGCCAGAAACCGGGCGTGGCGTAAAGCGCCAGCGAAAGCGTTGAAAGCACACGGTCCGGCAATCCGCCCGGGCGCGCGCCGGCCCAGATGCCGAGCGCGGTGCCGAGGATGAAGGCGAGCGCGGTGGCGCTGCCCATCAGCAGCAATGTGTTCGGCAGCCGTTCGAGGATCAGCCCCAGAACCGGTCGGTCGAAGGCGAGCGACCAGCCGAGATCGAGCCGCAGCACCGAACTGGCATAGAGCCAGAAGCGGGCGAGCATCGAACCGTTGAGGCCATATTGCTCACGCAACGCATCCCGCAGCCCGGCATCACCGCCGCCGATGGAGACGAGA
Organism: Agrobacterium fabrum; assembly: GCA_003241215.1. GTDB lineage: Bacteria > Pseudomonadota > Alphaproteobacteria > Rhizobiales > Rhizobiaceae > Agrobacterium > Agrobacterium fabrum_A. The sequence continues at coordinate 4,877 of QFOL01000043.1, forward strand.
TAGGCGTCCACCGCATCGCCGGAGGCATTTTCAAGCAGGATGAAGGTGAAGATGAGAACGATCAGCAGCACCGGAATGGCGCTGACTGCCCTTCGCCGCAGCAATGTCGCAGCACGGTTCACGGTGCTGCCTCAGGTCTCGACCGCGGTGTCCGCCCAGTTGGAAACCGCCCAGCGCGGATTGCTGGCGACATGTTTGACCGTATCGCGCGCCACCGTGATGAAACCCCATTCGGCGACGTTGATCAGCGGCAGGTCGGCGGCGACCTGTTTCTGGAAATCCTTGTAGAGCGCGGTGCGCGCGGCCGTGTCCACGGTTTCCGCCGCCTTGTCGATCAGCGCGTCCAGCGCCTTGTTCTCATAACCGCCCTGATTGGAGAAACCGACACCGGCCGGAATGCCCGAGCGCACCAGAATGGTGGTCGAGATCGCCGGATCGCCGCGGAAGACCGGCGGGGCAATGGCGAGATCGAAGGCGTGGTCGGTGTAAACAGCCTTCTGGTGCGCGGCCGAATCATTATTGACCAGCTCGGCATCGATGCCGATGTCCTGCAGCGCCTGGCGAAGATAGGCGCCGAACTGTCTGGTTTCGTTGAAATAAGGCGCGGGTAGGAGCTTCAATGAGAAACGTGTTCCGTTTGGGCCGCGCACATAGCCGGCCTCATCCAGCAGGGCATTGGCCCTGGCTACGTCGAAACCATAGGTCTCGACATTACCGGTATAAAATTCCGGGGCGTTTTTCGGCACGGGGCCTGTCGATGCCGTGGCATAACCGAGGAAGACCTTGTCGATGACGAATTTTTTGTCGATGGCGTGGGCGATGGCCTTTCTGACCCTGAGGTCGGCCAGTTCCTTGCGGCGGTGGTTGATTTCCACCACCAGCTGGTAGGTCAGCGCCTCATAGCCGTCGGCGATCACCTGGATGCCCGGTTCCTTGGCAATGCGGGCAAGATCGGCCAGCGGCACGGCGGAGAAGGCGGCCAGCTGGATTTCTTCCGCTTCCAGCGCCGAGGCAGCGCCCGCGCGGTCGGGCAATACACGATAGATGATCTCGTCGAGCTGGGGCTGGCCTTTGCCCCAATAATTCGCATTGCGGGTAAGGCGGTAATATTCGCCGGGCTTGTATTCGGCAAAAACGAAGGGCCCGGTGCCGACCGGTTTGGTATTGGCCGGATTGGCGGCGATATCGGTGCCCTCGTAGAGATGTTTCGGCACGACGCTGGTGACGACCGGCAGCGCATTGCGGATGAGCTGGAACGGTGTGGGCTTTGAGAAGTGGAAAATCGCCGTGTGATCGTCAGGCGTTTCCACCTTTTCGAGATTGGCAAAGACCAGCCGTCCGAGGTTCTGCAACGGTTTCCAGACGGAAAGCGCCGAAAAGGCCACATCCGCCGAGGTGAAGGGCTTGCCGTCATGCCAGGTCACGCCTTCGCGCAGCTTGAAGGTGGCGCTCAGCCCGTCATCCGATCCCTGCCATTCGGTCGCAAGCCGCGGCTCCAGCCCGTCCTTGCCTTCGAAGGAGGCTTCCGCCAGCGGCTCGACGACCTTGCTGGCGATATAAAACACGCCGTTGGAGGCGACGATGGCGGGGTTGAGGTTCTTCGGTTCGGAATCGGCTGCGACGATCAGCCGGCCTCCGGACTTCTCCTGTGCTGCGGCAATTCCCGCCAGTCCCGTGGTTGCGGCAAGCGCAAGCGAGGTCTTGAGAAGCGAGCGGCGGGAAAGCTGGACAGGCGACATGAATTTCACTCCGGAAATGAGGGCGAGGCGGGCCTTTCCGCATGGCCCGCGGCGCGGCGATCTTAAGACTGCAACCTCGGCAGTGTCCACGTTAATTCGCGGCCTTTACAGCAATGATTTTACGTTGCGGGCGCATTTGCGGAAACAATATGCCTCACCGGCGGCAATCTGCTTTTCTCTTGCCGGAGCAGGTGGCGGAGAGTCCCCGAAAAAACACGATTTAAGGGTTTGAAATCAATATCTTGATTCCCGCCAGCATCGGTGTCGGGCGCGTTGCCGCGCCCGCCGGTCACGCGAAAATCTGCCGGCGGCAGCCCGTTTGGAAAGGGGTAATTAACCTTTATTTTTTATTTCAGGGAGACCGAAATATGTACGTTTATGATGAGTGTGCACGCTGCCATGAGTTTCTCCCGATCCAGATTCCAGAATTCGTCCAATAGCGTAGGGGAGGGGAGCGACAAGGCTCGTCATGCCGGCGGCCAGCCGGCTGCCGGGCAGCGGGCAATGGCGACGAAGACGGGCGCGACACCCCGGCCGAATGCCGATGTCAGCGCCGCCGACGCCATTGAAGGCCGTGCCGAGATGCCCGGCTGGCAGAATGCTTTCGTGCTTGGCCCGAATGTCCGTTTCACCCGCACGCCGGAAAGCGCCTTTAACCGGCGTATGCCGGTTGAGACCCCCAATATTCCCGAGGATGACGTGGTTGCCGCCGTTCCGCCTGAAACGGCGGAGCCGGATGCCGTGGCGCAGCAACAGGCCATGCAACAGGAAGTCGTTCCCCTTTCTCCGCCAGTCGTAAAGCCGGCGGAGCAACGCGTGCCGCCGCCGCGCATGCCGTTCCTGCCGCAGCCGCCGGATGCGCGGGGCGCCAGGGCGTTGACCTATAAACTGCGCCTGGAGCTTGCCCGCAAGCAGGCGGAAGAAGCCGCCGCCGCACAGGCGCCGGTCCAGAACGTCATTACTGCGCCCATGGCGGCGGAAGCGCCGGTACAGCAGCGGGTATTCTCCGCTCTTCAGCCTCAATCTGCCGAGATGCCGGTCGCTGCCGCACAGGCCGCCGTGCCGGGTGCGTCCGTCCCCGCCTTTGCCGCACATCTGCCGGACGAGCTTTTCTGGGAAGTCATGACGCTCGATCTGCCGGGTGATGTCGGCGAGACCGCTCCCGCCTATCTGCGCGCCAATTTTGGCCCGGCGCCTGCAAATCCCGCTCTGACGAACCCGGTGCCGGCACAGCCTGTTTCCGCCGTTCCCGCATTGCCGTCCGCCGCCGTCGTGCTGTCCTCCGAACCTCCCGTTGTCACCGTGCCGGGCGGCTCCGCGATCCGGCTTTATCGGGAAATCGGCGTGCGTCAGGCCGTCGTTCCCGCCGCTGTTCCCGTCATCGAGCAGGAAATCGCGCCGCAGCCGGCGGCGGAAGCCCCTCTGGTTATCGAGCCGCAGCCGCCTGTCGAGCAGGCCCAGCCGGCGGAAAGAATGACGGCCGAGCCGCGGTTTGCGCCGCGTGCGCCCATTCAGGCCTCGCAGCCGATGTTCCGCGAAGCCCCGGTCTTTGCCGAGGGAGAATATGAATATCCCTCCATCGATCTTTTGCAGGAAGCCCGCATCCAGCAGACCACGACCATGACGCCCGAGGCGCTGGAACAGAGCGCCGGGCTTCTCGAAAGCGTGCTTGAGGATTTCGGCATCAAGGGTGAGATCATCGATGTCCGCCCCGGCCCTGTCGTGACGCTTTATGAATTCGAACCCGCCCCGGGTGTCAAATCCTCGCGCGTCATCGGTCTGTCCGATGATATCGCCCGCTCCATGTCGGCGCTCTCGGCCCGCGTTGCGGTCGTGCCCGGCCGCAACGTCATCGGCATCGAGTTGCCGAACCCGGTGCGCGAAACGGTTTATCTGCGTGAATTGATCGAAGCGCAGGATTATGCCGAGACCCGCCAGAAGCTCGCGCTCTGCCTCGGCAAGACCATCGGCGGCGAGCCCGTCATCGCCGAACTGGCGAAGATGCCGCATCTGCTGGTCGCCGGCACCACCGGTTCCGGCAAGTCGGTTGCGATCAACACCATGATCCTGTCGCTGCTCTACCGTCTGAAGCCGGAAGAATGCCGCCTGATCATGGTCGATCCGAAGATGCTCGAGCTTTCCGTTTATGATGGTATCCCGCATCTTTTGACGCCCGTGGTCACCGATCCGAAAAAGGCTGTCATGGCGCTGAAATGGGCCGTGCGCGAAATGGAAGACCGCTATCGCAAGATGTCGCGTCTCGGCGTGCGCAATATCGACGGTTACAATGCAAGGGCTGCCGCCGCCCGCGCCAAGGGCGAGACGGTATTCTGCAACGTGCAGACCGGTTTCGACCGCGCCACCGGCGAGGCTGTCTACGAGCAGGAGGAAATGGACCTCACGGCCATGCCTTACATCGTCGTCATCGTTGACGAGATGGCCGACCTGATGATGGTCGCGGGCAAGGAGATCGAAGGCGCGATCCAGCGCCTGGCGCAGATGGCGCGCGCTGCCGGCATCCACCTCATCATGGCCACCCAGCGTCCGTCGGTCGATGTCATCACCGGCACGATCAAGGCCAACTTCCCGACCCGCATCTCCTTCCAGGTGACCTCGAAGATCGACAGCCGCACCATCCTTGGCGAACAGGGCGCGGAGCATCTGCTCGGTCAGGGCGACATGCTGCACATGATGGGCGGCGGCCGCATCGCCCGTGTCCACGGCCCCTTCGTTTCTGACGAGGAAGTGGAAAAGGTCGTGGCGCATCTGAAGACCCAGGGGCGTCCGGAATATCTCGGCACCGTTACGGAGGACGCCGACGAAACCGACGAAGAGGTGGAAGAGGACGCCGCGGTTTTCGACAAGACTGCTATGGGCGAGGACGATAGCGACGATCTCTATGAAAAGGCGGTCAAGGTGGTGATGCGCGACAAGAAGTGCTCCACATCCTATATCCAGCGCCGCCTGTCCGTCGGCTACAATCGCGCCGCATCGCTGGTGGAGCGCATGGAGCAGGAAGGTATCGTCGGTCCGGCCAACCATGTCGGCAAGCGCGCCATCATCGCCGGCGAACGCTCTTCCTACGATGCCATGGGATCGGATGACTGATCGATCCTTCGGGGCGCGCGATATTCGATTGCAAAAACGCGCCCCGTGAATAGCTTGTGCGGCATGGATTCTGGAATTGGGAGGATTCCCTCATGGCGCACGGCAATGAAAAGGCGGCCGTTCTGGCGAGGCTGGATGAGCTGGAGCGGTTCTGCCGCGCCGTTTTCCTGGCCGCCGGCACCGATGATGAAACGGCGGATGCGGCGACCCGCGCCATGATGCATGGCACAAGGCTTGGCGTGGACAGCCACGGCGTTCGTCTCCTTGCCCATTATATCACCGCGCTGGAGGGTGGACGCCTCAATCGTCGGCCGCAGATCAGCCGCGTTTCCGGTTTCGGCGCAGTGGAGACGCTTGACGCCGACAACGCCCATGGCGCCCGCGCCACCTATGCGGCCATGGACAGCGCCATGGCGCTTGCGGAGAAATTCGGCATCGGCGCTGTGGCGATCAGGAACTCCTCGCATTTCGGCCCGGCCGGCGCCTATGCGCTGGAAGCGGCGCGGCGGGGTTATATCGGTCTCACCTTCTGCAACTCGGACAGTTTCGTGCGTCTGCACGATGGCGCCATGCGCTTCCATGGCACCAACCCCATCGCCATCGGTGTGCCGGCAGCGGATGACATGCCCTGGCTGCTCGACATGGCCACCAGCGCGGTGCCCTATAACCGTGTTCTGCTTTACCGCAGCCTTGGGCAGCAATTGCCGCAAGGTGTCGCTTCTGACGGAGACGGTGTCGATACGCGCGATCCCCATGCCGTTGAAATGCTTGCCCCGGTTGGCGGCGAGTTCGGTTTCAAGGGTGCGGCGCTTGCGGGAATGGTGGAGATTTTCAGCGCCGTGCTGACAGGCATGAAACTCAGCTTCGATATCGCCCCCATGGGCGGGCCGGACTTTTCCACGCCGCGCGGGCTGGGGGCCTTTGTGGTGGCGCTGAAGCCGGAGGCCTTCCTGGAGCGCGAGGTGTTCGACGAGGGCATGAAGCGTTATCTCGAAGTTCTGCGGGAATCGCCCGTGCGGCAGGACTGCAAGGTCATGGCGCCCGGCGACCGGGAGTGGGCAGTCTCGGCAAAACGGGAAAGGGAAGGCGCGCCTGTCGACCCGGTCACGCGGGCAGCCTTCTCGGAGCTTGCGGCAAAATTCTCGATCGATCCGCCCGCCTATCATTAAAGCGGCCTGCGGCTGACCGCCGCTTGTGACGGACCCTTGCCGCCGCCATCGCAGGCTCAGGCGGGACGCAGCAGCATGTTCGGACGCGGATAGGGCGTTGCCGTCGCCCCAAGCCTTTCGGCCGTGACAGGGCGACCGATATAATAACCCTGCGCGTAGTCGATCTCCATCTGGCGCACGAGCCTCAGCTGCTCCTCCGTTTCCACGCCTTCGATCAGGATCTTGTGGCCGCGGTTGCGGATGAGGCGGATCATGTCCTGCAGCATTGCCCGCCCGCGCGGGGTCTTGCTGTCATGCAGGAACGAGCGGTCGATCTTGACGGTATCGAAATCCGTCATGCGCAGCCAGGAAAGGCCAGCGAAACCGGTTCCGAAATCATCCAGCCAGATATTGATGCCGAGCGTCTTCAGGTCGTTCAGGCAACGCAGCACATCCGAATGCATCTCCATGTCGACGCCTTCGGTGATTTCGAAGGCGAGCCTGTTGCCGGCGATGCCGGCCTCGACGAGAATGGCGGCCACCGAGGTGGCGAAACCGGGGTTTTTCAATTGCATCGGCGAGACGTTGACGCTGACGACGGCGACCTTGTCATCGGCCAGGATCTGCTTGCAGACGGTCTTGATGGTCCACAGGCCCAGTTCCATGATCGTGCCGGTACGCTCGGCAATCGGAATGAAAATACCGGGTGCGACAGGGCTGCCGTCCAGCAGGCGAAGCCGCATCAGTGCCTCGACGCCTGCGGTCTCGTTGGTCGAAATGTTGAGGATCGGCTGATAGACGAGGGAAACGAGGTTCTCCGCGATGGCGATTTTCAGCAGGGCCGCGATGTTCTCGGTCTCGTCGCTGGTCTGCGGGTCTTCCGGATCGAACAGTTTCATGCAGTTGCGGCCGTTACCCTTGGCGATGTAGAGCGCGCGGTCGGCTTCGTTGATGATCTTCTCGAGCTTGCCGTCGGGATTGGGGCGGGTGAAGGACGCGCCGATGCTGACGGTGACGATGAAAGTGCCGTCCCGGCGCTGGTCATGTGCAAGCGAAAGGTTTTCAACGGTATGGCGGATCGTTTCGGCCAGATCCCCCACCTGCTGTTTGGACTTGAACGGCGCCAGCACGATGAATTCCTCGCCGCCATAACGGCCGATCGAGGCGCCGTGATCGATGATTGCATCCTGCAGCGCGTTGCCCACCGTCACTAGACATTTATCGCCTTCCTGGTGGCCGTAGCGGTCATTGTATTTCTTGAAGAAATCGACATCGATCAGAAAGACGGCAAAACCTTCTTTCTTCTTGCTCCAATTGTCCCACAGCAGCCGCAGGTGATGGTCTATGGCGCGGCGGTTCTGCAGGCCGGTGAGGGAATCTGTATTGGAAAGACGCAGCAGCGCCTGGCCGCGCTCATCCGCGGCCTTCTGTTGGGCCTTCGCCTCCAGCCCGTTGACGAAGACGTGGTAGCGTTCACGGTTCAGGTTCCAGTTCACGTAAGAGGTGAAGATGAAACAGGACAGGTAGAAGGTGCCGAAAGCGAATTTGTAGAATGCATCTTCCGGAAACTGCGTTGCCGCCAGAAAATAGGTAACGAGAATAATGCCCGAAGAGACCAGCGACAGGTGAAAGCGGAAAGTGAAAAACAGATTGGCGCCCATCATGAAGATGGCCCCGAAAACCATGTAGTAGGACATGTTTTCGATGTTGTCGGTAAACAGCGAAGGCACCAGCCAGCCGATATATCCCATCACGAGGGCGGTGGCGCAGGTGAGATCGAGCGCCGCGGTGCTCGCCCCCTTGCGCAGCTGGATTTCCAGTGTCAGCAGCGATGACAGGACGACGGTGAAGCGGGCGAGAATGGTGTAGAATGCGACGTCGGGTATCAGGATGATGTCGCTTGCGGCAAACAGCAGGTAGATTAAAACAGCCGTCCACAGGCCCCGGCGGATTGAACCGCGGCGGCTCCGTTCGCCTTCCTGCTGGTAAAGAGCAAGAAGTTCATCAGAAAACCGGGAGTCCGGCCGCCGATAGTCTTGCTGTCCAGCCGCCTCTCCCAATGTGTGCTTCATGCACTTTCCCATAGTGTTGCGTATACTTAATCAAGTAACTGCTTATTCCACTTTTCCGTGTGCTTCCGCACCCGGCGCGGGTTCCTGTCAATCTCTCCTGATGTGAGCGGAAAACACCGAGAGGAAGAGCGCATCATACGTTCGCAACATTAAGTTTCGCTAAATCACGTATCCGCTTTCTCCTCTGCCCACGAGTGTGACCAAAAAAATACGCTCACGTACTAATCTATCCCTACACCGCTCAAAAATCGAAAGCGAGTGGCCTTCCGGCTCCCAGAAACGTATAGTTAACAATGTGTTAATACTGGAGGCTGAAGTGGTGCGGGTAAAGAAGAAAAATCTTGACGGGGCAAGTCTGATTACCCCGGATACTGTCGCAAAAGAGATTTTTGCACGCAGAACCGAAACATTCGATGAGCAGTTCGCAGTTGCGAAAGCAGAGGTGGCGCTCATTCTCGAATTGGCACAGCAGCAATTCGACAATGGTGTTGCGGCGCGTGAGATAATACATCGAACAGCGGGCGCACTGCATGGCCTGCGAGAGAAGCTCCACTCCAGCGTGTGGGCTGAACTGATTCCGCTGGTACAGAATCACCCGGTTTCGGTCCATTTTCTGGAAGACCCGTTCACGCGCTGGTCATTCGAAAAACCGCGGGGTTACTCGGGCGATGCGCAGCTGCTCGATTTCATCTACGGCCATGACAGCGTCGCTGACGTGGTGAACAGGGCGACGCCGCTCGGTGCGGCCCTTTACGATTATACCAAGGACGCCAGTTCCTCGGTCGCCGTGCGTGAGCGGCGCGATCTGCTGACGCGCTTTGTCGACGAGGCGGCGGCCCGGCATGGCGGGGAGACGGAGATCCTCACCATCGCCTCCGGTCATTTGCGTGAGGCGGATGCGTCCGTGGCGCTGAAAGAGGGTGGGATCAAGCGCTGGGTGGCGCTCGATCAAGATCCCTTGAGCGTCGGTTCCGTCGCCCGCGATTTTAATGGCACCTGCATCGAGGCGATCGACGGTTCCGTGCGCGATATCGTTCTGCGCACGCAGGAACTCGGCACCTTCGATCTCATCTATGCCGCCGGTCTTTACGATTACCTGAACGATCGCGTGGCGATCAAGCTGACGCGGCGCTGCATGGACATGCTGAAACCCGGCGGCATGTTCCTCTTCGCCAACTTCTCGGAAGACATCGTCGTCGACGGTTACATGGAAACCTTCATGAACTGGGCGCTGCTTTTGCGCTCCAAGGCGGATATGTGGCGCATCGTCAATGCCAGCGCCGATCCCGCAAGCATCGAGGCGGAGGTGTTCTTCGGCGAGAACCACAATATCGTTTACGCCACGATGCGTAAGAAGATGTGAAGCAAGAGCCGCGCTCGTTAGGCTTTCGTGGAAGGCCGGCGCATGCTGCTTGTTTCTTCTCCCCGCCGGGGAGAAGAAACGTGCGGAGACACCCTGCGCATTCCGCAGTACGCCGGTTTCCGCCTTCGCCAATAACCATTGATTAAACCCTGCCGCGGGCCTAAGAATCCGCGCCGGATGCGTTGCAGAATGGAATGGCTGAAATGAAGAGATATTATTCGGATATGGGCGGTCTGCCGGGGCAGACGGAATTGCTGTCGAGCAAGGCTGTTTTCAAGACCGCCTATGCGGTGATCCCCAAGACTGTCATGTCCGATATCGTGACAAGCGTGCTGCCGCACTGGACCGGCACCCGGGCCTGGATCATCGCCCGGCCGATGACCGGGTTTTCCGAGACCTTCGCGCAATATATCGTCGAGATACAGCCGGGCGGCGGCAGCGACCGGCCGGAGCCGGATGAGAGGGCGCAAGCGGCGATCTTCGTTGTGGAAGGCGAGATGACTGTGGCGTTCGAGGGTGCGCAACATGCGCTGCGGGAGGGCTCGTTCGCTTTCCTGCCGGCCGGCGCGCGCTGGCAGGTCAGGAATTCCGGCAAGGCGCCCGTCAAGTTCCACTGGGTGCGCAAGGCGTTTCAGGCGGTCGAAGGGCTGGAGCCGCCACCGGCGATCTTCACGCATGAAGACGAAAATACCATGTCGGCCATGCCCGATACCGATGGCAAATGGGTCACGACGCGCTTCATCGATCCGGAAGACGTGCGTTATGACATGCACCTCAACATCGTCACCTTCGAGCCGGGTGCGACCATTCCCTTCATGGAAACCCATGTGATGGAACACGGTCTTTATGTGCTGGAAGGCAAGGCCGTCTACCGACTCAACGAAGACTGGGTGGAAGTGCAGGCGGGCGATTTCATGTGGCTGCGCGCCTATTGCCCGCAGGCCTGTTATGCGGGCGGCCCGGGCCGGTTCCGTTACCTGCTCTATAAGGACGTGAATCGTCACGTGAAGCTCTGGTAACGGGTGCAACACCACAAAACCGGTGAATTATCGCGTAATCCGGCGGCTTGCGCGATAAATGCTTGCGTTAGATTGAATATCCCTAATAAATCCTGAGATGCGGGCGGCTGTCGCCGTTCCGCACCCTTTGGCTTCCCCCCGCATCTATCCTTGAGAAGACTGCCGTATGAGTGAGACAATCGATACCAATGTCTTCAATCTTGCGCCCGTGGCGATGTGGATCGAGGATTTCAGCGCGGTCAAGAGCCAGTTCGATATCTGGCGGGCAGAGGGTGTCGAGGATATCAGGGCATTTCTTCTGGAAGATTTATCGCGGGTGGCGGCCTGTTCGCAGAAAATCCGCGTCATCCAGGTCAACGCCAAGACGCTCGAACTGTTCGAGGCGCGCGACCAGGCGCATCTCGTCGACAATCTGCACCGGATCTTTCGCGACGATATGCTCGAAAGCCATGTGAACGAGCTGTCTGAACTCTGGGCGGGCAAGACGGAATTCACCAGCAATGCGGTGAATTATTCGATCGGCGGCAGGCGGCTTGACATCCAGCTGCGCGGTGCGGTCATTCCCGGCCACGAAGATAGCCTCAGCCGGCTGCTTTTGACCACCGAGGATGTGACGGAGCGGGAGGAGGCCCGCCGCAAGGAGCTTCTCAATCGCCGTTATGCCGAAGGCATGTTCAAGCATTCGCCCGTTTCGCTCTGGGTGGAGGATTTCAGCCGGGTGCGTCGACTGATCGAGGAGGTTCGCGAGCGCGGCATCATCGATTTCCGGGTGTTCATGGATGTGCATCCCGAATTCGTGCGGCAGTGCATGAGCGAAATCCGTGTCATCGATGTCAACCGCGCGACGCTCGACCTGTTCTGCGCGCCGGACCGGCAGGTTCTGTTGCACCGGCTCGGCGATATTTTCCGCGGCGAGATGGAAAAGCCGTTCCGGGAACAGCTGATGGAGCTTTGGAACGGCAATCTCACCCACCACCGTGAGGTGGTGAACTATGCGCTTGACGGCTCGGAGCGGCATGTTCTCCTGCATTTTTCCGTCTTTCCCGGCCATGAGCATGATTGGTCGCTGGTGCAGGTGGCGCTGACGGATATTACCGCGCGCAAGAAGGCGGAAGCCTATCTGGAATATCTCGGCAAGCACGACGTGCTGACCAAACTGCACAACCGCGCTTTCTATTCCGACGAGCTGAACCGGCTGGAGCGCAGCGCGCTCAGGCCGGTTTCGGCCATCGTCATCGATCTCAACGGTCTGAAGGACGCCAATGACAAGCTGGGCCACGATGCGGGCGACGCTTTGCTACGGCGGGTGGGTGAGGTGCTGAACGGCGTGGTGACCGCACCGAACCATGCCGCCCGCATTGGCGGCGATGAATTCGCCATCCTTCTTCCCGGCGCCGACAGGCAGATCGCCGCCGCCATGGTCGAGACCGTCTATGAACTGCTGAAGATCAACAACCAGTTTTATTCCAGCGCACCGCTCAGCCTCTCCTTGGGGGTGTCGACCAGCGAGGCGGGCGAGACCATGGAATCCCTGGTGCGCCGCGCCGATATGAACATGTACGAACAGAAGAACGCCTACTACGCGGCCCTGCGCAATCGATCCGCCGATAATAGCGATACGACGAAGAACGGATCGCCTGAAGCTACGTCGCTGAAACGCCTCTTCTGAGCGTGCGGGTAAGGATGCGCCTGCGGCGCCGGGCTTGGCCCTCGTCGCCTTGATAATCGGCGCTATACCGTTGCTCCGGGATCTGCCAACGCTGCGGGTGCTCGGACCTGTCCCAAGCGTGAGGTGAAAAGGGTTTCTGGATTTGCATCAATCCGGCTGTCGCCCTATGCCCGGCCACATGCTGATCGGCTCGCCGCTCCTCCGCACAACACCTTTGCACATCGTCCTGCACTATTCACAAGCGCGTGAGGCGCTTTTGCGCTGCAACAATTCCGTTGCCAGAATTTTACATACGTCTTAGTATGTATGTAAATGTGACCTATTTTATGGATTCGGAGCGCAGTATGGCGAAGAAATTGGGGCAGATCGTGGCGGTGTTGTTGACGGGCATCGTTCTGGTCGGATGTGGCGACGAGCAGGCATCTGCGCCCGGCGCGCCGCCGCCCGGCGGGGTCAAGGTCGTGACCGTGAAGCCGGAGGAGTTGCCCATCACCAATGAATTGCCGGGACGCATCGCGCCGACGCGGCTTGCCGAAGTGCGTCCGCGCGTTTCCGGCATCATCGTCGAGCGGGTGTTCGAGCAGGGCTCGCTGGTGAAGGAAGGCGATGTTCTCTACCGGATCGATCCCGCGCCGTTCCAGGTGCGCGTCGACAGCGCCGAAGGCACATTGCGTCGGGCGCAGGCCGCACAGCTGCAGGCGCGGCAGACGGCCGACCGGCAGCAGCAGCTGCGCCGTTCCAATGTCGGCTCGCAGCAGGAGTTCGACAATGCCATCGCCCTGCTGGCGCAGGCCGATGCCGAGGTGGCGGTTGCCGAAGCCGGTGTGGCGGAAGCAAGGCTCAATCTGCAATATGCGGATGTGAAGGCTCCGATCAGCGGCGTCATCGGCAGGGCGCGCATCACCGAGGGTGCGCTCGTCAGCGCTACCGGTTCGGAAAGCCTGGCGACGATCCAGCAGCTCGATCCTATCTATGCCGACTTCACTCAGCCGGCGGCCGATCTCATTCGCCTGCGCAAGGCGCTGCAGGACGGCCAGCTGATGACCGGCCCGAACGAGGCCGAAGTTAACCTGCTGTTCGATGATGGCAGCCGTTACCCCGTTCCGGGCCGCCTGCTGTTTTCCGAGGCGGCGGTGGATGAGACCACCGGCCAGGTGACGCTGCGCGGCGAATTCCCCAATCCGAACGGTGATCTGCTGCCGGGCATGTATGTCCGTGTGCAGATCCAGCAGGGCATCCAGAAGGCGGCCTTTGCCGTGCCGCAGCAGGCGGTGCAGCGCGATGCGGGCGGGCAGGCGAGCGTGCTTGTCGTCAATGCCGAAGACACCGTCGAACAGCGCCGCGTCAGCGTCGGTCGCTCCATCGGTGATCGCTGGGTGATTTCGGACGGCCTGAAGGACGGCGATCGCGTCGTCGCCGAAGGTTTCCAGAAAACCGCGCCGGGCGCCAAGGTGAAGCCCGAGCCGTGGTCTGCGGAACCTGATGTCGCTGCTGCCGGCAGCGAGGCTGCAGCCCCTGCCGCGAAGCAATAAGGACCGATTTCATGGCACGTTTTTTCATCGATCGGCCCATTTTTGCCTGGGTCGTCGCCATCTTCATCATGCTGGCGGGCCTGCTCGCC
>QFOL01000044.1 GCA_003241215.1 Agrobacterium fabrum
CCCGTCATTGCGGGGCAACATAGTTTCTAATCGCAGGTATGAGACCATGACAGTTGCGGCGATATTCCTTATACTTCCGTTGTGCCTCAGCTTCGCCGCGCTGAATGATCTCTTCACGATGACGATTCCCAACAGGATACCGCTCATCCTGTTATTTTCCTTTATGATAGTCGCGCCCGTTTCGGGCATGGACTGGCAAACTTTCGCCCTTAGTTTCGCAGCTGGCGCCGCAGTCTTTGCCGCCTGTTTTGCGCTCTTCGCCGCCAATGTCATGGGCGGGGGGGATGCGAAGCTCTTGACCGCCGCAGCGGTGTGGTATGGCTTTAACATCTCCGTCATCGAGTTTCTACTCGCGGTGACCTTCATCGGCGGCGTTTTGACCGTCGGAATCCTTCTTTTGCGAACGCGCTCCCGAGAAATCATGGCCGCCGGAATTCCGGTACCCGATTCCCTGCTGGTGGCCAAAAAAATCCCTTACGGTATCGGCATAGCGATAGCTGGTCTTCTGACCTATGGGGAAGCACCGCTGGTGAAAGCCGCCATCGCGAGCCTTTCTTAAGTAACCCCTGGCGTTAAGCACCGGTTAACTACAAATCCAAGCATAATATTAACCATAATTATACCAATCGCGCGCCATCCTGACGGGAGAAAAATCTGATTCCCTCAAGGATCGAGCATGAAACCGTCGCGTATCGTCATTCTATCCGTTGCCCTGGTGGCCGCCGGTCTTGCCGGTCTTGTCGCCATGCAGATTTCCGGTGCGAAGCAGGTCATCGAAAAAGCGGAAACAATCATCCAGAAGGAGCCGACGGTCAACGTTCTCGTCTCTTCGGTCAATCTGCCCGTCGGCAGCCGCCTGAACGACAGTTCCGTGCGCTGGACACCCTGGCCACAGGGCAATGTGATCGACAGTTTCATAACGGAAGCGAAAAGGCCTGACGCCATCACGGAACTGACGGGTGCGGTCGTGCGCCTGCCTCTGTTCGAAGGTGAACCGATCCGGCCGGAAAAAGTGGTCGATTCCAGCACCCGCATCATGTCCTCCCTTTTGCCAGCCGGAAAGCGCGCTGTCGCCACCGAGATTTCCGTCTCGACCGGCGCGGGCGGTTTCGTGCTGCCGAATGACCGGGTCGATGTGATCATGGTCCGCAAGGGCGACAACGGTAACTTTCTGACCGAAAATGTCTTGAACAATGTTCGTGTTCTGGCAATCGACCAGCAGATCAAGGAAGGCGAGGACGGCACGGCGGCGGTGGTCGGCGCAACCGCTACACTGGAGCTGACCCCTGAACAGGCCAAGATCATAACGGTGGCGCAGCAGATGGCGGATCGCCTCACGCTCGCTCTGCGCTCGGTCGCCGATGCGCAGGAAAACGACACGCTTTCGGCCGGCTATCTTCTCAATGGAGGTTCCGGACAGCCGGAAATTCAGGTGATCAAGTCCGGCTCGATCGTGAAAAGCGGTCAAGGAGTATCACAATGACCGGGGAATTCATGACAAAACGCCTGAAACAACGTCTGCGTTCATCGATGGCGGGTGGGCTTGCATTCTGCCTGGCCTTTTCAGGCGTTCCAGGCCAGCATTCCCCCACGTTTCTGCGCGTCAGCGAAGCGGAGGCGCAAAGCGCGAGCATCGTGCGGATCACGGAAAGCGGTTCAGGCACCCGCAAGCGCCTGAACCTGGGTTTGAACAAGGCGCTGGTCATCGACCTGCCGGAAGACGCCCACGACATTCTTGTTGCCGATCCGAGCCTTGCGGATGCCGTGACACGCACGTCCAGACGTATCTATCTCTTCGGTAAAACGGTGGGACAGACCAACATCTTCATTTTTGGTGAAAATGGCCGGGAAATCGTCAGCATCGATCTGGAGGTCGAGCGCGACATCTCCGGGCTTGAGGCCAATATCCGCCGTTTCATTCCCGAGTCGGATATCAAGGTGGAAATCGTTTCGGACAACATCGTTCTTACAGGATCGGTGCGCACACCGCAGGATTCCGCACGCGCCGTTCAACTTGCCGACGCCTTTCTAAAAGGCGGTGAGGCCACCACCCGCAACATATCCCTGACAGGCGGCGACAATGGCGGCGATGCGGCGATTTTTGCCGAGCGCCGGCAGGTATCGCAGATCGTCAACATGCTGACGATCGAGGGTGAAGATCAGGTAACGCTGAAAGTCACCGTCGCCGAAGTCAGCAGGCAGGTCCTGAAGCAGCTTGGCTTCAACGGTTCCATCAGCAGTTCGACAAGCGGCAACGGTTTCGAATTCGCAAATCCGACGAACCTCGGTAGCGCCATCGACAGCGCGTCCCGGATCGCCAGCGGTGCGATAGGTTCAGGCTCCCTCAGATTCGCCTCCTATCTCAACGCCATGGAGCAGGCCGGCGTCATGCGCACATTGGCGGAACCAAGCCTGACGGCAATTTCCGGGGAGCAGGCAAAATTTTATGTGGGGGGAGACTTCCGTATTGCCGCAGAACAGGATGTTTCGCTCGACAAGGACACGAATTCCACCGTCGTCAAACGCGAGATGGAAACGGTCGACTACGGCATTACCTTGAACTTCAAGCCGGTGGTGCTTTCACCTGGCAGAATAAGCCTCAAGATCGAGACCAACGTGTCCGAACCCACCTATGAAGGCAATGTCGTCACCGGAAACTACGGGCGGGGCATTCCGGGCTCTACCTACATGTCGATACGCAAGCGCGAAACCTCTACAACGGTCGAGCTTCCTTCCGGCGGATCGATCGTGATTGCGGGTCTTGTCCAGGATAATGTCCGGCAGGCCATGTCCGGACTGCCGGGGATTTCGAAAATTCCGATCTTCGGTACGCTTTTCCGCAGCAAGGATTTCCTGCGCAACGAAACGGAACTGGTCATCATCGCGACGCCCTATCTGGTACGGCCTGTTGCACGCAACCAGATTGCCCGGCCGGATGACAATTTCAATCCGGAAAACGATGCCGCTATGTATTTCATGAACCGCGTCAACAAGGTCTATGGCCGCAAGGATCAGGTTCAGGCCGCTCCCTATCAGGGATCAGTGGGGTTCATCTACAAATGACGATACGCGCACAAAATCTCCTCTTCACAGCAAGCCCGATCAGGGCGGGAAGCGTCATGAAGGAAACCTGCTCCTCCTTTTTCCCTCACCGTTCTGGAAGAAGGACCGGCCTTGTCGTCGTTGCCGCGCTCGCCGCCGGCCTGTTGCAGGGCTGCGCCCGCGACCCGATGACCACCAACGCCATTCCCGACGATTATCGCACACGCCATCCGATTACCCTGTCGGAGGCGGAGCATTCGCTGGATATTCCGGTTTCGGCCAGCGACGGCCGGCTGACCACCGCGATGGCGGATAATGTCCGCGGTTTTGCCCAGAACTATGCGTCGATGTCGACGGGTATCGTCAATATTCAGATACCGTCGGGATCGGCCAATTCAGTGGCCGCATCACGAATGGCGAAACAGATCCGCTCGACGCTTTCCGGTGCGGGCGTGGCGTCGGGCAAGATCATGGAGACACGTTATGCCGCTTCTCCGAATGGCGACGCCTCCCCCATCCGGCTGAGCTATGTCGCCGTTACCGCGATGACCGGCCAGTGCGGCCAATGGCCCGAGGATCTTTCGGACAATACCTTCGCCAACAAGAACTGGTACAATTTCGGGTGCGCCTCCCAGAGCAATCTCGCAGCCCAGATCGCCAACCCAATGGATCTGGTCGGCCCGCGCGGCATGAGCCCGATCGATGCCGAACGCCGCGCAGTCGTCATCGACGCCTATCGCGGCAAGACGTCGTCGACGACGACGACAGATTGATGCGGATCCAACATTTGTCACGGCAGGAAAGACGATGAGCGCAGTAGAATACGATATCAAGCCAAACGCCGGTGCAGAGGCCGAGCAGCCGGTGCGCGCCTCGGATATGGATCGTCTGCGTCCGCTGCCCCGCATATCCATCCACGCCTTCTGCGTCAGCGACAATATGCAGGGCGTCATGGACGCCTTGTCCGGTGATCGGCGCATGAGCAAGGTTACCCTGCGGGTGACCAAAGGGGATATCAATGCGGCAGCCACGATGTTTTCCGCGTCGCCCACGCCCAATCTCATCATTCTCGAAACGGCAAGCGCAACCGCCACGCTGCTGGACGATCTAGCACCCCTGGCGGAGGTTTGCGATCCCTCCACCCGTGTCATCATCGTCGGTCGGCACAACGACATAACGCTTTACCGCGATCTCATCCGCAACGGCATTTCAGAATATCTGGTCGCACCGGTCAACATGGCCGATCTCTTGGCTTCTATCGCCACGATCTTCGTCGACCCGGAAGCAGAGCCCCTGGGCCGTAACATCGCCTTCATCGGCGCCAAGGGCGGAGTGGGTTCATCGACCATCGCGCACAATTGCGCCTTCGGCATTGCGAGCCTTTTCGCCACGGAAACCATTCTGGCGGATATGGATCTCGCTTATGGAACGGCCAATATCGATTTCGACCAGGATCCTGCCCAGGGCATGGCTGAAGCGGTATTCTCGCCGGAGCGGCTGGACGAGGTGTTTCTCGACCGTCTCCTGACAAAATGTTCCGACCATCTGTCGCTTCTGGCGGCACCGTCCCTCCTCGACAGGACCTACGATCTCGATCGCCAGTCCTTTCTGCCGATCCTCGAGGTTTTGCAGCGCACCGCCCCCGTTGCGGTTCTCGATCTTCCCCACCAATGGTGCGACTGGACGCGGGCAGTTCTTTCGGAAGCGGATGAGGTGGTCATCACGGCAGTTCCCGATCTCGCCAATCTGCGCAATACGAAGAACCTTTTCGATGCGCTGATCAAGCTGAGACCCAATGACAAGTTACCGCATCTCGTTCTCAATCAGGTCGGCATGCCCAAACGTCCGGAAATCGCGGCGGCGGATTTCCTCGAGCCGCTGGAAATCGAGCCGATTGCGATCATCCCGTTCGACGCACAATTGTTCGGAAATGCCGCCAATAGCGGACGCATGATCAGCGAGATGGATGAAAAATCCCAGACTGCGGAAACCTTCTCGCAAATCGCCCATACCATCACAGGCCGTACCGTGCTGCGCAAGAGCAGACGCGGCGGACTGGAAAAACTGAAGAATATTCTCAAGCGCAAGTAGGTCTTCTGCCTGCGTCGTTAGACGGAAACGCCGATGTTCGGAAAACGCGGGCCCGAGGGCCCAGCCAGAAGCACAAAGCCGGAACCTGTTGCACCTGTGCCCATACAGGTGGCGACGACGCCTGAGCCTCGCTCCCTTGCAATTGACACTCTTGAGCCCGGCCAGTCACCCGTCATGCGTCAGCCTGCCGCGAACCCATCGCCCGCGCAGCGAAAACGCGCCCGCACGGAAGATTATTATAATACCAAGAGCCAGGTATTTTCCGCGCTTATCGATACGATCGATCTTTCGCAGCTCGCCAAGCTCGACGCGGAAAGCGCGCGCGAGGAAATTCGCGATATCGTCAACGATATCATCACGATCAAGAACTTCGCCATGTCGATTGCCGAGCAGGAAGAACTGCTCGAAGACATCTGCAACGACGTTCTGGGCTACGGGCCGCTGGAGCCGCTGCTCGCACGCGACGACATTGCCGATATCATGGTCAACGGTTCCGGCCAGACCTTCATCGAAGTCGGCGGCAAGACCATCGAATCGGATATCCGCTTTCGCGACAATGCGCAGCTGCTCTCGATCTGCCAGCGCATCGTCAGCCAGGTGGGCCGCCGTGTGGATGAGTCGAGCCCGATATGCGACGCGCGCCTGCCGGACGGATCGCGCGTCAACGTCATCGCTCCGCCGCTCGCCATCGACGGCCCGGCGCTGACAATCCGAAAATTCAAGAGGGACAAGCTGACGCTCGACCAGCTCGTGCGTTTCGGGGCGATCACGCCGGAAGGCGCTACTTTGCTCAAGATCATCGGTCGTGTCCGCTGCAATGTCGTCATCTCGGGCGGTACCGGCTCGGGCAAGACGACGCTTCTTAACTGCCTGACGAGCTTCATCGACAGGGATGAACGTGTCATTACCTGCGAAGACACCGCCGAACTGCAGCTGCAGCAGCCGCATGTGGTGAGGCTCGAAACGCGTCCGCCAAACATCGAAGGCGAAGGCGAGATCACCATGCGCGATCTCGTCAAGAACTGCCTGCGCATGCGGCCGGAGCGCATCATCGTCGGCGAAGTGCGCGGACCGGAGGTTTTTGACCTGCTCCAGGCCATGAACACCGGCCATGACGGCTCGATGGGAACGCTGCACGCCAATACGCCGCGCGAATGCCTCAGCCGTATCGAATCGATGATCGCCATGGGAGGCTTTACCCTTCCGGCCAAGACCGTGCGCGAAATCATCTCCGGCTCGATCGATGTCGTCATTCAGGCCGCGCGTCTGCGCGACGGCTCGCGCCGGATAACACAGATCACGGAAGTGATCGGCATGGAAGGCGACGTCATCGTTACCCAGGATCTGATGCGGTACGAGATCGAAGGCGAGGATGCCCAGGGCAAGCTGATCGGCAGACACGTATCGACCGGTATCAGCAAGCCGCATTTCTGGGATCGCGCACGCTATTACGGCGAAGAAAAACGTCTGGCGGCAGCGCTCGATGAGATGGAAAAGACGTCCTAAGGGAAAGCGACTGCCATGGACTCGACAATAGTGTTACTGGCCGTACTTGTCGCCATCTCGGCAGGCGCGCTCGCTTATGCCTTTCTTTTCCAGCAGATAGAGGTCGAGAAAAAGACCACCAGCCGCTTCAAGCGGGTGCAGGCCGCAGAGACGGATCACGCAAATATCAAAGCTGCGCGCGACCGGGTCCAGGAACTCAGCAAGCGCCGCAAATCCATGCAGGACAGCCTGCGGGATATGGAAAAGAAACAAACCGAAAAGGCAAAAAAAGCAAAGAATGTCAGCCTGCGCGACAAACTCGTACAGGCTGGACTGGCAATTTCCGTTCAGCAATTCCACCTTCTGAGCCTCGGCGCAGCAGCTTGTGCCGCTTTCATTGCCCTTATCTATGGTCTGTCGTTATTGACCGCTCTCCCGATAGCCGCGGTCGCGGCTTTGGGCCTGCCGCGTTGGGTATTGGCGTTTCTCCTCAAGCGTCGGCAGAAAAAATTCCTCGAGGAGTTCCCCAATGCGCTTGATGTCATGTGCCGCTCGATCAAGTCGGGTCTGCCGCTGAACGACGCGGTACGACTGATCGCCTCGGACGGCCAGGAACCGGTGAAAACGGAGTTTCAGCGGGTTGTCGACGCGCAGCAGGTGGGTATCGGAATCCCGCAGGGCATCGAGCGCATGATGCTGACCATGCCGCTTTTCGAGGTCAGCTTCTTCAGCACTGTCATCAATATCCAGGCCCAGGCAGGCGGCAATCTTTCGGAGGCATTGTCGAACCTTTCCAAGGTGTTACGTGACCGAAAAAAAATGCGCGCGAAAGTGAACGCCCTGTCCATGGAAGCAAAAGCGTCTGCCGTCATCATCGGTGCATTGCCTTTCATCGTAATGTTGCTGGTACACTTCACATCGCCGAACTATCTCTCGGTTCTTTTCACAGATATGCGTGGAAACGTGATTCTTGGAGCATCTGGACTGTGGATGTTCATCGGGATTTTCATCATGCGTCAAATGATCAATTTCGATATTTAAGAGGCGGCCATGACATTCTTTTCCCGCCTGACGGATCCGCAAACGATCATCGCCATTCTCGTGACTTTGGCGGTCTTCGCGACCCTCTATACGTTGATCATGCCTTTCCTGGAGCGGAAAGATCTTGCCAAGCGGATGAAAGCCGTATCGTCGGAGCGGGAACTCATTCGTAGCCGCGAGCGTGAGCGTCTGGCGACCGCAAGCCGAGAGGGCAAAGCCTCCCTTCGCGGCAATAACAATAAATCCGCGCGGCGTATCGTCGAAAAATTCAATCTTCGCGAAGCGCTTGCCGACAAAAATACGATGAACAAGCTGCGCGCTGCCGGTTTCCGCTCGCAGAATGCGCTCAATACATTCCTGGCTGCGCGATTCGTCTTACCCTTCATTTTCCTGGCTGGGGCATTCACCTGGGTTTTCCTTCTCGGAAACCTGGCTGATCAGGCTTTTGTCGTTCAGCTGATGGCCGTGCTTCTTTTCGGTTATGTCGGCTTTTACGCCCCCAATATCTATGTTTCGAACCGCATGACCAAGCGGCAGGCCTCGATCAAGCGGGCTTGGCCGGATGCGCTCGACCTGATGCTGATCTGCATCGAATCCGGCGTATCGATGGAAGCAGCCATGCGCCGCGTCGCGGAAGAAATGGGCGAACAGTCGCCTGAGCTGGCGGAAGAAATGATCCTGACGACAGCGGAACTGTCCTTCCTGCAGGACAGACGCATGGCCCTTGAGAACTTCGGCATGCGCACTCAACTGGAGGGCGTCAAAAGCGTGGTGCAGGCCCTTATTCAGGCGGAGCGGTACGGCACCCCGCTTGCCCAGGCCTTGCGCGTTCTCGCGCAGGAGGGCCGGGATGAACGAATGAATGAAGCCGAGAAAAAGGCCGCTGCCCTCCCGCCGAAACTGACCGTGCCGATGATCGTGTTTTTCCTGCCGGTACTCATCGCCGTCATTCTCGGGCCGGCCGGCCTTCGTGTCATGGATACGTTCTGACGAAGACACGCGTCGGCAAGCTTGCCGCAACAGACGTCATGATGCCTGTGGGTCGCACCAGCCGTTGCGTATCCGAAAGCGTATCAACCAGCCGGTTTGCCGTCTTTTTTCGCCAGTTGCTGCCAGGAGTTCTGCTGCGAAAGCATGGCACGCAGATAAGTGAGGTTCGCCTGCGCCTGCTGCGCAGAGAGCTCCTGAACCGCGATGCGCTCGGCTTCGGCAAAGCGACCCTGAAGACCGACCACCAGCGCAAGGTTCTGGCGGACGCGGCTGTCGGCGCCGGGCTGGGCGATGGCCGACTGCAGATAGGTTTCGGCAGTGCGCGGATCGCTCGACAGGACATAGGACATGCCGAGATTGGACAATACGCTCGGATCATTCGGCTTCAGGTCAAGCGCCTGCCTGTATCGGGAACGCGCCTCGTTCGAACGTCCAAGCTGATCGAGAACGGCGCCCTCGGCGGAATAAAGCCGCCAGTCGGGCCGGTCCGGCGTCTGTGCGCGCTGAATGGTCGAGAGCGCCTGTTCCAGCTGGCCGGCCGCCGCCTGCGACTTACCATAGGCGGCAAGGACATCACGGTCGGCCGGATTGGCAATGGCGATCTGCTGCATGACGGCAAGCGCCTGCGTGTTCTTGCCGGTCATCATCAGCACGCTGGCATAATTCATGCCGACCGATTTATCCTTGGGGCTGCGCTCATAGGCTTTGCCGGCGCTCTCTTCCGCCTGCCGGAGCTGCTCCATGTTCATTTGGTCATAAGAGCGTGTGGCGGCGGGAATGGAACCGGTGGACATGCGGTCCGGCTTGTTGGTGCTCGCACATCCTGAAACCGCAAGGACCAATGCGGCAAGACATGCTCCCCGCAGCAACCCCGTCCGGCCCGTCTCGTCGAAAGAAAATGCAGTCATGGCAGCGCCCCCGCCCAGGAATAATCAATCTTGCGCCCGACACACGACAGACTCACATGACGCAACTTTCGCTTAAGCAATAATCTGTTAACCCTAACAGAGCGTTAATCGCACCGATTCACGACATTTACGGAAGCATACCCATGGCGCCCTATCAGTTCATCGAACGCCCCACCCCCTTCAGCTCAAAGGCCGGCAGCACATTGCCGGTTTTTGCCGTCACCCCGGCCCATATCGAACAGGGCGCGATCGATCCCGTCGCTCTGGACTGGGCGAAAAAGGCGGGTTTCAAGGCGGAAGCCGGCGCCGTCCTGCTTGTTCCTTCCGCCGATGGATCGCTGGGCGGCGTGCTTCTCGGCCTCGGTGGCAATCCCTCCGAAATTCCCTTCATCACCGGCAAACTCGCCCGCGAGCTGCCGGAGGGCGAGTGGCACATCGAAACCGCTCCGCTGACGGCCAATCGCCTCGCCCTCGGTTTCGGCCTCGGCAGCTACCGTTTCGACAAATACAGGACCAGCAAGTCCAATGGTCCAAAGCTTCTCATTCCGCAGGATGCGGAAGATGGGGAGATCAAGCGCATTCTGGCCGGCGTTTTCCTTGCACGCGACCTCATCAATGTCCCGGCCAACGATATGGGACCGGATGAACTTGAGATAGCCTTTCGCGCACTTGCCGCCCATTACAAGGCGAAAGTGAACGTCACCACCGGCGATGATCTGCTGAAGGAAAACTTCCCGCTGATCCATGCCGTCGGCCGGGCCAGTGAAAGCGCGCCGCGGCTTCTGGAGATGAACTGGGGCAAGAAGGGCAATCCGCGTCTCACCCTCGTCGGCAAGGGCGTCTGCTTCGACACAGGCGGCCTCGACATCAAACCCGCCGCTTCCATGGCTCTCATGAAGAAGGATATGGGAGGTGCGGCCAATGTGCTCGGCCTTGCACTGATGATCATGGATGCGAAACTGCCGGTCGATCTTCGCGTTCTCGTACCCGCTGTCGAAAACTCCATCTCCTCCAATGCCTTCCGCCCCGGCGATATCTACCGCAGTCGCAAGGGGCTGACGGTGCAGATCGACAATACCGATGCCGAGGGCCGCCTTGTTCTCGCGGACGCGCTGGCCTATGCGGACGAAGATGCGCCGGACCTGATGATCGACATGGCGACGCTGACGGGTGCCGCACGCGTCGCGCTCGGCCCGGATCTACCGCCCTTCTACACCGATGATGAGGATCTGGCGAATGATATAGCGGAGGCCAGCATCGATACGGACGATCCGCTGTGGCGCATGCCGCTCTACATGGGCTACGACAAGGATATCCGCTCACGCGCGGCCGATATCACCAACGCGCCTTCGGGCGGCATGGGCGGATCGATCACCGCCGCCCTGTTCCTGAAGCGTTTTGTCACCAATACCAGGCGCTGGGCGCATTTCGATATTTACGGCTGGTCTCTGAGCGAGCGGCATCACTCATCGATCGGCGGAGAGGCGCAGGGCATCCGCGCCCTCTTCCATTACATCGCACATCAGTTCGCGAAATAATCTGCCGATAGGTCCGGCTTCCACGGGCGCTTCCTCAACCGGAGCGCCCGCTTTCAATTGAGAGCATTTCCGGACGGAAAACCGGGCTCCAATTTTCCCGGAAAAGCTTTAAACCAGAACCTTCTGTTCCTTGTGGTCTTCTTCGCCAAAGAACTTCAGGTAACGCTCCACCTCGGCCGGATCGCCGGTTGCCTTTTGCGGATTGTCCGAGAGCTTCACAGCCGGCCGGCCATTGGCGTCACTCACCTTGCAGACGATGGAGATCGGCTTGAGGCTGGCGATGGTCTTCGGGGCGCAGCCGGCAAAATCATTGGTGAGGTTGGTGCCCCAGCCGAAACTCATGCGAACCCGGCCTTCAAAGTGCCTGTAGGTGTCGATGATGGCGTCGACGTCGAGACCGTCGGAGAAGATCAGCATCTTCTTGCGGGGATCGCGGCCCATCTTCTGCCACCACTCGATGATCTTTTCCCCGCCTTCGATCGGCGGCGCACTGTCGGGGCGGAAACCCGTCCAGTCCGCCACCCATTCCGGCGCATTGCGCAGGAACGCCGCCGTGCCGAAGGCATCCGGCAACACGATCAGCAGGTTGCCGCCATAAAGCCGATTCCAGTCCTTCAGAACCTGATAGGGCGCGGCCGCCAGTTCATCATCGGTCTGCGCCAGCGCCGCGACCACCATCGGCAGTTCATGCGCGTTGGTGCCGACGGCTTCGAGATCGGAATCCATCGCGAGCAGGACATTGCTGGTGCCGGTAAAGGCAGGCCCGATGCCTTCCTTCAGCGCTTCGACGCACCAGCGCTGCCACAGGAAGCTGTGGCGGCGGCGGGTGCCGAAATCGGAAATACGCAGGCCCGGCAGTTCCCGCAACCGCTCGACCTTCTCCCACATCTTGGCCTTTGCGCGGGCGTAGAGCACATCCAGCGTGAAATAACCGAGCGAGCGCATGGCGCTGCGCGAGCGCAACTCGTTGATGATGGCGAGCGCCGGGATTTCCCAGAGCGTCGTATCCATCCAGCGGCCATGAAAATTCAGTTCATATTGCCCGTCGCGCTTGAAAAGCTCGTATTCCGGCAATTGATAGCTCGAAAGCCAGGAGAGGAATTCCGGCTCGAAAATCTGTGAGCGGCCATAGAACGTATTACCCGCTAGCCAGATATTCTCTTTTTTGGAAAGACGCAGGGTGCGCGCATGATCGAGCTGTTCGCGCAGCTCCATCTCATCGATCTCTTCCGCCAGCCGCACCGTCTTTGTGCGGTTGATCAATGAAAACGTCGCATCGACTTCCGGATAGAGCTTCCAGATCATCTGCAACATCAAAAGCTTGTAGAAATCCGTATCGATCAGGCTGCGGACGATCGGGTCTAGTTTCCAGGTATGATTGTGGACACGGGTGGCTATATCGGTCTTCGTCATACTCGCATTCCCCAATATCGGCCAAAGGTCAGAATAGCCGATGTCACTCCGCACCCCGGCAGGTATCAACCTGTCACGCGGAAGATTTATCTGAAAAAGCGACAACAAGTCCAGAGCGACGGCCAGGCAAATGCCTCCCGCCCCTGCTCTCGCATCGATTTTTGGAAAACCGCAATGGGGTTTTGGGTCCGATGCCTGAGCCGCGCGGCTTAGAAAGTCGGGTCGACGGGATTGATGCCGGGATACCAGTCCTTGGAGACCGGATTTCTGCCGCCGAAACTGGAAACGCCATTTTCGTCGGTGCAGCGGTAACCCTGAACTGGAAGTCCGCGACTGCCGAAAACACTCCGGTAGGGGCCGCGCGAATATCCGGTCACGCCAAGTGCGCTGTGGCAGGTGTAACGCACTTTGGGTTGCAGCGCGCGCGGATCCTTGACGCCAGGCAGGTTCGCATAGGCATCCGGCGCAGGGGCAAACCCGTTCTGGAAAACGGTCTGCGCCTCAGCCGATGCGCTCAGCAAAGTTGCCACAAGGATTGCCGCCAATCGTGTCGCCGTTCTTGTCTTCATCGATGCCCGGTCCATACCATCATTTAAAGGATGTAGGCCTTCAGCGGCTTTCGCACAAAGGGCGGGGCAGGCACAATTTCGTGAAAGCCGCCTTTTCAGCCTTCCAGCCGGCGGAAAGCCGTCGGCTTCTCATAAAGCCAGCCAATGCGCTCGATGGCCGCGTCGAGATTTTCGCGCGCGACATTCATCGTATGGCCGTTGGCATGCAGCAGCGTTTCCTCGTTTTCCATGAGGCCGACATGGCCCTTCCAGAAGACGAGATCGCCGCGCCGCAATTCATCCCGCTCGATTTCCACGCCAAGCGATTTCACCTGCATATCAGTGTCGCGCAGAACCCGACGGCCGGTCATCGCCATGGAAAGCTGCACCAGACCGGAGCAGTCGATGCCGAAACCCGAGCGTCCGCCCCAGAGATAGGGGGTCTCAATGAAACGCAGCGCCACCGCCACATAATCTTCCTCAAGCGCCGCATCCACGGGGCGGCAATGGGCGGCGATGATGCCTTCGCCCTTTTCGGTCATGAGATAGCGGGTGCCCCGTGTCTCCGCCTCTCCGACGATCTGGATCAGGCTGCCCAGGGAAAGCGCCGCGACGGGCGGTTTGCGCAATTCAGCGGCGGGATAAAGGAAGGTGCGCGGCGCAATCACTTTGTGGGTGGCGGCAACGACATCGGCGATCGCCGTTTCCGGTACGTAACCCGCATAGCCATCCGCATCCGCCTGCACCCACGCCCAACCGCTCGCCCTGTCAAAAACGCGAACGGTTTCACCAAACAGAAGTTCGGTGTCGATGCCGGCGGCGAGATCCGGCGTCGGCCGCAGGCCAATAACAGGCACCGCGATCTGCGCCGGCGATCCGCTGACGAAACGTTCGGCCTGCACCATACCCTCCAGTTTCGCATCGGCCAGATCGGGGCGGAAGACATTCAGGCGGCGGTCGAGCATCATGGTTCCAGGTCCAGGGTTAGATTTTGCGCGCCTGATCAATAATCAGATCGCCGAATTTTTCCAGATAAAGCGCACCTGTTACCGTGCGTTTTATCACCACATTGCGCCTGTCCCGCTCGTCCCGAACCCGGTCGACCAACTCCAGCGCCCCGAGACTGTCGAGGGCGCGGGTGATGACCGGTTTGGTAACTCCCAGCATGGCGGCAAGTCCGCGCACGGTATGCGGCGGCGGCACGAGATAAATCTGCAGCAGGATGGCCGTCTGACGCAAGGTCAAATCCGGCTGATCGTCAATGACCTGCGCCGTGGAAACACGATGCCAGAGCCCCAAGGCCTCCGTGGGCGACAATTGTGCAGGCAAGCCGGTGACCCTTCCAGTCGTTGTTCCCCTGTTTTCTTTCAACGGAACGGAAAACTCAAGAACCAACCCGTACAAACAGAACCGCCGCGCGGCGCAGATCGAGAGATTGCGCGGCACGGCGGTGTTTATCGGCCCGTTTTACGGGCTTTCACGTCCCCTCTGGACTTGCGGGATAAGAAGCAGGAAACGTGCCAGTTCTATTGCGGCGCACAAAGAGAAATAAAAACAGGTGTTTGGAAAGAAAATCCGGCTTTCTGGGCAAATTTTTCGCAAAGAGCGGAAAGCTATAAAAACAGGCAACTAAAGAATCAATGCTTAAAAACTGCCTTCCGCCATAACGGCGGAAGGCAAGGTCAATCGGGGATCAGATCTCCGCGCCGCGTGCGGCCTCGACCGCATCGGCACCCTGTCGCCGGTTATAGCGGATCGACGACCAGAGCGAGATACCGATCAGGCCCGCGCCGCCAAGGCCGGTGATGACTTCAGGTATATGGACCATGGTCTGCACATACATGATGACGGACAGGATGAGGATCGCATAGAAGGCGCCGTGTTCCAGGTAGCGATATTCGGCCAGCGTTCCCTTCTCCACCAGCATGATGGTCATCGAACGCACATACATGGCGCCGATGCCGAGACCGATGGCGATGATGAAGAGGTTCTGCGTCAGCGCGAAAGCGCCGATCACGCCGTCGAAGGAGAAGCTGGCATCCAGCACTTCGAGGTAAAGAAACGCACCGAAGCCGCCTTTTGCAGCGCCTTCCAGCATTTCCTGGCTGCGATCGAGAATGCCGCCGACAACTTCCACCAAGAGGAAGGTCAGAAGACCCCAGATCGCCGAATGGAAGAAGGTGTTGGCCGCGACCGGACCGAGTTCCGGATTGTCGCTTGCGCCGATGATGCGGGAAAAGACCAGCATGACAACCAGCACGAAGGCGATCTCGATGCCCTTGACGGAGGAATAGATTGCCGCCTTTTCCTCGATCCAACGCACCCAGTGCACATCCTTCTCATGGTCGAAGAAGAAGTTGAGGCCGACCATCATCAGGAAGGTGCCGCCGAAAGCCGCAATCGGCAGATGGGCGTCACGCATGATTTCCGCATAACGTTCCGGCTGCGTGGCGGCCATCACAATTGCCGTCCAGGGGCCAACATTGGCCGCGACGACCACGATGAGCAGCGGGAAGACGATACGCATGCCGAAAACGGCGATCAGGATACCCCAGGTCAGGAAGCGATGCTGCCAGACCGGTGTCATATCCTTCAGCTTGTTGGCGTTAACGATGGCGTTATCGAAGGAGAGCGAGATTTCCAGCACCGCGAGAACAACGCAGATGAAGAAGATCGTCGCCGTGCCGCCCACCGTTCCGGTCATTTCCCAGCCGAGATAACCGCCGAGGATCAGACCGACCACAGTGACGATAAAAGCCCACTTGAAGTAGGTAAGCGTGTTTTTCTGGGCAGCGCTCATGTCCGGTCGCCTCCCATAACGAGGGCGTTCACGGACCGACGCGGAGCGTCAGGCCGCACGCAGAAAGCACGCGCGCGAAGCACATTCAGGTTTTTCATAGTTTTTAATCCGCCGGCCAATTTTTGCAGGCGGTACCGACATCGCGAGAGCGCCGTAAAACTCTCGCCAGAGGGGCCCGGCACCTTTGTTTCCTCTGCCCTTGCGAGACAAATCATCGCAGGGCCCCTTCTTACTTCCTGAAGATCACGCCTTCGTCAAGTCCCGTGAGTGTGACCACGGCGGACAATATGGATCAAACCTGCTCCGCAGCCAGCCCTTCGGCGGTTTCACGGCGGCGTTTGAGCGTATTTTCGCGAAAGAAGATGTAAAGGCCGGAAAGAACAATCAGGCCCGCGCCGACAACGATACTCGTCTGCGGCACATCGCCGAAGAACAGCCAGCCGAAGATCACCGCCCAGAGCAGCAGCGTATATTGCAGCGGCGCGACGGTGGCGGCATCGGCAAGTTTAAGCGCCCGGTTGACCAGCACATGCGCCGCCATGGCGACGACGCCGAGCAGCCCGAGGAAGGCCAGATCGAAACCGGACTGCACCGGCAGCCAGCCCGATGGCGTGAGAACCACCGCGACTATGCCCGCAAGCGCCGCGCCGATGATCTGCCAGAAGGCAAGCACCGTATCGGGCGTATTGCGCAGCTGGCGACCGGACAACATCATGAAGGCGAAGGCGGCGCTGCCGAGAATGGAAAAGAGTGCAGCGGAAGTGAGACTTGCCGAGCTGGGTTTCAACGCGATGAGAACCCCGACGAAACCGATGGCAATGGCCGTCCAGCGGCGCCAGCCGACCTTTTCCCCGAGCAGAAACGGCGAAAGCGCCGCCACGTAAATCGGCGCCGCAAGCCAATAGGTCATGACGTCGGCCAGCGGAAGAGACGCGACTGCGAAATAGAAACAGAAAAGCTCGGCGGTGGAAAAGAAGACGCGCGCCACCTGAAGGCCGGGCCGCTCGATTTTCACGAGGCCGGAAAGGCCGGCCCTCCAGACGATCGGAACAAGAATGACAAGCGCTGCGGCGCTGCGGATGAGGATCACCTGACCCTGGCTGTAGGTCGATACGAGCCATTTACCCATGGCGTCGTTCAATGCAAAAAGCAGCATTCCAAGCAGCATGACGGCCACGCCGAGGCCCGTCGGCGAAAGCTTTCGTATCATAGTCGACATGTCAGTTCCGATCTCCCAATGGTTGCATTGGTCGTCCAACCTGCCGTCCTTTGTCAAGCCCGGAACGGCCGAGGCAACACAATTAATAGTACTAATATGTCGATATACGGATATCAGGCGAAGATGCGCCGTTCTTCGGCCACGAGTTCCTGGAGAAAATCGACCACCGTTCGGACCCGGACCAGTTGACGGGCGGATTCGTGATAGGCCGTCCAATAGGACCGGCTGATGGTGAGATGCGGCATGATCCGCAGAAGCTCGGGATATTGGCCGGCGATATAATTATGCAGGATACCGATACCCGCGCCGGAACGCACGGCCTCCGTCTGGCCGGTGGCGCTGGAGATTTCGAAGGCCGCGTCCCAGTCGCGCATGATCTCGCCGGTAAAGTTCAGCGAGGGTGAAAAGATCAGATCCTCCACGTAACCGATCCGCCGATGACGTTTCAGCGCCTCGACATCACCAGGCGTTCCATAGTCGGCCAGATAATTCGCCGAGGCGTAGAGACCCAGCGAATAATCGGTGAGCTTTGAGAACATCAGCCGGCCCTGCTCCGGCCTTTCGATAGTGATGGCGATATCGGCCTCGCGCTGCGACAGGGAGAAAGAGCGCGGCACCGGCACGAGCTGGATCTTCAGGTCGGGATAACGCGCCGTCAGCCGGCCGAGCCGCGGCGCGAGGAAGGAAACGCCGAGACCATCCGGCGCGCCGATGCGCACCGTTCCCGCCACCGCCGTATCGACGCGACCGAGATTGGCCTGGGCATTCAGCATTTCGGTTTCCATGCGCTCGGCACCGGCAAGAAGACGCTGACCCTCTTCGGTCAACTCGCAGCCATTGGTGCTCCGCAGGAAGAGCTGCGTGCCGATGGCCGCTTCCAGTGCGGAAATGCGCCGGCTGAGGGTGGCATGGTTGACGCCGAGCTTTCTGGCCGCCGAAAGAAACTGGCCGCTTCGCGCCACGCTTAGAAACAAACGCACATCATCCCAGTTCATGGCACCCTCCTTATGTCTATTTTTGCACAATTGATGCTTATTTCAGGCGATTGATTTGTGCAAATCGAAAGGTAATGCTGCGCCATCACATTCTGGAGGAAAACCCATGAAGGAAATCGGTCATTTCATTAATGGCAAGCATGTGCCCGGCACCAGCGGCCGCACATCGAATGTCTATAACCCGGCCACGGGCGAAGTTCAGGCGACTGTAGCGCTTGCAAGCGACGCCGAGCTGCGCGCCGCCGTGGAGAGCGCCAAGGCGGCGCAGCCGAAATGGGCCGCCACCAATCCGCAGCGCCGCGCCCGCGTTTTCTTCAAGTTCGTCGAACTTCTGAACCGCGACATGAATGAGCTGGCGGTGCTGCTTTCCAGCGAGCATGGCAAGACCGTCGAGGATTCCAAGGGCGATATCGTCCGCGGCCTCGAAGTCTGCGAATTCGTCTGCGGCATTCCGCATCTGCAGAAGGGTGAGTTCACCGAAGGCGCAGGCCCGGCCATCGACATGTATTCGATCCGCCAG
>QFOL01000347.1 GCA_003241215.1 Agrobacterium fabrum
CGAAGGCGCCGGAGAAATGGTCGCCGGTTGAAGGAAGCACGATGCCGCTGGTGACAGTGGTGCGGTCGACCCGGTGGAAAAAGGCGCTGTCCTGGATGAGCTTGAGTTCGGCCGGCGTCTTGTCGAGATCGGAGGCGGGGACATTCTGCCAAATGGCGCCCGACAGGCTGGCCACCGCGCCATAGAGGTCTTCATGACCATAGGCGAGATGCAATGCGCCGAAACCGCCCATGGAGAGGCCGGCGATGGCGCGGCCTTGCCGATCTTTCCGCACCGGCAGCGTTTTTTCGATCTGGTCGCGCAGATCGCCGGTCAGGGCGGTTTCGTAATCGCCGGGGCCGCCGACTGCGGCGGAATCAACATACCAGCTGTTTTTCACACTGGGCATGACGACAACCAGCGGGCGGATGGCGCCGGCAGCGATGAGCGTATCGAGCGTCTTTTCGATATTGCCGAGATCGCGCCAGCTGTTCTGGTCGCCATCATGGCCGTGCAGGAGATAAAGTACCGGCCAGCCGTTTTCCGGCGGCGCGCCGTCCGGGCGATAGATGTTGACGGGAAGCGGCGCGTTCAGGGCGGCACTATGGAAGGTCGCATCCTCGATCTGTCCGGCAAAGGCCGGGGTGCAGGTGATGAAAAGGCAGAATGCCGCCAGATTTTTTCGATACATACGGTCGCTCCCTGCTGCCATTCCTAGAACATATCAACGTGCGCGCGCACTGGGCGTTCCGGAACCCATAATGTTGTGGCAATGTCGCCCGCGCAAGTTTGCGCGCGATGCAACGGCTTCGGAAAACCCGACCCGGCGGCCCTTCCGCATCGCGCTGCAGCTTTCAGGTTTTGATCATGATAAAATTGACTTTATCGCATTTCACACGATTGCTTGTTTTGCTCCTGCTTCTTTCCGGCTGCATGACAGTGCCGATTTCCAGCATTCCAAAGCTCATGCGGCTCGATTTTCTGACAATGAATTTCGAGCATGTGCGGGTGGGGCTGCAGCTTCCCGCCTATCTTTCGTTGCGTTCCGGCGATGCCGTGATGATCACCCGGAGCCGGATAGATGGGTTGGAAGGCGAGACCGTCTATACCTATACGCTGGTAGAGGATACGAATGCCGCCGCCCTTGCAGGGTTCCGGCCGGAAAAACGGGCGGGAACAGCCGCGACCGTGTGGCGAATTAAGCGTGAGGACGTTGCCGGGCTCGCGGAACTGCAGGAGCGGGTGCGCCGTTCCCGCATTCAGCGACCGCGTATCAGGGGCAGCACGGAGATCAAGATATTGAAGGCCTGCCTCACGGGCGCGTTTCCCGCCGGTCCGATCTATTCCTCGACCTATATCAAGCCTGCGGAAAACGAAGATTATATTCCCGCGTCGATAGATAACGATCTGGTCTAGCTATTTGGACCGACCGAGATCAGGTCGCTAATCAGGCAGTGCGAGAACTGACGGCGATTGCCGGAGTGTCTGGATGCTTTGCCCCGTTTCCGTATGGCCTCCCGAAACATCGCATATTGAGCAGCGGGTACGTTAACCCGCTGTCCGTCAGGTCGACCTCGTGCCTTCGCGCATCAGCGCCCCGGCCGGCCCGTCTTGCCCTTGGTTCGGCTCTTGCGCTTCTGCTCGCCGGCATCCTCATAGGAACCCGCGCCGATCTTGCCACGCACCAGCGGTCGGGGATCGTCCGTGGCGCGCTCCGGCTGGCCTTCGAGAAGCGGTGAGAACCGTTTGCCGGACTCGGTCTCCGGCTTGTCGGGCACCGCGCCGCGCACGGGCTTTTCGGTCCTGCCCACCGTCATCTCGTCCAGCGTGTTCTTGCGGAATAGCGGTTTTGCCGTGTCGGTGCCCGGCCCCATGTCGTCCAGCGAGGGTTTGGCGAAGAGGGATTTGGACGTGACGGAGTGTTGCTCACCCTCCTCCGTCCTGCCGGATGTCTCCCCCTCAGACGGGGAAATCGACAAGTGGCTGCGTCTGTTGTTCTTTCCGCCGCCTTCGATGGCGCGGGCCTCCTCCTTGGCCATCGGGTCGTCCATGGTCGCCAGTTCAGCGGCCTTGAGGCGTTTGATTTCGTCGCGCAGGCGGGCGGCCTTTTCGAAGTCGAGATCGGCGGCGGCATCGCGCATGGATTTTTCCAGCGCGTTGAGATGGGCCTGCAGATTGTTGCCGACCAGGTGGCCGCCATCGGCGAAGCCCTTGCCGGAAACGCCAGAAATATCGGCCCTTACGTGATCGCGCTCATAAACAGAATCAAGAATGTCGGAGATTTTCGCCTTGACCGATTCCGGCGTGATGCCGTGTTCGGCATTATAGGCCATCTGCTTTTCGCGGCGGCGGGAGGTTTCCTCCATCGCCCGCTTCATCGAGCCGGTGATGTTGTCGGCATAGAGGATGACCTTGCCGTCGACGTTACGGGCGGCGCGGCCGATGGTCTGGATCAGCGAGGTTTCCGAGCGCAGGAAGCCTTCCTTGTCGGCATCGAGGATGGCGACGAAACCACATTCGGGAATATCGAGGCCTTCGCGCAGAAGGTTGATGCCGACGAGAACGTCGAAAGCGCCGAGGCGCAGGTCGCGGATGATCTCGATGCGCTCCAGCGTGTCGATATCCGAGTGCATGTAACGGACGCGGACGCCTTGTTCATGCAGATATTCGGTCAGGTCCTCGGCCATGCGCTTGGTCAGCACGGTGCAGAGCGTGCGGTAACCCTTGGCGGCGGTCTCGCGGATTTCACCGAGAACATCGTCCACCTGGCTGCGGGCGGAGCGCACCTCCACCGGCGGATCGATGAGGCCGGTCGGGCGGATGACCTGTTCGGCAAAAACGCCGCCGGACTGTTCCATCTCCCATGAGCCGGGGGTTGCCGAAACCGCGACGGTGAGCGGGCGCATCGCGTCCCATTCCTCGAAGCGCAGCGGCCGGTTGTCCATGCAGGAGGGCAGGCGGAAGCCGTATTCGGCCAGCGTCGCCTTGCGCCTGAAGTCGCCGCGATACATGCCGCCGATCTGGCTCACCGAGACGTGGCTTTCATCGATGAACAGCAGCGCATTATCAGGGATATATTCGAACAGGGTCGGCGGCGGTTCGCCAGGATTGCGGCCGGTGAGATAACGCGAATAGTTCTCGATGCCGGCGCAGGAGCCGGTCGCCTCCAGCATTTCCACATCGTAGCGGGTGCGCTGTTCCAGCCGCTGGGCTTCCAGCAGGCGTCCGGCCTTTTCCAGCTCGGCGAGGCGGCCCTTCAATTCTTCCTTGATCGATTTGATCGCACCGTTCAGCGTCGGGCGCGGGGTGACATAGTGCGAATTGGCGTAAATCTTGACGGATTGCAGGTCGCCGGTCTTCTGGCCGCTCAGCGGGTCGAATTCGGTGATGGAATCGATCTCGTCACCGAACATCGAGATGCGCCAGGCGGCATCCTCAAGGTGGGCGGGGAAGATTTCGATGGTATCGCCGCGCACGCGGAACGAGCCGCGCTGGAAATCCATGTCGCGGCGTTTGTATTGCTGGGCCACGAGGTCGGCCAGAAGCTGGCGCTGGTCCAGCCGGTCGCCGACCTGCATCTGGAAGGTCATGGCCGTATAGGTCTCGACCGAACCGATACCATAGATGCAGGAAACCGAGGCGACGATGATGCAGTCGTCGCGCTCCAGCAGCGAGCGGGTGGCGGAGTGGCGCATCCGGTCGATCTGTTCGTTGATCGAGGATTCCTTCTCGATGAAGGTGTCGGAGCGCGGCACATAGGCTTCCGGCTGGTAATAATCGTAGTAGGAGACGAAATATTCCACCGCATTGTCGGGGAAGAAGTTCTTGAACTCCGAATAGAGCTGCGCGGCCAGCGTCTTGTTGGGGGCGAGGATGACAGCCGGGCGCTGCGTCGCCTCGATCACCTTGGCCATGGTGAAGGTCTTGCCCGAACCAGTGACGCCGAGCAGCACCTGCGAGCGCTCGCCGTCATTGATGCCGGAGAC
>QFOL01000348.1 GCA_003241215.1 Agrobacterium fabrum
AGGCTTCGCCAATATGGCGCAGGCCATCACGGCACCTGGCGACGTCATCCTGTGTCCGAACCCCACCTATCCGATCCATGCCTTCGGCTTCCTGATGGCG
This sequence comes from Agrobacterium fabrum, assembly GCA_003241215.1. GTDB lineage: Bacteria > Pseudomonadota > Alphaproteobacteria > Rhizobiales > Rhizobiaceae > Agrobacterium > Agrobacterium fabrum_A. The sequence continues at coordinate 101 of QFOL01000348.1, forward strand.
GGCGGCGTTATCCGTTCGATGAATGTCGAGCCGGATGAGAGCTTCTTCGGGCCGCTGGAGCGCGCGGTGCGCCACTCCATTCCCAAGCCGCTGGCGCTGATCATCAACTACCCGTCGAACCCGACGGCGCATGTCGCCTCGCTCGATTTCTACAAGGACGTCATCGCTTTTGCGAAGAAGCACGAGATCATCGTGCTTTCCGACCTTGCCTATTCGGAAATCTATTTCGACGAAAACAATCCGCCGCCTTCGGTTCTCGAAGTTCCCGGCGCAATCGATGTTGCTGTGGAGTTCACCTCCATGTCGAAGACCTTCTCCATGCCCGGCTGGCGCATGGGCTTTGCCGTCGGCAATGAGCGGCTGATCGCGGCGCTGACGCGTGTGAAGTCCTATCTCGACTACGGCGCCTTCACGCCGATCCAGGTTGCGGCGACCCATGCGCTGAACGGTGACGGTTCCGACATCGCCGAAGTGCGCAATGTCTATCGCCGCCGCCGCGATGTGATGGTCGACACGTTTGGCAAGGCCGGTTTCGAGGTTCCACCGCCGGCGGCGACGATGTTCGCCTGGGCGAAGATCCCGGAAAAGTTCCGCCATCTCGGCAGCCTGGAATTCTCCAAGCTCCTGGTCGAGAAGGCAGATATCGCCGTTGCTCCCGGCATCGGCTTTGGCGAGATGGGCGACGATTACGTCCGTCTCGCGCTCGTGGAAAACGAGCATCGAATTCGTCAGGCAGCGCGCAATCTGAAGCGTTTCCTGTCGACAGTAGACGAAACGATGCACAACGTCGTTTCGCTGAACGCCCACAGATAAGGGCAACCGAAGGCGGCCGGGCCTCGGCCGCCACCATCACCAGCAATCAGGAACTGTCGGCGCTTCGCTCGTGCGCATCCTCCAGCAGAGAAGCAACGAACTTGCGATTACCTGCGGACGTGCGATTGAGATTATTGCGGTGAGCGCGCGTGACCGTTCGCGCGACCGCGGCATCGATCTCACGGGTATTACCTGGTTCGATACGCCGGAGCAGATGGCGAGCGAAGCCGAGATCGACGTTTTCGTCGAACTGGTCGGCGGCGCTTCCGGTCAGGCGGAAAATGCGGTGCGCGCAGCACTCGCACGCGGTCTCCATGTGGTGACAGCCAACAAGGCGCTGCTGGCCAAGCACGGCGTCGAACTGGCGACCATCGCCGAAGACAAGGGCGCGCTTCTCAACTTCGAAGCGGCGGTGGCCGGCGGTATCCCCGTCATCAAGGCGCTGCGTGAGTCCTTGACCGGCAATCATGTGTCGCGCATCTACGGCATCATGAACGGCACCTGCAATTACATCCTGACCAAGATGGAGAAGGAAGGGCTGTCCTTCGAGGCCTGTCTCAAGGAAGCGCAGCGGCTGGGTTATGCCGAAGCCGATCCGGCCTTCGATATCGAAGGCAACGACACCGCCCACAAGCTGGCAATCCTGACGACGCTTGCCTTCGGCAGCAAGATTTCGGCCGATGACATCTATCTGGAAGGCATCACCAATATTTCCAGCGAGGACATTCAGGCGGCGGCCGAACTCGGTTACCGCATCAAGCTTCTCGGCGTGGCGCAGGTTACCGAATCCGGCATCGAGCAGCGCGTGCATCCGACCATGGTGCCGCTCGATTCCGTCATCGCCCAGGTGGATGGCGTCACCAATGCGGTGGCAATCGAATCCGACATTCTCGGCGAATTGCTGATGGTCGGTCCGGGTGCGGGCGGCAACGCCACGGCGTCTGCTGTGCTCGGTGATATCGCCGATATCGCCAAGAGCCGTCCGGGCGCCCAGCAGGTGCCGGTTCTCGGCCGTCCGGCGAAATCGCTGACGGAATATCGTCGCGCCAAGATGAAGAGCCATGAGGGCGGTTATTTCATTCGCCTCACGGTGAAGGATCAGGCCGGCGTCTTCGCCTCCATCGCCACCCGCATGGCTGACAACAACATCTCGCTGGAATCCATCGTGCAGCGCCAGCGTGTGCATGTGGAGGGAGCACCGCAGACCATCATCCTCGTTACCCACGCGACGATGGAGGATGCGATCCGCAAGGCGGTGAAGGCGATCAAGAACGAGAAATATCTCGTCAGCGAGCCGCAGGTCATCCGCATCGAGCGGACCTGAAACGCTGGTGCCGCATTCGCGCCTGGCATTGCACTATTGCCAAGCGCGACGTGCTCGCCAAACGCGCCGTCATCCTCGGGCTCGGCCCGAGGATCCAGCGCCGCGCAGGTAGGTCAGTGGATCCTCGGGTCAAGCCCGAGGATGACCACGGAGATGTTTTCGAACCGGATGAGAGCGTTCTTTGGGAGCGGCTGGATTTCACTGTTCTTGCAAGCCCGTTCCATTTTTAAAGCCGGCAACACCCAGAAAATTTGCGCGAGCGGCCTCAGAACCGCTGGAATGCAACACGATTCGGCTCTATGGTTAATGATGTTCACCAAGCGAGGGAGGCGTGGCCGTGACATCGATTATCCTTTTCAAGGACAACAAGCGCGCAGGCGTTGCGGCCGCCCATCACCGGGCGCGGCCTCACAATGCCAATGACAATATTCGCAGCATGGAATTCGATATGGGGGAGCATGAGCGCAACTGGTGTTCGCTTGCCGTGTTCTCGCTGCTGCTGCTTGTTGGCGCTGTCTCGATTGTCAGCCCGTTTTTCTCGATTTTTTCGGTGTGAATCCTCATAAGCGCGTTTTTGCTTGAAAAACGCGCCATCGCCATTTAGCCCGTTTTAAAGCGCGATTGGGCGCATGACAGGATGAATGGACAGGATGGCAATGATGGAGCCGGCCGATACCGTGGCCCGCGCGTTTCTAAGCGTGGAGCGGTCGGCGACAGAGCAGCGCTGGGTGTCGCGGCTGGATCAGGCCGGGCAGAACCGCGCGCTGGCCATGTCCCAGATCCACGCCATCCCCGAATTGATCGCACGGGTGCTTGCCGGGCGCGGTGTGGGTGTCGATGACGCCCTGGCGTTCCTCGATCCGACTATTCGTTCCCTGATGCCCGATCCGCATGTGCTGACCGATTGCGAAAAGGCCGCCGAGCGGTTGGTGCGGGCCATCGAGACAGGCGAGAAGGTGGCGATCTTTGGCGACTACGACGTCGACGGCGCTGCTTCCTCCGCTTTGATGTACCGGTTTCTCGCGCATTTCGGTCTGACACCGGAAATCTATATTCCCGACCGCATTTTCGAAGGCTACGGCCCGAACCCGGCAGCGATGCAGCAGCTTGCCGCCAATGGTGCGACGCTGATCGTGACGGTCGATTGCGGCTCCACCAGCCATGAATCGCTGAAGGCCGCCAGGGATGCGGGAACGGATGTTGTGGTGATCGATCACCATCAGGTCGGCACGGAACTGCCGCCGGCCGTGGCGCTGGTCAATCCCAACCGCGAGGACGATCTTTCAGGGCAGGGGCATCTCTGCGCCGCCGGCGTCGTGTTCCTCGTGCTGGTCGCCACCCTGCGGCTGTTGAAGGAGAGGCGGCACAGGCAGGCCTTCACGCTCGATCTGCTGTCGCTTCTCGATATCGTCGCGCTTGCCACCGTGTGCGATGTGGTGCCGCTGAAGGGGCTTAACCGCGCCTATGTGGTGAAGGGGCTGATTGCCGCGCGGCATATGAACAATGCCGGGCTCGCTGCTCTCTTCAAGAAAGCGGGGTTGGGTGGGCCTGTGACGCCCTATCATTTCGGTTTCCTGATCGGGCCGCGCATCAATGCCGGCGGCCGCATCGGCGACGCTGCGCTCGGCAGCCGTCTCCTGACCATCGATGATGCGTCGCAGGCTGAGGTCATTGCCGAGAGGCTGGATGAGCTGAACCGCGAGCGGCAGGCGATGGAAGCCGCCATGCTGGCGGAAGCAGAAGCGGAGGCGCTGTTCGAATATGGCGACGGCTCGGGTGCGGGCGTCATCGTGACTGCGCGTGAAAACTGGCATCCCGGCATTGTCGGTCTGCTCGCCTCGCGCCTGAAGGATCGCTTTCGCCGTCCCGCCTTCGCCATTGCCTTCGATCCCTCGGGCAAGGGCACCGGTTCCGGCCGCTCTATAAACGGCTTCGATATGGGGCGCATGGTGCGCGCCGCCGTGGAGGCCGGCTTGCTCGTCAAGGGCGGTGGGCATGCCATGGCGGCCGGCCTGACAGTCGAGCGCGCCAATCTCGGCAAGCTCAGGACTTTCTTCGAGGAAGCGGCGGCAAAGACCGTGAACGAGCTGGTGGAAAGCAGCGTGCTGAAGATCGACGGCGCCATCGGCGCGTCGGGCGCGACATTGCAGCTTGTCGACCAGCTGGAGCAGGCCGGTCCATATGGCTCCGGTCATTCGCAACCCATCTTTGCCGTGCCGGCGCATCGTCTGCGCGATGTGCGGCTCGTGGGTACAGCTCACGTCAAGATCACGCTGGAGGCCATGGACGGCTCGCGACTGGACGGCATCGCGTTCCGCGCCGCAGAAGCGCCTCTGGGGCAGATGCTGCTGAATGCGCGTGGTCGCAATATTCACGTCGCCGGCACCGTGGGGGCCGATCTCTGGCAGGGCCAGAGACGTGTTCAACTGCGCGTTCTGGACGCGGCTTTCGCGCCCTGATGGGCCTTCCAGCTATCTTGGAATTTCACCGGACACCGGCCCAGGCGAGTGGATGAAGCGCAACGAGACTTCTTTACGCAATGCGTGAAGATTTTCGTGCAGGCAGCTGATTTTAAAGGAGAAGCAAGTGGCACGCCCTAGGGGAGTCGAACCCCTCTTTTCAGAATGAAAATCTGACGTCCTAACCGATAGACGAAGGGCGAAATCTGACGTCCTAACCGATAGACGAAGGGCGCGTGCGCTTGTGGTGTGGCGCCCTTATAGTCAGGCTCCGGTTGCTCCGCAAGCGGAAAAATTGATTTTTTTCGCTTCACGGCGAGTTTTTTTATGGAGGCCGGAAGGGCTGTGGAAAACTGCGCCGAAACTGGTCAAGGCCTTGAAATCTCGCCCCTATCGCTGCGCACCGGCAATGTCTTCATACCTCGTGGGGAGGCTCGGGGCGCGCTTTTCCAACCCTTAGCTGGCATCTGCTGTCCGCTGGAATGAACGGTGGCTGTGGTTGGGCTGAAAGGGGAAAGGCAAGCCGGTCGATTTGCCCGCTGGCGATTCATCCGGCTTGCCTTCCATCGGGGGGACAGCACTCTAACGTGCCGAGCGGGAATCGGTTCCGGCGCATTGGTCACGCAAGAAGAATTCGCGATCTGCGAAGCTGCTTTTGCTTTTTGAAGGGGAAGAACACGAAGGCAAGTGGCACGCCCTAGGGGAGTCGAACCCCTCTTTTCAGAATGAAAATCTGACGTCCTAACCGATAGACGAAGGGCGCGTGCGCTTGTGGTGTGGCG
>QFOL01000349.1 GCA_003241215.1 Agrobacterium fabrum
CGGGCTGTTCCGCGGCTGGCTGCGCGGCGAAGACTGGCCGACGACGCTGAAATACGCCAATGCCTGCGGCGCTTTCGCCGTCTCCCGCCATGGCTGCACGCCCGCCTATCCGAGCTGGGAAGAGCTGCAATATTTCTTCAAGGCCGGCATTCGCAACAAGGCGCTGCGCAAGGACGAGGCGCTGGAACAGGTGCACTGGTCGACCAACCGCAAGGGCGACTGGGACACGATGCGCGTCTTCGCCTTCGACCATCGCATGCAGCTGGAAGCCATCGCCGACGGGCTTGGCGTGAAGCACGAGCAGATCGGCGCTTTCAAGAAACTCTGCCTTCAGGCCGCACAGCAGGTTGCCGGCGACAGGCCGGGTTACGGCATTCTCTGCGACGGCCGCCTTGGCCGTGACGCCCTGTTTGCCGCCAGCGGCTCGGGCCTGTGGATCGGCCGCCCGGTGGAATGGCCAGGTTCGCGCCCGCTGACGCTGGAACCCGATCTCGGCAAGGATTTCGGCGGTCTTTCCGAATGGCCGCTTGAAAATGTCGTCAAGGTTCTGTGTTTCTATCATCCAGACGATACGGATGAGATGCGCGCCACGCAGGAAGAGACGGTCATGCGTCTGTTCCAGGCGACACGCCGCAACCGCCTGGAAATGCTGCTGGAGGTCATTCCCTCCAAGGTCGGCCCGACCGACGATTTGACCGCCGCCCGCATCATCGAACGCTTTTACGAGATCGGGGTCTATCCCGACTGGTGGAAGCTGGAACCGATGAAGACCCGTGCTGCGTGGAAAAACGCCTGCGACGCCGTGCATCGCAACGATCCTTACGTTCGGGGCATCGTCGTTCTAGGTCTCGACGCACCGCAGAGCGAGTTGGAAGAGAGCTTCCGCCTTGCCGCCGGTTTCGATCTGGTCAAAGGTTTCGCCGTTGGCCGCACGATTTTCGCGGATGCCGCCCGCAGCTGGCTCGGTGGCAAGATGACCGATGAGGAAGCGGTAAAGGATATGGCGCAGCGCTATACCAGCCTGTGTCGCATTTGGGATGAGGCGCGCGCCAAAAAGGGAGAGGCAGCGTGAAGACAATCAGATTGACGGCTGCGCAGGCCATGGTTCGTTACCTGGCAGCGCAGATGAATGAACATGGCGAAACCTATATCGCCGGCATGTGGGCCATTTTCGGCCATGGCAATGTCGCCGGCATCGGCGAAGCGCTTTATGGTATCCGCGACGAACTGCCGACCTATCGCGGCCAGAACGAGCAATCCATGGCCCATGCGGCCATTGCCTATTCGAAGCAGCTGCGTCGCCGCCGCGCCATGGCGGTCACCTCCTCCATCGGCCCGGGTGCTGCCAATATGGTGACGGCGGCCGCCCTTGCCCATGTCAACCGCCTGCCGGTGCTGTTGATCCCCGGCGACGTCTTCGCCAATCGCGGCCCCGATCCGGTCTTGCAGCAGCTCGAAGATTTCGGCGATGGCACGATGACGGTGAATGACTGCTTCCGCCCGGTCAGCCGTTATTTCGACCGCATCATGCGGCCGGAACAATTGCTGACAGCGCTTCCCCGCGCCATGCGCACCATGACGGACCCGGCCGATTGCGGCCCCGTCACGCTCGCCTTCTGCCAGGATGTGCAGGCGGAAGCCTATGATTACCCCGAGAGCTTCTTCGAAAAGCGAGTCTGGCGTCAGCGCCGTCCCGAGCCGGATATGGTGGAATTCGAAGAAGCCGTCGCCGCGCTGAAGGCGGCGAAGAACCCTGTTATCGTTGCCGGCGGCGGCGTGCATTTTGCCGGCGCAACCGAAACCCTGAAGCGCTTTGCCGAAACCCACTCCATTCCCGTCGTCGAAACGCAGGCCGGTAAATCGGCATTGGCGTGGGATCACGATCTCAATTTCGGTCCTGTCGGCGTTACCGGTGCGGAAAGCGCCAATATCGTCAGCGAAAAGGCCGATCTGGTCTTCGGCGTCGGCACCCGTTTTCAGGATTTCACCACCGGCTCCTGGGCGCTGTTCAAGAACCCGAACCGCAAAATCCTGGCGCTTAACGTTCAGCCCTATGACAGCGCCAAGCACGATGCGATCAGCCTGACGGCGGATGCGAAGATCGGGCTTGAGAAATTGTCCGCAGCGCTTGGCAGCTACCGTTTCGCGGTGCCGGATGCCGGTCTCAAGGCTGCATGGTTTAAAAAGGCCGATGCCGATACGGCAGCGCCAGGCGAGGACAACGCCAACAGCCTGCCCACCGACATGCAGGTCATCGGCGCGGTGCAGCGCCAGTCGCGTGACAATACCGTCGTCATGTGCGCCGCAGGCACCATGCCGGGTGAGCTTCACCAGCTGTGGAAATCCAAGCTGCCGCTCTCCTATCACATGGAATACGGCTTCTCCTGCATGGGTTATGAAGTGGCGGGCGGCCTCGGCATCAAGATGGCGGAACCGGACCGCGACGTGATCGTCATGGTCGGCGACGGCTCCTACATGATGATGAATTCCGAGCTTGCGACATCGGTTGCCATGGGCGTGAAGATCACGCTCGTCATCACCGACAACAGGGGTTACGGCTGCATCAACCGGCTGCAGATGGAAACCGGCGGCGCGGAGTTCAACAATCTCTACGCCCATACCAACGTCAACCCGATCGCCATCGATTTCGTGGCCCATGCCGGCTCGATGGGGGCGGATGCGCGCAAGGTTTCCACCATAAGCGAGCTGGAAGAGGCGCTTGCCGCAGCCCGCGCCTCCAGCCGCACCACCGTCATCGTCATCGATACCGACCCTTACCCGACGCCGCAGGCCGGCGGTCACTGGTGGGATGTCGCGGTGCCTGAAGTTTCCGACCGCGCCGAAATCGGCCCGGCCCGCGCCCGTTATGAAAACCATGTCAAGGAAAGACAGTAAGATGATCCGTTACGGAACCAACCCGATTGCCTGGTCCAACGACGACGACCGCACGCTGGGCGCGCATATCAGCCTCGAACAGTGCCTCGATGAAACCGCCAAGATCGGTTTCGACGGCATCGAGAAGGGCCACAAGTTCCCGACTGAGCCGGAAGGCCTGAAGGGCGTGCTTTCGCCGCGCGGTCTCTCCTTCGTCTCCGGCTGGCATTCGCTGAACCTTCTGACCGACGACATCGAATCCGAAAAGAAGGCGATGCAGCCGGCGCTTGACCTGCTGAAAGCCATGGGCTCGAAGGTCATCATCGTCTGCGAGACCTCCAATGCCATCCACGGCGATGACAACAAGGCGCTGGTCGACCGTCCGCGCCTTGCGGCCGGGGACTGGGCGAAATTCGGTGCGGGTGTCGAGGCGCTGGCCGCCTTTGCCGCAGAACAGGGTATCACCCTCGTTTATCACCACCACATGGGAACGGTGGTCGAGAGCGAAGAGGAAATCGATCTCCTGATGAAGCATACTGGCCCGAAGACACATCTGCTGCTCGATACCGGCCATTGCCTGTTCGGCGGCGGCGATCCGGTGCGCGTCGCGCAGAAATATATGGGTCGTGTCGGCCATATCCATGCCAAGAACGTGCGCCCTGCCATTGCCGATCAGGTGCGGGGTGAGCGGCTCTCCTTCCTCGAAGGCGTGCGCCGCGGCGTGTTCACCGTTCCCGGCGACAGCGAAGGCGGCGTGAACTTCCCGCCGGTGCTGAAGGTCGCGGCCGAGCATGGTTACAGCGGCTGGCTGGTTATCGAGGCGGAACAGGATCCTGATGTGCGCAACCCGTTCGAATATCAGAGCCTCGGGCTGAAATCGCTGAAGGCTTTTGCGCGCGAAGCGGGGCTGGACAAGGCTCAGGCTGCTTGAGCTGAGCGGGGGGCATTCGTCCATACGTCCTAGAATCGTATGTTCCGGTGTAACGCCTCCTCCCTCATCAAGTCAGTCTTGTTTGGATTTTTTCATACTCTTTGAGTCTCGCGTTTGCGATCACGACGATGTGTCGCATGATCGCGCCGAGGGCTGT
>QFOL01000350.1 GCA_003241215.1 Agrobacterium fabrum
GCAACGGCAGCGGTTGGCGGAAAGTCACGGTCATGGCACGCACCTTCAAATATTTTGATTTATAGATGGATATCATTTCGTTTGATTGAATGTCAACAAGCGCGCACCATCCGGGACATCGATTGATGGGGCGGATTTAGCCTCGTTGGAGTGAAGCGCTGACGATCATGCGGATTGGAATCTTTTCCGCAGGTTTACCGCCAATTCATTCCAAAATCTGATGAATGACATAAGATTCATTCTCTTGCTTGATGAAACAGGCAAGCGCATACCGAAGTCGCAAACAGGATCGTGGTTCAGGAAAGGATCAAGACATGACCATGATACATTATCTCCCGGTGACGAACCGTTCATCGCATCGCCCGTCCCCCACCGGCTGGCTGCGTCGCCTGTCCGACAATGTTTTCGCCCCTTACGCAGAATGGCGCCGCGCCAGGATGCTTCGCGCACTGGAGGCGTTGCCGCCTGAAACATTGAAGGATATCGGATGGCCAACCGTCGAAACCACCCGCATACACATCATCCGCAAATGATGTGCAACCGATGGCTCGCAACCGTTGCGCGTTTTGCGAGCCATCCCTGCCCCCGCCCGAATGGCGAGACAGGGGCGCAAAACAGCCTGCCTGTTTTGCATGCGACACAGCGCCTTTTTTAAAGGCTTGTCGCAAAATTTGCATATTTCAAAAGCTATTTTTTGACAGCCCCGAATCCACGGCGTATTTTTCGCTAAAGATGTCGTAAACAGGACATCCAGAAGACCAATTCCAAGGGAGGAATTGCGTATTCGCAACGGAGCACGGGCAAATGAGCAGGAACTCCCAGAAGAAACGCTCAATCGTCTTTTTTCTCATTCCGCAATTTACCATGCTGCCTTTCGCCGCAGCGGTTGAAACGCTTCGCATCGCCAACCGAATGTTGGGCTATCAGGCCTATGAATGGCGCCTCGCCTCGCTCGATGGCCAGAAGGTCATGTCATCAAGCGGCATCTGTCTTGAGGCCGATACCTGTCTTGCCGACGAAAGGCGATACGTCAGCGGCGAGAACCGCCCGGAAATGGCGATCATCTGTTCGGGCATCGATGTGGACCAGCACATCAACAAGTCGGTCAATGCCTGGCTGCGCGAAGCCTATAATCGCGGCATCGCCATCGGCAGCCTCTGTACCGCCGCCCATATCCTCGCGCAGGCCGGCCTGCTCAACGGCAAGCGCTGCGCGATCCACTGGGAAAACCTGCCCGGTTTTTCCGAAGCCTTCCCGCAGGTGGAAGTCTATGCCGATCTCTTCGAGGTCGACAGCAACATCTATACCTGCGCCGGCGGCACGGCCTCGCTGGACATGATGCTGAGCCTGATCGGCCAGGATTTCGGCGAAAACCTCGTCAACCGCGTCTGCGAACAGCAATTGACCGACCGGGTGCGCAGCCCCAACGACCGCCAGCGCCTGCCGCTGCGCGCCCGCCTCGGCGTGCAGAACAGCAAGGTGCTCTCGATCATCGAATTGATGGAAGGCAATCTCGCCGAGCCGCTGTCGCTGCTCGACATCGCCGATGCCGCTGATCTGTCGCGCCGGCAGGTGGAGCGCCTCTTCCGCCAGGAAATGGGCCGTTCGCCCGCCCGCTATTATCTCGAGATCCGCCTCGACCGCGCCCGGCACCTGCTGGTGCAATCGGCCATGCCGGTGGTCGAAGTCGCCGTCGCCTGCGGTTTCGTCTCCGCCTCGCATTTTTCCAAGTGTTATCGCGAAATCTACAATCGCACGCCGCAGCAAGAGCGCGCCGAACGCAAGCTGCTGATCAGCGCCTCGCGAATGGCGATGGCGAGCCAGGCAGGCAAGGCCGCACATTGAAGACGCGGCTTTAATATATTCAGGTGCAGCAGTGCGTACCTGAGGAATGCAAACCTCTCCTTCGTCATGCCGGACTTGATCCGGCATCCGGCCAAGGCGCGTCTGCGCGGTGAGAAGTGTCTCTTGCGATCAAGGACTTGATTGCGCTGGACCCCGGATCAAGTCCGGGGTGAGTGCGGATGATGGAACTGTGGTGAAATCGTAGGTTCGCGAGCGGCCAGCAAAGACCCGGTTCGCAAGACTGCCCCAACACAATCAGACCAAGTCACCCAAACGGCCGAACCGCATGAGCAAGGTCCTCCGCCGTCAAGCCGTCCCCCGCTTTGTGGCCTGCCTCTCCATGCAGCCACACACCTGCTGCGGCCGCTTCGAAGGCGGGAGCTCCCTGCGCCAGCAGCGCGCCGATGATACCGGCCAGCACATCGCCGGATCCCGCTGTCGCGAGGCTCGCGGGAGCATTGGTATTGACCAGCGCCCGTCCATCCGGCGCGGCAATCACCGTATCCGCGCCCTTGTAGACCAGAACAGCACCACTGCGCGCCGAGGCGACCTGCGCCCTTTCGATCTTGCTCAATCCGGCATCCTCAACGAGATCGGGAAACAGCCGTGCAAACTCGCCCTCATGCGGCGTCAGCACGAATTTGCCCGCGCCTGAGGTGATGCACTCGAACAAGACCTCCCTGTGATCCCTGAAAGCCGTGATTGCATCGGCATCCAGCACCACCGCCTTGTCTCCGAGCAGGGACACGAAGTGCCGCGCCTTTTCGAGATCACCGAAACCCGGGCCGAGAACGAAGGCCCCATGACGCCCGTCGTCCAGCCATGACCTGAGATCGTCGGCATCGTCCACCGGCGCATTCATCACCGCCGTCAGCGTCACGGACAGCACATTGAGCGCTTGCCTCGGCGCGGCGATGGTGACGATCCCCGCCCCCGCCTTCAGCGCCGAAAGCGCCGCCATACGGCTTGCACCCGTCGCATGGGCCGGGCCGGAAAAGACGGTCAGATGCCCGCGGCGGAATTTATGGGTTTCCATATCGGCATGAGGCAAGGCATCCCGCCAGATTAGCGGATCATTTTCCGCCACCGATCCCGCATGGGCGTCAAGGATACGGGACGGAATGCCGATATCGAACACCTCGAGCGTTCCACAAAGCTCCCGCCCCGGCATCAGCAGATGACCGGGCTTGCGCGCCATGAAGGTCACCGTCCGCTCGGCCCTGAACGATGCGCCGAGAGGCACGCCCCGCCTGCCGCAGAGGCCCGAGGGCAGATCGACGGCGAGAACCGGCACCCTCGCCCGCGTGACCGCCTCGATCACCCGGATGAGCTCCTGCGGAACATCGCGGGACAATCCGGCCCCGAAAACCGCATCGACCACCACGTCGCCGGCAAGCGGCGTATAGTGACCCAGCGGTTGCGGCGTCACGCCGCTGCGCTCGAACGCCGTACGCGCATCGCCCCTGAGCGCACCGACATCGCCGAGATGATGAACCGCAACGACCGCCCCGCTCTGCAAAAGCGCCCGCGCCGCCACGTAACCATCACCGCCATTGTTGCCGCCGCCGCAGAGCACGACGAAACGTCGCGCCTGCGGATAGTAACGCAACGCCGAGGCCGCGACCGCCTGCCCCGCCCGCTCCATCAGCTCATAAAGTGGAATGCCGGATTGCCCGGCCGCCGCATCGATGCGGGCCATGACAACAGGATCGATCAGGAAGAGGTGCCGGAGGGATTTCATGGCCCGATCATCCTTTCAAAACGCCGGAAAGGCAATCGATACAAAAATGAGCAGATCGCCGTGTCCAAATAATAGACAATTGCATAAAATATAAACAAACAGCCATTTCCTTGTGCGCGCCTTTCCAAATATTCAAAAAATCTAAAATAATACAAATTCACGGAAATGCTGATGGATTTTTCGGCTTTCTGCGAGAAATTGGCTGGAAAATCCCAAAAAGCGAATGCATTTTGTGCCGGAAGGCCGGGGGATCGAAGTTTTTTCTTCACGCCCGCTTCCGATCTGGCACAATACGTGCATTCTTGTGGCAGAGCGGGAGTTACCTGCTTTAACGGGAGAAGCGGAGAGATATTTTCTCATGAAAAAGA
>QFOL01000351.1 GCA_003241215.1 Agrobacterium fabrum
ACCAAAATCGTTCAATAGGTTCAGCAATAAACACACAACGGTAATGTGATCCGATTATATTGCACTTATATGTATCGGTGTGACAGAGTGAATGCACCCCTTAAGGGGGGAGAATGCGAGAAAGAGCCTGCCGTGAGTAACAATGACAGCCGTAAGCAGAGTGGCGAACCGAGATGGCTTGGTCCCGCCAGCCCGACGCGGATCGCCCTGATCCCGCCCATTTCGGCTGCGCGCTGGCTGCTTGTTCTCGTGGCGCTGGCCGGCATCTATTTCTTCCACGGCTTCCTTGTTCCCGTCCTTGCCGCCCTCGTCATCGGTTTCGCCAGCTGGCCGGTTTATACGCGGCTTCTGCGGCAGGTGGGCGGCAACACCACGCTCGGCGCCACCATCGCCATCATCCTCATCCTCGCTTTCCTCGTGGTGCCGATCTTCATCGCCGCCTCCTATACGGCGAGTGAAATCCGCGAATGGTTCGGCTGGGCGGTGCATGCCAACAAGACCGGCGCGCCGGTGCCGGACTGGATCGCCGCGCTGCCCGCCATCGGCCCCTGGCTCGGCGAACAATGGGTGAAATATATTGGCACGCCGGGCGCCATCGGCGAACTCATCCAGCTCGTCAGCGGCGCCAATATCGGCAATATCTACAGGGCGATCCTCGCCGCCGGCAACGGCGCGTTCCACCTGGTGCTGACGCTGCTCTTCATGCTCATCGCGCTGTTCTTCGTCTACCGCAACGGCGCCGGCTTCACCCGGCAGGTGGATCTGGTGGGTGAGCGCATCCTGCCGACGCGCTGGGAACGCATTTCCCGCGTCGTGCCCGCCACCATCAGCTCCACCGTCACGGGCATGACGCTGATCGCCATCGGCGAAGGCATCATCCTCGGCATCGCCTACTGGATCGCCGGCGTGCCCTCGCCCGTCACGCTCGGCGTGCTGACCGGCGTCATGGCGCTCATTCCCGGCGGCGCGCCGCTCTCATTTACGCTGGTATCAACCTATCTGGTCGCCAGCGGCTCGCCCGCCCACGGGCTGGCGCTATTCGTCTGGGGCTCGGTCGAACTCTTCATCGTCGACAAGACCATCCGCCCGAAACTCGTCGGCGGCCCGATCAAGCTGCCCTTCCTGCCCACATTTTTCGGCCTCGTCGGCGGCGTCAAGACCATGGGTTTCCTCGGCCTGTTCATCGGCCCGGTGTTGATGGCGCTCTTGGTGGCGATCTGGCGCGAATGGGTGCGTGAGGTGGAAATCTCCGCCGCCGCCAGCGCCGACGTGCCGCCTCCGCCACCAACGCAGGATGACGCCGCTGATGAGGTCGCCGCGCTCGAAGACGATGGTGAGGAAACGACGGCGTTTCGCAAAGCGGCTTTTTGATCGGTTGACGCCTGCGGGCAGACGCCTCGGCCCTCGTGCCTGCAGATAGTCCTCAAACCGCGCATTCGTCATGCTCGGGCCTGTCCCGAGCATCTGCCATCGATTGATACAACGATACATGGTCAGATCCTCGGCACAGGGCCGAGGATGACGTGAAGGATAGGCAAGGTAGCGGCAAACTCGCGCCGCAGGCCTAAATCACCTTCTCCATGAACAGGCTGAGCGGGTCAGGCCTGTAGGGCGCAAAGGCCTCGATTTCCACAAATCCCGCCTTGCGGTAAAGACCGATAGCCTCCGGCTGGCTGATTCCGGTTTCGAGACGGATGGCGGAAAGGCCAAGCTCGACGCCGCGCGCAACAAGCGTATCCATGATCAGCTTGCCGATCCGTAATCCCCTTGCATCAGGATCGACGAACATGCGCTTCACCTCCGCCGTGCCGTCGCCCGCCTCCACCAGCGCGCCGCAACCAACGACGCGGCCTTCATGCCGCACCACGAAGAAGGAGACATTGTCCTTTTCCAGCTGGCTTATATCGACCAGATGATTGCTCTCTGCGGGGTAAAGCGAGGCCATATAGGCGTTGGAAAGATCGATGAGGCGCAGAACCGCGTCCTGCCTCGGTGTCTCAAGCTTGATTTCGGTGGCCAATGCGATGCCTGCCTTCTCTCAAAAAATGCGTATTTCGTCGTAATGTCACTGCAATCGGGATAGATGAGTTTCTAGAGCATTATTCCCGACAGAGGCAACACACCCCATGAAAACAGCCCTCGTTCTCATGACCTTCCTTGGCTGCGACGACAGCGCCACCGATTGCCATTATCTCGCCACCTCGCAGCAGCGCTGGACGAGTATCGAACTGTGCGACGCCGTGTCGGAAAAGGAACTGGAGCGTTACGCCAATGCGCCCTACCCGGTCGTGGTGGCCGTGTGCCAGACGCCGGGTGAGCAGGCCCCGCAGACGGCCGGCGCACAACCTCCCGCCACGGCACCGGCCACTGCACCGCAGCCAACGGCAGCGGTTACGCCGAAGGAAGAGGAGAGCCTCACCAAACAGGCAATCAGCCGCGTCAGCCGTATCCTGCCTTCCACCGAAGGCATAAAGCACCTTTTGGGGACACCGGTGAGGATGGTTGAAAACAGCTATTCGTGGATCGCCAAGCGGTTCGATAAGTGAGGCAATTGGGAAAAAGCGGCGGCGGCTTTCTTTGCCGATGCTAGGTAGAGATTTCCTCTGACAGCAAAGCCCCCACTTTCCTCATTCCTGTGCTTGTCACAGGAATCCAGTCGACGCACGTCCGTGCCGGCGGAGAGAGTCTTTTCAGCCCAAGGACTTGGGCTGGCTGGTTTCCTGTGACAAGCACAGGAATGAGGGTGAGAGGATTGCACCCGCGAAATACCCAGACCTCACGCCGCCTCGACCGTCAGCGCTTCCGCATAATACCGCGCCTTCTGCCGCTCTTCCGCAATGGCCAGCTTGCGCACGGCATGCAGCAGTTCGAACAGCGTTTCGGAACCGCTGACGTCGCGGAAATGCGCCAGCAGCTCGGCCGAGACGGAGGCTGCCGCTTCAGAAAGCTGCGAGCGGGCGGCGCGGCGCCACATCAGCGTCGCCTCAATGAAGACGTCGACAACATCGCCAAATAGCCCGACGGACTGAAACAGCGCCTTCAGCGCATGTGGCCGCCCCGTCGCCAGAATGGCGCGCACCTTGCGGTCATCGAGACCGGAGAGATTGACCATCGCCGCGGTAAAGAACTCCAGCCGGCCAGAACAGACGGCATGGATGAGCAGCGCCGGCGTCAGTTCCAGCCGCTGGCGCAGATGCTCCACCAGCGCCGGCAGCTCCGGCGAGGAAACGTTTGATGCGATGAGGATGGTGGCGGAATCTTCCGCCTCGCGAAAAATGCTGTCGGCACGGTTGCGCGCGATCATTGCGTGAACCAGCGCGGAACCGGCAAGCGCCTCGCTGATGCGGCCCATCAGCAGGTGCCGTGCATCGGCCGGCAGCGCCTCGCGGCGCAAAAGGAGGTCGCGAATATCGGCGTCGCAGCCATGGCGCTCGGCAATACGCCTGAGCGAGAACGGCGTGATGAAGGCATCGTCGTTTTCGAGCAGGATGATGGTTTCGGGCAGATCGCCGACTTCAGCAAGGGCGGCGCAAACCCCGCGTGGCAGGCCGGGCCGTGCGGCGATGAGGGAGCGCGTCAGGCTTTCGCCGCGACCGGCAAGATCAACCAGATCGGCTTCGCCCAAAACCGGCGAGCGGGCAATCACCGTGCAGGCGATTTCCGGCTGGTCTTCGGCAAGCGAAACCAGAATGGCGCGCGGTGCATCGTGGGCATCCGCCAGCGCCTCGGCAAGCGCCAGCCGCACACGCGGCGAAGGATCGTCGAGCAGATAGGTCATCGCCATATAGGCGGCATCGCGGTTCTCGCGCGCCATGTCGGACTGAAGATAGGCGCGGCCGAGAGCATTGGCGGCTTTCGCCCGCTCGGTCGATCCAGCCTTTTCAGACCAGCGAAGAAATGCCTGTACGATCACCTGAGCCTCGAAACACATTCATACAATGGATGGCGGCATCATCGCCGCCACCATGTATAAAACTCTAGGCGCAAATGGTTTACGTTTGGTTCACCATAAAATTTAACCCTTGCCGGCGAAGGATTATATTGACGGCGTAGTAGAGGGGCGCTGCAGCTGGAATACATCGCTGCCGCCATCGCAATAATCCATATAGCCCATGCGCGCCACCGGGCGCGACAGCCCCATGTCGATGCGGCCATCGCGAATGATCGTCTCGTCGATATGGATCGCCATGACCTGACCGATCACCATCCACGAATCCGTCGGCCTGCCGTCGACATCCCCGAGCTGCTGTATCTGGGTCACCCGGCATTCGAGGACAGCCAGCGCTTCGCCGACGAAAGGCGCATCCACCACCCGCCCGTCGACGGCGGTGAGCCCGGCAAGGGCGAACTCATCGACATCGTAGGCAACCGGCGCGGAAGAGGCGTTCATCCGGTCCACCAGATGGCGACTGACGAGATTGGCGGTGAAGACGCCGGTTTCCTCGACATTGCGCAGGCTGTCCTTCCGGCCGCTGGAGGAAAACATGACAAGTTTCGGCCGGTCCGAAATCGCGTTGAAGAAGGAATAGGGCGACAGGTTCAAGACGCCCTCCCTGCCCTTCGAGCCGATCCAGCCGATCGGCCGCGGCGCGACGATGGCCTTGAACGGATCATGCGGCAGGCCATGCCGGTTGGTGTCTGTGGTGTAGAACATCAGATGTCCCCAACCCAGGTGACGACATCGGCAAGCTCCGGTCGTGGCCGCTCCACCGGCGGGAATGTCGTTGAGCCGATATGGATATAGCCCGCGACCTTTTCTTCCGCCGTAACACCGGTTTCCGCAAGGAAGATCGGGTCGAAGGCAAACCATTCCGTCAGCCAGTTCGCCGCAAAACCGCTGGCATTGGCCGCGAAAATGAGGTTGAGGCACACCGCACCGGCGGACATGACCTGCTCCCATTCGGGGATCTTGAAATGCGGCTTGGCGGTGCTGATGACGGCGATGACAACAGGCGCGCGGGTGAAACGCGTACGCTCGGCTTCCTGCTGCTGCAGGTCCAGTTCCGGATTCTTTTCGAGCGCGATCCTGAGCGCCGTTTCGCCGAGACGCACACGGTCCTCGCCGCGATAGACGACGAAACGCCACGGCGCGAGCTTGCCATGGTCAGGGACGCGCACAGCAAGGCGCAGGATTTCCTCGATTTCCCCTTTCGAAGGTCCCGGTTCACTGAGTTGCAGGGCGGGCGTGGAGCGGCGAACCTTGAGATAATCGAGGAGCTTGATATCGCTGGTCATGATCAAAAATCTTCCATTCTGCTGTCATCGCGAAACATGGGCCTT
>QFOL01000352.1 GCA_003241215.1 Agrobacterium fabrum
GACCCGGCCAAACGCGAGCAGATTCTGGCGGGCGCCTGGCGTGTGTTCAAGCGCAAGGGTTTCGATGCGGCCAGCATGAACGACATCACGCGCGAAGCGGGCGTTTCCAAGGGCACGATCTATGTCTATTTCTCCAACAAGGAGGATCTGTTCGCGGCGCTGGTCGATCACCACCGGCAGGAATTCGCCACCTCCATGCGCAATATTCTCGCCGGCACCGAAGAGGTGCGCGACGGGCTGAGACAATTCGGCAAGGCCTTCGCCAACAAGATGATCTGTTCCGAGATGATCCCGGCCATGCGCTCGGTGATCGGCGTCATCGACCGCATGCCGAAGCTGGCGCAGCGTTTCTTCATTGCAGCACCCAACAATGTCCGCACCGTGCTTCAGGATTTCATCGAGCACCATGTCGCGCTCGGCCATCTGAAGGTCGATGACGTGGAACTGGCCGCCCGGCAATATATCGAGCTTTCCACCGGCACCTTCTTCAAGCTGCGCCTGTTCGGAGAGATCGACGGCCCGGTTCCGGAAGAGGAGCTGGACCGGGTGATCGCCAGCGCCATCAAGGTATTCATGGCCGCCTACGGAACCGACAAGGCCTGAGGTCATTCAGCAACGGCGTCAGCGCCAATACGCGGACTGCGCGAAATTTCGATGAAATCTTGCGCAGCGGAGCCATCATCTCCTTGTTTCTCGCGTATTGCGCTATAAATTCCACCCACCGAATGTTTCGGCTGGCCTGTTGCTGAAAGGAAAATTTCCCTGATGGAGTCCGTTCTCCCTCTCCTGTCCGACCCCGCCGCCTGGGTGGCGCTCGTCACGCTGATCGTCATGGAGGTCGTGCTCGGCATCGACAACCTGATCTTCATCTCGATCCTCACCAACAAGCTGCCGCCCGAACAGCGGGAAAAAGCCCGCAAGATCGGTATCGGCCTTGCGCTCGTCATGCGCCTCGGCCTGCTCGGCACCGTCGCCTGGATCGTGCAGCTCACCACGCCGGTCTTCGAAATCTTCGGCCATGCCTTCTCGTGGAAGGACATGATCCTGATCGCCGGCGGTCTCTTCCTCGTATGGAAGGCGACCAAGGAAATCCACCACAATGTCGATCCCGAAGATCACAAGGAAGACATGGTCGGCGGCCCTGCCGCGATGAATTTCGGCGCCGCCATCGGCCAGATCCTGCTGCTCGACCTCGTCTTCTCGGTAGACAGCATCATCACCGCCGTCGGCATGACGCCGCATCTGCCGATCATGATCGTCGCGGTCGTCGTCGCCGTCACCGTCATGCTTCTGGCCGCAACGCCGCTCGCCAATTTCATCGAACGCAACCCGACCATCGTCATGCTGGCGCTCGCCTTCCTGATGATGATCGGCACGACGCTGATCGCCGAAGGCATGGGCTTCCATGTTCCGAAGGGCTATGTTTATGCCGCCATGGCGTTTTCGGCGCTGGTGGAACTGCTCAACATGCTCGCCCGCAACGCGCGGCGTCGCAAGAAGGCGGGTGCGGAAGAGGTGCATTGATGTTTACCTGAGGCCCGTTTACGGACGGGTCTCGGGTTGAAGACCGCTCCCCATACTCGACGTCATCCTCGGCCTTGAGCCGAGGATCCATCATTTCAACGGGTGTGGATCCTCGGCTCAGGGCCGAGGATGACTGAGAGCTTTAGGCAGATAGGCGGCCCTCCAAAGCCTTTTGCGCGAAACACGCTTCCACCAATCAGCATCTTTCTCTCCGTCCGGAACCTCAAAGCCACGCCTTGCGTTTCAATGCATCCTCGCCTTACACCGGCGACGGCGCATTTTTCTCATTCGAAAGCATAAGCCAGCATGACGACAGACCAGATCCTCGCCTTCACCGTCATCGCCGGCATGATGGTGGCGTTTATCTGGGACAGGCTGCGTTACGATGTCGTCGCCTGCAGCGCTCTGCTCGTGGCCGTGGCGCTCGGTGTCGTGCCTTTCGACAAGGCTTTTTCCGGTTTTTCCGACGATATCGTCATCATCGTCGGCAGCGCGCTGGTGGTCAGTTCGGCGGTGGCGCGGTCGGGCATCGTCGATATGACGATCAAGAAATATTTTCCCGAAATGCATTCCAAGAGCCTGCAGCTCGCCTTCCTGATGATCGTCGTCGCCGTCATGTCGGCCTTCATCAAGAATATCGGCGCGCTCGCCATCATGATGCCGGTCGCCTTCCAGTTCGCCCGCAAATCCGGCAGCCCGGTCTCCTATTATCTGATGCCCATGGCCTTCGCCGCCCTGCTGGGCGGTCTGATGACGCAGATCGGCACCTCGCCCAACATCGTCGTCTCGCGGCTGCGCGAGGAGATGACCGGGCAGAGTTTTTCGATGTTCGACTTCACGCCTGTCGGCGTGGGATTGACCGTCATCGGCATCATCTTCCTGACCTTCGGTTACCGGCTGCTGCCGGTGCGCAACCGCCAGCAGGCATCGGTGGAGGATATTCTCGACCAGTCCGCCTATACTGCCGAAGCCACCCTGCCGGCAGACAGCACCCATGCGGAGAAGCCGCTGCGCGAATTGCTGAAACAGGCCGACGGCGATGTGATCGCGAGCACCATCCTGCGCGGGCCGCGGCGCATCTCCCCCTTCCCCGATGTGAAACTGAAAGCGGGTGACACGATTCTTCTCGAAGGCAGTCCGGAGGGGCTGGACCGCATCGTCTCGCAGGCGAAGCTGCTGCTCTCAGGCAAACCGCTGACGGAGAACGGCCAGAAAACCGCCGATCTCATCTCCATGGAAGCGGTGATCAGCAATGAATCGGTGCTGAGCGGCATTTCCGCGCGCGAGCTTTCGCTCTCCTATACGCGTGGCGTCAATCTGATCGCCGTCAGCCGGCGTGGCCAGCGCGTCAGCCAGCGGCTCTCCGAGCTGACATTGCAGGCGGGCGACGTCATTCTTTTGCAGGGCAGCCGCAAGAACCTGCCGCAGGTATTGCAGGAATTTTCGCTCTTGCCGCTGGCGCAGCGGGAAATACTGCTGGGCGTGCAGCGCCGTGCGCTTCTGCCCGTCCTTGTGCTCGCCGCCGCCATGATCGCCGCCGGCAGCGGGCTGCTGCCGGTCTCCGTCGCCTTTTTCGCCGCCGCCTTCATGATGATCGTGGTCGGCGCTATCCCGCTCACCGAGGTCTATAAATCCATCGACGGGCCGATCCTCGTCATGCTCGCCGCCCTCATTCCCGTCAGCGACTCGCTCCGCACCAGCGGGGCGAGCGAACTGATCGCCGCCTGGCTCGGCCATGCCGCGCAGGGATTGCCGCCCTTTGCGGCGCTCGGCATGATCCTGCTCACCGCCATGGCGGTCACGCCCTTTCTCAACAATGCCGCCACCGTGCTGGTCATGGCCCCCATCGCCGCCGGTTTCGCCACCACGCTCGGTTTTCGGCCGGAGGCCTTCCTGATGGCGGTGGCTATCGGCGCCGGCTGCGATTTCCTCACCCCCATCGGCCACCAGTGCAATACGCTGGTCATGGGTCCCGGCGGTTATCGCTTCAGCGACTATCCGCGCCTTGGCCTGCCGCTGTCGATCATGATCGTCATCGCCAGCATTCCCATGCTGCTTTACGTCTGGCCAGTGAACTAGGACTCTCAGCTGGGACGCTGAACCAGCGCGAGCTTCGTATTTCCTTGACGCCTGCGGCAGAATATGGCCTAAGCCGAAGCCGAACGGGAATGTGCAAAAGGCGCTTTCATTGCGTCTTCCAACATGATTTCCTGCCGCATCCAAACGAAAACATCGTGCCAGACGGGTGAAACCGCCCCGATGTCACTGCCACGTCACGACGAGTGAATTTCATGACCACTTCCGGCGTTCGCGTCCGCATCGCACCTTCCCCCACCGGCGAGCCGCATGTCGGCACCGCTTATATCGCGCTGTTCAACTATCTCTTC
>QFOL01000353.1 GCA_003241215.1 Agrobacterium fabrum
ATACCGGCTAGGCATGCGCCTTTTATACCTCTGTCTTGGCTGGCTTATGGTCGCGACCGGCATTGTCGGCGCGTTTCTTCCCGTTTTGCCCACCACGCCCTTTCTGCTTCTGGCGCTCTGGTGTTTTTCCCGCTCTTCGCCAAAACTCGAGGCCTGGCTGCTGGCCCACCCCAGATTCGGGCCTTCCCTGCGGCGATGGCGCGAACGCGGCGCAATCGCCCGCAAAGCCAAGATCGCGGCGCTTTCTGCCATGTCCGTCAGCTACGCCGCTTTCTGGTTCCTGAGCGAGCCGCCGCCATTGCGGGCGGCCATCGTCGCCGCCGTCATGCTCGGCTCGGCGCTCTTCATCGCCACGCGGCCGGAAAGCTGAGATACCCCTGCTAACGATGCCGCGACTGCGGCAGCACATAAGGAATATGCCGCGCCGGCAGCCGCCCGACGACGCCGCCAATGCCATAGACCCTTGCAATCGTCTCGTCGCTGATCGTTTCAAGCGACGGGCCGCTGGCCGTCACCCGGCCGCCATGCATGACGATAAGTTGATCGGCAAATTCCGCCGCAAGATTGAGATCGTGCAGGATGGCGAGCACCAGCCCGCCGCCGCTTGCAAAATCCCGCGCCGTTTCCAGCACGGCGATCTGGTGGCCGATATCGAGACTTGCGGTGGGCTCGTCGAGAAAGAGCGCCCGCGCCTCACCATTTTCCATAGGAAAAGGCACCTGCGCCAATGCCCGGGCAAACTGCACCCGCTGCTGTTCGCCGCCTGAGAGCATGTTGTAGGACCGTTGCTCGAAACCGCGCAACCCCGCCTTGGCAAGCGCCCGGCGAGCCTGCTCTTCCGGCGCACGCGACCCCTGCGCCACCGCCCCCATGCGCACGATTTCGAGCGCCGTGAAAGGGAAGGCAAGCTGGGTGTTCTGCGGCAGCACGGCCCTGAGATGCGCAAGCTGGACCGGCGTGAAGGCCGGCAGGGCGACATCATTATAGGTCACCGAGCCGCTTTCGGCCCGCATCTCGCCCGAGAGAACCTTCATCAGCGTCGATTTGCCCGCACCGTTGGGGCCAATGATGACATTGACCTTGCCCGGTTTCAGATCGACGCTGACGGCATCGAGAAGCCGGCGGCCGGAGCGGATGAGGGTGAGGTTTTCGGCCCGGATCATGGCGCATTCCGCATGGAAAAGCCGCCGCGGCCGAGCAGCAGGAACAGGAAGACCGGCGCGCCGATCAGCGCCGTGACCACGCCGATGGGCAATTCCGCCGGCGCGGCCACCGTACGGGCGAAACTGTCGGCCAGAAGCAAAAGCGCGGCGCCGCCAAGTGCCGAGGCCGGCAGCAGGAAGCGGTGCGACGGGCCAATGGCAAGGCGAAGCAGATGCGGCACGACGATACCGACGAAACCGATGGAACCGGCCGCCGCCACGCTCGCCCCGCAGGCGGCGGCGACGGCGAGGATGACGATCCGCTTCAGCCGCTGCACCGGAATGCCCATGTGAAAGGCGGCGGCATCGCCGAGGATCAGCGCATCCAGCCCGCGGGCGACAAAAGGAATGATGGCGAGAACGACGATGATGAAGGGCAAGGTGGTGAGGACCTTGGCGGGTGTTGCCCCGCCCAGCGAACCGAGCGACCAGAAGGTGATGTCGCGCAGCGCCCGGTCGTCGGCGACAAAGATCATCAGCCCGGTCAGCGCGCCGCTGATGGCCGCCACCGCAATGCCGGCCAGAATGAGCGTGGTGGTGGAGGTCGCGCCATCCTTGGTGGCGATCAGGTAGAGCACCCAGGTGTTCAGCAGTCCGCCGAAAAATGCCATGATCGGCAGGAAATGCGGGCCGAAAAACACGGCGACGGCGGCAAGCGCGCCCTCCCCGAGAGAAATGGCCGCGACAGCAAACAGCGCCGCACCCGAGGTGACACCGACAATGCCGGGATCGGCCAGCGGATTGCGGAACAGGCCCTGCATCATCGCCCCTGAAACGGCAAGCCCGGCGCCGATCAACATGCCGAGCGCCGTGCGCGGCAGGCGCACGGCTTCGAGAATGACTTTGTCGCGCGCGTCGAGTTGAGCCGCGCCACCGGTCAGATAGGTCCAGAGTTCGGAAAGGCCGACGCCCGTGGGCCCGCTGACAAGCGATACGCCACAGGCAAACAGCAATATGCCGACGAGCACGGCCAGGGTGACGATGCCCTGACGGGACCTGTCGCCCAGGACCCTGTGCTCAGTGGGGTCCAAAACGGCAAGGCTCACGGCTTCACCACATCAGGGTACAGCTTGGCCGCCAGCTCACGGCCGGCAGCCGGCGTGCGCGGGCCGAAACCGATGAGATAAAGCCCGTCCATGCTGATGAGCGCCTTGCTGGCCGCAGCCGGCGTGGACTGGAAGGCGGGAAGCGCGAAAATCTCTTCCGCCTTGGCGGCATGGTCGCCGCGCGCCATGGTCAGCACCACGTCAGGGGCAGCGGCAATCACCGCCTCATCCGTCAGCGGCTTGTAACCGCTGATCTCCTGAACCGCATTGATGCCGCCTGCCATTTCGATGATCGCCGCCGCTTCCGTATCCTTGCCCGCCGCCATCACCCGGCCGCCGGCGCTGGAGAGCAGGAAGAGCACCCGCTTCCTGTCCTTTTCCGGCACGGAGGCGGCATCCCTGGCAAGCGCATCGAGCCCGGCCCTGGTCTCCGCAGCCAGCGCCCCGGCCTTGTCGGAAAGACCCACGGCCGCACCGATATCCTCTATCTTCTTGGGGATGGCATCGCCGCTCGGCGGCGTGTCGACGGTGACGAAAGGCACCGCGCTTGCCTTCAAGATGGCGATGACATCGGCCGGCCCGGAACCGTCCTCGGAGAGAATGAGATCGGGCTTCTGCGACAGGATGCCCTCTGACGAGAGCGCCCGCATGTAACCGATATCAGGCTTGGCAAGCGCATCGGCCGGATAGCTGCTGGTGCTGTCACGCGCCGCAATGCGGTCGCCGGCGCCCAGCGCATAGAGGATTTCCGTCACCGTGCCGCCCACCGCCACGATGCGTTTCGCCTCCGGATTACCCTTGTCCGAAGCCATTGCGGCCGGCGCAGTCAAGGCGATCGCGGCTGGTACGAGGGCGGCGAAAACGAGGGAATGAAGACGGGAATTCAACATGGCGTTATCCTGAAACACGACCCGGCGCAGCTTCGTCCGCGCCACTAATCTTGAGTTATTTACACATGTTTATACACCGCGCAATCGATAAGTGGAGTAATTTTGTTCGCTTTGTCGTGAACCCCTTCCCAACCCCATCCGGGCCGGATATCCTGACTGAAACAGGAAACTTAAAGGGAGACTTTCATGTTTATCGCAATGAACCGCTTTCGCGTCGTGCCGGGTTACGAGGAAACCTTCGAATCCATCTGGCGCGAGCGCAAGTCGCACCTCAGCGAACTGCCGGGCTATATCGAATTCCACATGCTGAAAGGCCCGAAGGCCGACGACCACACGCTTTATGCCTCGCACACCGTCTGGGCGACCAAGGACGACTTCCTTGCCTGGACGAAATCCGAACAGTTCCGCGCCGCCCACGCCAAGGCCGGCGAAAACCGCGGCAAGGTGGAATATCTCTCCGGCCCGCATTTCGAAGGCTTCGACGTCATCATCCATGAAGACAAGAATGGCGACCGCCGTTCGATTGCCGCCTGAGGCCGCCCGATGAGCATTGCAGCCCAAAAGACCGACGACGACAGGCAGGCCCGCGCCGCCGCGGCGCTCGCCGAAAAGCCTGACGGCATCGTCGAAGCCATTGCCGCCAAGGCCGAGGTGACACCGGCCGAAATTCTGACGATCCTGCCCGAAGGTGCCGCCGTTTCCGCTGCCGCCGACCGCTTCGACGCCATCTGGAACGAGATGCGCGGCTGGGGCGAAGTCCTGATGATCGTGC
>QFOL01000354.1 GCA_003241215.1 Agrobacterium fabrum
GCTTGAAAAGCACCTTTACGAACTGACGAACCTGCATGAGGTTCTCGTCGCTGCTTGAAAGCACCGGGCGGGTTCGAAAGAATGACTGCCCACAAAAAACTTAAAGCAGAAAGCGGCCGTTTCGGTCGCTTTTTTGTTTTCGGCCTCCAGCCTGTCAGGCGTGACATGGCTCTCTGTGCGCACGCTATTCAGTCAAGTATGCACGAGGCTGTCGAATATCGCTGGCAGAATTGCGCGACTGATTTACCTGTGAGAAATGGGTGAGCGCAGGATAATGCTGCGCCTCCTGCGGTTCCCAATCGACCGGCGGCACGGGAAACCGATTCCGATTTTCAGGGCTATAGGTTAGATGTGATGCCGGGAAGAGATGTCGCTTCGGTATCGTGAGCGGTATTGGATAAAGTTTCGTGACGGAGGAGTAATCGGCGTGTCGGCATCGGCAAAGGCAAGTTACCGAAGGGTCGCAAGAACCGCTCTGCGGGAAGGGGTTGTCAGCGGGGGTGAGCGTGCTGTGCCTGAGGAGGTGCCGGTCGCCTTTTCTTACGGTGGCAGCACGCATGCCGTGATGATGGCCAGCCCGGCGGATCTTGTCGATTTCGCCGTCGGTTTCAGCCTCACGGAGGGGATCATCTCCACGCGGGCGGAAGTACATTCCATCGAGGTGGTTGAGGCCGGGCAGGGTTATGATGTCCAGGTGGATTTACAGGACGCCAATGCCGATGCCCTGCGGGCAAGACGGCGGCATATGGCAGGGCCGGTGGGCTGCGGTCTTTGTGGCATCGAATCCATAGAACAGGCCGTTCGCGTGGTTCCGGATCTGAGCGACATCAGGAACAGCGTTGGCGGCCATGATATCGTTGCTGCAATCAGGGCGCTGAACGATGCTCAGAGCCTCAACCGTGAAACCAGGGCCGTTCACGGTGCAGGCTTTTATAATGCAAAAGAGGGGTTGTTGGCAGTGCGTGAAGATGTCGGCCGGCACAATGCACTCGACAAGCTCGCAGGTGCGGTCATGAATGCCGGCTTGGCGACCGGGGAGGGCATCGTGGCTGTTACCAGTCGGCTGTCGGTGGAGATGGTGCAGAAGACGGCCATTCTCGGCAGCCCCATTCTGGCGGCAATTTCAGCACCCACCGCACTTGCCATCGAAACGGCCGAGAGGGCGGGCATCACGCTTGTGGCGCTGGTGCGGGGTGAAGACTTCGAAATCTTCACCCGCGCGGATCGTATCATTCTATAGCCCAGAGGCCGCCTCATTCGGCGGCCTCTGGTTTCTAAAATTCGGCCCATTCGGCTGCCGCGTTCCCATGGGATATTGGCACGGCATATCGTGGCTGCGGGGCAGGCAGTCTGGTGACGGCGGCTGGTTTTTTGTCGGCCAGTCGGGCGGGTGATGCCGATGCCTCATGCGATATTCTGAACTGCCGCAGCAATTCGTGCAGATTCTCCGCCTCACTGGCCAAGCCGTGGCTTGCGGCAGTGGTCTCCTCCACCATGGCGGCGTTCTTCTGGGTCGCCTGGTCCATGACGTTGACGGCCTGATTGATTTCCCTGAGGCCATTGGCCTGCTCGCGTGAGGCCTCGACGATCGCCGAGACATTGGTGTCGATTTCACCCATCTGCGACTGGATATCGCGCAAGGCCTCGCCGGTCCTGCCAACAAGATCGACACCATTGGCGACCTGCTCGCGGGAGGTATTGATCAGGGATTTGATTTCCTTCGCAGCCACGGCGGATCGTTGCGCCAGTTCGCGTACTTCCTGCGCCACCACCGCAAAACCCTTGCCGGCTTCACCGGCGCGGGCGGCTTCAACGCCCGCATTCAAGGCCAGAAGGTTGGTCTGGAACGCGATGTCGTCAATAACGCCAATAATGTTGGTGATCTCGCCGGAGGAGCGCGAAATCGCGTCCATGGCGGAGATCGCCTGCTGAACGATGTCACCGGAGTGCTCGGCATGTTCTCTTGTCCGCAGCACCAGCTTGCCGGCCTCGCCGGCGCGCTGGCTGGCGTCGGAGACGGTGGTGGTGATTTCCTCCAGGGCGGCTGCGGTTTCCTCCAGCGAGGCCGCCTGTTGTTCGGTGCGTTGCGAGAGCTGATCGGCGGCGATGCGGATCTCGCCGGAGCCGGAGGCAATCGTCGAGGCATTGTGGGCGATGGTCTGCATGGTGGCCTGCAGCTTGCTGACGACCTCATTGAAATCCGCCCGCAGCTTTTCCATGCTGGGCACGAAGCTGTTGTCGAGGCGCTGCACGAGATCGCCTTCAGCCAGTGCCCGCAGGGCTTCGGCAAGCACGGTGATGGCGCTCATGCGCGGTGTCACATCCGTGGCGAATTTCACCACTTTGACCACTTTTCCCGTGTCATCCAGTACTGGATTATAGGCGGCCTGGATCCATATTTCCTTGCCGTTCTTTCCGTAGCGGACAAACTCATCCGAGATGAATTCCCCGGCCGCCAGCCGCTGCCAGAAATTGCCATAGGCTGACGAGGCGGCATAGGTGGGATCGCAGAACATGCGATGGTGCCTGCCCTCGATTTCCTTGAGGTCGTAATTCACGGTGGCGCAGAAATTCGGATTGGCGGTGATGATGGTGCCGTCGGGAAAAAATTCGATGGTGGCCTGCGAGCGGGAGAGCGCTTCCAGCTTGCCTGCATCATCCACGGCCTTGATTTTCTTGGCGGTGATGTCGGTGGCAATCTTGACCACCTTATAGGGCTTGCCCGAACGGAAAACCGGGTTGTAGGAGGCCTCGATCCATATGACCGAGCCGTCCTTGCGGATGCGCCGATATTCTTTCGCCTGAAATTCACCGCGGGCAAGAGAATCCCAGAAATCCTGATAAGCCCGCGACGCGATAAGCTCGCTGTCGCAGAAGATGCGATGATGTTTGCCGACGATCTCGGCGAGATCATAACCCAGCGCCGCGCAGAAATTTTTATTCGCGGTGAGAATGTTGCCTTTAAGATCGAACTCTATGACTGCCTGCGATCTGGATATCGCATCGAGCAAGTTCCTGTTATCTGTGCTTTTCCCTAACCCCAGCATTAGACGTCCCCCAAAATCAGCCGACGGCGCGGTGAGCCGCACAGGAGATGCGGTCCACGTCGTATCATGTTGAACAACGAACAGGTTTGCCGCTGAAGGCGGCAATGCAGGCACTTCTGTCTCTCGGCCCTTAGTCAGGTATCTGCCCGCGTGATGATTGTGCCGGCGCGCTACTGATCTACGGCTTTTAATATTAGACATCTATAATATTAAAAATGTTCTTATTTAATAAAACGGATGAAAAGGAAAAACAAAACCGCCGGGCGGGTGCTCCGGCGGTCTGAATTAACCGGTGGCCTTGCGGTGGCTAGGCCAGCCGGAAAGGTGCAGATCAAGCGGCGAGGTCTTCCGCTTCGGTTCCCTTGAACATCTTCGCAAGGTTCAGGAAGCAGATCATGCCGTGTTCGTTGGCAATGATGCCTTCCGAATAGGACTTGTCGAACGAGGCCGAGATTTCCGGAACCGGCTGAACCTGGTTTGCCGGGATCGTCAGAATGTCGGAAACCCGGTCGACCAGCATGCCGATGACCATATTGTGCACTTCCGCCACCACAATGGCGCTTCTCTCATTGGCGACGGTGCTCTTCATGCCGAGCTTGTGGGCCAGATCGATGATCGGAATGACCGAGCCGCGCAGGTTCATGACGCCGATGACGTCTTTCGGCGCGTGGGGAATGGGCGTGGAAGGCGCCCAGCCGCGAATTTCGCGGATGGTCGTCGTCTTCACGCAGAATTCCTGATCATGCAGGCGGAACGCGATGATTTCGAGCGTCTCACCGCCAAAATTGGTAGAGTTAATCATTGCCATCAGAATTCTTCCCAATGCTCGCTGTGGAGGCCGGCGCAAGTGCACCTGAACAGCCGGAAACAATATTTCCGTCTTCAATGGAAGATTCCTAGCATGAGATGGTTTCGCAAACCTAAATGCGAACCATCTCAATACTCTTTCTCGTAAAATATGCCTGCTGCGCCTTCGCCATCGCCGCCCGCTTCCCCGCGCAGCTTCACACCGCGTCCTACGTCGAGATTGATGATGGCTTTTGCGCCGGATTCGCCGCTTTG
>QFOL01000355.1 GCA_003241215.1 Agrobacterium fabrum
CACCCCGGACTTGATCCGGGGTCCAGGGCGATCAAGTCCTTGATCGCGGGAGAGTCCTTTCACGGCGCAGACGCGCCGTGGCTGGATGCCGGATCAAGTTGTAGCGCGCAAAATCTATTGGCAGGAAATGCAAAATCAGTTGGCAACAATTTTGCCGCGCTCGGAGCGCTGTTTTATGCGCAGCGTTTCCCAATATCGATAGGCCGCTGTTCGGGAGGGTGTGCGGGCTGCGCCGAACCTCTTCTTGCACTCTTTAAGTAGACTTGCAACGGACTTTAATCCAAAGCCACCCGCCAAGAAAACAGCAACTTCAGGATCGCGGGTAATCAGAGATCGCGAGGGTTTGATGAGTTGGCGATTATTAAGATGCCATTCCGCCAACTGGCGGCTCTCATCGATCAGCCGATTGTAATCGACAAGGGGGATTGTGACGAACTCAGGCGCACAGGAACGGCAGACAGAGCAAGCAGCACCGGATGGTGCTGCTGCCGCGTCTTCAATGTCGTTCCGACGCCTGCGGCTCATACTTCAAGCTTCTTGGGGTCGATACCAAGCGCCAACGCGAGCTTGTGGCCTTCGGCGCTCAGAGTGAGCGAGCGCCCGGTGATGGCAAGAACGTCCAGTTCGCGGCTGCGCTCTTCCATCTCGCATACGGCGTTCCATTCTTGGCGCAGTACTCTTCCAGCAAAGATTCATCAATGCTCGCCAGTGTGATTAAGAAGTCGCGGAGCGCGGGTTGGGCCGAACCCGTGACGATAGCCTGATCCACCCGCGCTTCAATTCGCCTGTCGCGGTCCGTTACCACCTGTCCCGAAAGCTTTTTTGTGGTTCGAGCGAGGCCAGAAATCATAGCATCGGCATTTTCCGCCTTGGCGGAAAGTGTCGCAAT
Organism: Agrobacterium fabrum; assembly: GCA_003241215.1. Taxonomy (GTDB): domain Bacteria; phylum Pseudomonadota; class Alphaproteobacteria; order Rhizobiales; family Rhizobiaceae; genus Agrobacterium; species Agrobacterium fabrum_A. Next base: position 890 of record QFOL01000355.1, read on the forward strand.
CTTCGCAATGATTTCGTCACTGCTGGCGTCAGGCTTGACGCCGAGCGCTTCTAAAATCTTGGGGTCCACCGTTGTTTCCTTTTCTTTGCGGGAGACATCCGCCGATGCGACAGCGGGCATAGAGAGTGCAGGCGCTGCGACTAGCGCGGCGGAATGAAGCCAGACTGCAACGCCGTTATCTCCTACCTTCAGCGTTGGGGAGATGTAGCGGTGAGTTTTTTCGGCGATAATGCGAGCGCCTTCCTTCAACCACGAGACGCGCCCCCACAAGCCATCGTCACGCGCCTGCAATTCCTCGATCCAGCCAACTGCCGGGGCATTGTCACCATTGGCTGCACGTTTGACAGTGGCGTGGTCGGTATCTACCGGTACGTAGATGCCATCGGCCTTGAAGCGCTCAACCAGCGTTTCCGGATCGATATTGAACTTCCGGCCGTCGCGGGCCGTAAGCTTTCCGCGTGGGGCGATCTTGATCCACGCGGGGGTGTTGTTTTCATCGGCTGCGGCGGCGAAAAGGGCTATATCGGTTACGATATTTTCGTGCATGACTGACGGCCTCAGACGCTCGATTTGATGATCTGGAGAAGATTGGCGTCAGTGTTGGTCGATCCGCCGATCGTCGTGGAAAGAAGGATGTCGCGAGCCTTGAAGAAATTCCCGGCACCAACCACGATGTGCGTCGGCGCAATGCCGAGCTTCATGCCCTTATCGCCGGTAAACTCGCTCATGGCGGTATACGCCGCCCGAATATTTGCGGAGTTCAGTTCAGCCTTGGAGCCGAAGGCCAACTGCCACAAGCCAAAGCCGCAATTGACGCGGGCGCGAATGCCATACAGGTATTCATCCGAGAGGAATACCTTGGTATCTTTGTCGCTCGTGACCGTCTGGAAATCGTATTTTTCGCGGTCCTGCCAGACGATGGGTTTCACACCTCGCGAGAGATCGAGCAGGTACCACGGCTCCCCGTTACCGTCCTGCATATTCGATACGTAAGCCGAATTCCCGTTATCGTCAGGCAACTGTGGGTGCTCGGCGTCGAAGAAATTCTGACCATCATAGCAGTCGACCTCAAATCCATTGTCCAAAAGGTCGAAAATCAGCGTGTCGGGGTGCTGCTTGGCGGTCCGGCCCATCTCCTGAAACATCGGCTTGTAAATGCCGACGCGATCATCGGAGATATCGTCACGGCTGACAGATACGGTGCTTTCAAATTTGCGGTTACGTATCTTGAAGCCGTGCGACGACAGGGCCTTTACTTGGCGGTCGCCAACCCATTCGCGAAGCTTGGGGAACTGGCCGAACCAGCCGTATTCTTCTTCGGCAGTGTTGCTGGTCACGGTCATGGCCAGCGTGTCCTTATGGCTCACCGTACCGTCGAAACTTTCGTTATAGACGGTTTGAAAGCCCTTAAAGACCAGTCCGAGATTAGCGTCATTGATCATCATTTCAGTTTTCCTTGTCTGAGAAGTTCGGCCCGGATCCCAAAAGGAGTTGGCGAACGATGTTCGCACCCTTCACCTCGGAATAAGTGAAATTGTTCGAGCGCGGAGCTTTCCAATCTCCTATTTTCTCGCCACGCGCTAACATTTCGGCGCGGCGACGATGAACAGTGCGCATATGCACGCCAGTCAGATAACAAACCTCGCGAACGGTCATACCGTCCTTGCGCAGGAGTTCTTCAATCCTGTTTTTGAGGCTTTTCTCGATACTTTTCGCGCCTAGTGGCACCTTGATCATTTGACGAGCTGTGCCGACAGCGCACGCGCTAGAAATCTTTCTTGCGACCTCCATGCCGACATAGCGTGCCAACTGTGATCGCGTTGTAAGGCTCCCAAGCTTAGGGAGTATGATTTGGTTTCCACCAGCCACCTGAATGAGATGATCAGCTACGTCATCACCGGCGACTTCCCGGATCATCTCAAAAAGGGTCTGATCATCGTCGTCGTCGCCAATGGTAATCAGTTTCTTTTTCGTCATGCGAGCCTCGGACCAAGATCGTAGAAGGAGCGGGAGCGCGCTTGTTCGATAGCGCGAGCCTGTTCGCGGCGTGCCTTGACCGCCGCCAGTTTGGGGTTTGGCGACACGATGTTTTGCGTCAGGCGAACGTTGCTCGACTGCTGCAGCGAGGAGTGCTTTTCCGGGGCGCTGGTAGTGCCAGGGGCTGGCGAGGCCGGGGCAATCACGGGGGAAATCGTTGGCGTAACAGTAATGCCAAGAATGGCGCGCAGTTCGTCCGCAATGGACTTTGCCTCGCTCTTTGCCTGCTCTCCGCCCTTCGTCAGACCGGCGTTGTAGCCGTCCATGGCCGCTTCCGCTGACGGGCGCAGATCAATGCCAAGCTGCCTTTTGAGATCAAATCCCGGTTCTGCCGCAGAGCCGAAAAGCAGGCGCTTCCATGCCGGTGGCCTGTCCTGTGCCGGGGCTTTCGGCTGTTTGGGAATATGGCCCACGATAGCGTCAATGGTGCGCTGACGCTCAACCGCATCTTCTCCCCTTTCCAGCGCATCGGAAGCATCCTTGGCAATGCGCGTCAGCGGGGAAAGAGCCGGGGCAGCGGTATTCTTTATCCGTTGGGAAACATTGGACAAAAGGCGCTGTTTCTGGAAATTGAGGTTGCCCGTGCTGACCTCGTATTTTTCATCGAGAACCCCTTTCGAGTTCTCCATTTCGGCCATCAGCTTTTCGATCTTGTCCATATCGTCGAAGATGGCGCGGTAGGCCACGGCGGCGGTATCGTTGCCGCCGAGCGTGTCCGAGAATTTTTCTTCGTCACTGCCAACGGCTGCGCGCAGCCGCTTCAGGATCGCCATAACCGGGTCTTTACCCTTGGCTTCTGCGGCGCTCTTCTCGCCTAAAATATCAACGCCGATCTTCGAAGCACGCTCGCGAACAGTCGGCGAGACCATATCCGAAAGCATGGCTTCCAGTGAGGTCGATGCTTCATCAGAAGACCCACTGCGTTCGCGAACCGATTGTGCGAAAGCCGCCGCCATGCGCACGCCCTCCATGCCCTTCGATCCACGCGCAGCAAGGCGCGAAAGGATGGCAGGAAAGTTCCGCGACATGTCCTTGACTTCGAACTTACCGGCATTGCCGCCCATAACCACGGTATCGTAGGCAGCGGGCATTTGATCGGACTGGATACCCATGTTCTGGCGCAACGCTACGGTAAGGTTGGCGGCGGCTTCAGGCTCAGATTCGGTTGCGGTGGCAAATTTGACGGCGTTATCCGTCATCGACGCAGCCTCGGAACTCGGCAGGCCGCCAGCCTGCAATCCGCCGAAGACGGTTTGTGCAGCCTGATTGCCAATGCCGCGCCTCGCGCCGATCTGCGCCAACAAGGCGTCGATCCGCTTTTGATCCACCTCGCTATAGCCACCCGTGATGCGCAGGAAGTCGCTTCGCTGTTCATCTGCCGCTGCCGCATCGATCGCAACGCCAGCACCGACAACGCCCACGCCCGCAAGGCCACCGGACATATAGGCCGCGCCCGTGCCGAGCGCCAAAGGTACATTCAACTGGTCAAGAATGCCCCCTGCCACGGAACCGGCACTGCCGCCGCCGCCACTCCCCGGAACACGCACAGGCCCGCCAGTTGCCTTTCCGGACGCAACGCCACGCGCACTGTGAAGCCGCTGCCTCATTTCACTTGCCGCCGCGCCAACGCGATTGATCGCCTGTTCAGCTTCGCGGGCATCGGCCTTCAAGCCGTCGAAGGAGCCATTGCCGACCGTTCCGAGCTTTTGGCGCAGTTCGTCCGCCTCGCGCCCGATAACACCGATGCGAACTTTCGCTTCCGTCGCAGACTTGCCGATCTTGTCGAGGTTGCCCGAAAGCGCACCGTTCTTGGTCTGGCCCAAGCGCTCTGCGGCAGCGCGCAGTTCCTTGACATCCCTTTCCGCGCCGGTCGCAGACTTGCCGATCTTGTCGAGGTTGCCCGAAAGCGCGCCGCTTTTGGTTTGGCCCAAGCGTTCAGCGGCGGCGCGCAGTTCCTTCAGGTCTTTTTCGGCTTCATTGGCGGGCTTGGAGAGCTGGTTAACCAGCCGCAACCGCATCGATACATCCATACCGCTCACGACGATGTTCCTTTTGTGTGCTTCCAAGCCTCGGACATCGACGGCCACCAGCGCAGGGCTTCATCCCAAGGCATGGCAAGCATCGACGGCAAAGGGGTCCGGTAAATGAGGCTCATGAGCGCGATCACGTCTCGCCATTCGTCGGCAGCGACGATGGATCGCTCGTTTCTGCCCGGAACATTGGGGGCAAAAAATCGAAGCAAACTCGCGTGACCTCCTCGCCGTCAACATCCATCAGGCCGCGCAGCACCTCGGCGGGCATGCCGGTCATGCTGGCGTAGATATCGAAGTTGTCTTCTTCGCCGCCGGTGCGCTGATCAATCAGTTCGCCCACTTCGCCAACCGTCAGGCGGCGAACCGTGATCTGAGCGACCGCGCCGAGCTCGTCATCCTCGAAAGGAAACTGCAAAGGCACGATCTTGGAGAACTCACCAGCGGTGAAACGCAGAGCCTTGCGAGGGCGCTTGGAAACTGCCGGTTCGGCGGCGGCAGGGGAAACCGCCTTGTTGACAGGTGCGGCAACACCCATGCCCTCCCACATGTCGCGGGGCGGAAGAGGGATTTCCTCGAAGCGCACGGCGTCCGGGTCATTTTTGGATTGCGGGACAGCGACACGCGCCTTCAGGATTTCGTCAGTCATGGTCAACCTGCCTTTGCTTCGATGATCGAGCGGCGGCGGGTGGCGTCTCACCCGCCGCCGTCAGACAAGGAAGGCTCAAAAACTCCCTCGCCACAAAGGCCCTCAGGAGCGTGGCCTCAGGCAGGTCCAACGGAAAAGCCCTGCACGATCTTGATAGCAGTGCTGACAATTGGCAGGGTGATGAACGGTGTCAGCCACCGAGCAGTTATTTGCATAAAAGAGAGAAAATCTTGGATCGGGCGCGGGCAGAATAGAAGGCCGTACAATGCGTTTTCGTTCCATCGTGGCCGATGCGCGGGAAAACCTCTCCAAACGCTTCTACGGCCTTCAATGAGGCTTCAATTTCGAAGCCGTCTCGCTTTCCTCAGGTGCGCCACTGAGGTTCTCACGTACACGCGTGATTTCAGCAAGGCTGGTGACCCTTGTCAATCGGCGCAGATCGGGCCGATTGCAGGCGTTGTCTCGCATACCTAAATTCAGAGTGAGCGCGGCAGAGAA
>QFOL01000356.1 GCA_003241215.1 Agrobacterium fabrum
CCATGGTCGATGGCGCGGGCGGCAACACCCTTGAAGGCGCGGGCAGGCAGGGCGAAGGACAGAGGCAGGCCGGAAGAGGACAGAACCTTTCTCAGAACGGCGCCCCGTTCATCGAGGGTGACGGCGACATCGGTCGCGCCATTGCCTTTTCCATAGGTGACCTGTTGCGGAAAACGTGCCGGGTCTAACCTGAGAGTGGCGACGGCCCAGTCGGGCTTCAGAACGGTCTTGGTCATGTTTATTCTACCCTTGTTTTACCTGAGAGCCGGTTTCCGGTCTTCTCATCGGGACTTTATCGCGGTTAAGAAAACTTTGCATTCCCAAATGGTTAGCAAAACACACTGTGGCATGGTTTCGCTTCCGTAAAGCAGATCGAGACAATGCGGTTTTTATGCCGGCCGAAATTGTGCTCTTTCAAGCTACGGGCAAGGCGCGTCATGCATAGTCATGCCAAGGCTTGCCGTGCGTCCGGATGGGCGCGCGATGGGGTGGATCTAAAACCGGAGCTTTTGGTGTCCCAGTGGATACGCAGCGCTCCAGGGGGCATTCGGATGGTATCGACTTATCTCAGCTACGACCTCATCAACCGCGATATGAAGGCAAGCCTGTCGCGTGTGTCGCAGCAGGGGCTCATCGAGCGGCAGACGGCATATTACAAGGAAAACATCGGCAATGTGAAAAGCGTCGATGAGTTCCTCGACAATTACCAGCTCTATTCCTATGCCATGGATGCCTTCGGTCTCGGCGAGATGACCTATGCCAAGGCCTTCATGAAAAAGGTGCTGGATAGCGACCTGAACGACCAGAACAGCTTCGCCAACAAGCTGACCGACGAGCGTTATCGCGAGTTCGCCGCCGCCTTCAACTTCACCTCGTCGACGAAAACCGTGCAGACGGAAGCCCAGCTCGACAAGATGATCGGCCTCTATGACACGTCGATCACCGACCTGAATGATAGCCTTGCGGAAGAGACGCGCTATTACAAGGCGATCATCGGCACGGTGACCAATGTCGACCAGCTTCTGCGCAACGACCGCACCCGCGCCTATATTTTCCAGGTCTTCGGTGTCGATGAGAAGACCTACTCCTATGCCCATATCAAGGGATTGATGACGAGTGACATCAACGATCCCGATAGCTACATCAACCAGAAATACGGCGCGGCCTATAATGACGCGGTCGAAAAACTGACGATGAAGGGTAACATCGAACTGCATGCGCAGGTTACCGCCCGGATTACGGCCATCGATACCGAACTGGCGGGCACGGGTCTGACAAACGAGGAACGCACGAAGCTCGAGGCGGAAAAGGTGACGCGCCAGGACCAGCTGACCCAGCTCGAGGCCGTGCTGCCGCCGAAGGATGAGTGGGAAGCGAAGCTCGCCGCGATCAAGGCGGAACAGACGACGTTATCGAACACCGTCACGCAATACAACAAGATGGCGCAGATCGCGAACGCCTTCGAGTTCAAGAATGACGGCACGGTAACTGCCGGCGCGGCACAGACGGCGGACAATCTGAAAGCCTTTACGGACTCCTATATTGGCAGCGCACCGCGTGTGACGCCGACCGTCGCGACGCTGAACCGCGATTACTTCGAATCGAAGATTGGTTCGGTCACGACAGTAGAGGAACTGATGTCTGATGCGCGGCTTCTCAATTACATCAGAACGGCCTTCGATCTGAACGACCTGACCATCGTGCCTGCAACGATCAAGAACATTCTCACCAGCGATCTCAGCGATCCGAACAACTATATCGCCACCATGGGCAAGAACGACAAGCGTTATCTCGCCCTGAAAAACGCATTCAATTTTCTGCCCGATGGCACGCTTGCGGCCGGCACGACGCCGCAGACGGCGACACAGACCGCAACGACCACCAGTGGTTACATGACCCACTACAATGATGCGGACGAGGCAGCTGACGCAAAGGCGCTCTCGCTGTTCAAGAGCAGCATTGGCAATGTCACAAGCGTCAATGATTTCCTCGGAACCAATGCCGTTTATACCTATGCGCTGAAGGCTGTCGGGCTAGATCCCGCCAAGGTGAACATCTCCGATATCCAGAGGGTGCTGACCAGCGACCTCCAGGATAAGAAGAGCTACGTTTATACGCTGAAGGACGATCGGTATGTGAAGCTTGCCGAACTCTTCAACTTCACGAAGGACGGCTCGGTCGGTTCACCCATTCTGGCGCAGTCGGAAATTGAACTGCAAACCATGTCGGCCGACTACATCAAGAAGAAATCGGCTTTCGGTACCGACAAGGACAAGGAGACCGCCACGACCGAGGCAAAATACTTCTCGGGCGAAATGCAGAAGATCAAGACGCTCAGCGAGTTTCTGGCCAATGATCGCCTGACGAAATTCGCGATGGAATCGCTCGGCATCGATCCGGAAAGCGTGACGAAGGAACAGCTGGAAAAGATCTTCACCTCGAAACTCGATGACAAGGACAGCTACGTCAATAAGGAGATGGATCCGGTCTTCCGCCGCCTCGTCACCGCCTTCAACTTCAATACCGACGGTACACTTCTTCACGAGGACCGCAGCCTGATCCAGACGCGGCGCGGCCTTTACGAGACGCTCGACAATTATCTCACCCAGACGCTGGAAACGCAGGCGGGCGAAGAAAATGCCGGCGTGCGCCTTGCACTTTATTTCCAGCGCATGGCGGCCGGAACGACGTCCTATTACTCAATCCTCGCCGATACTGCGATCCAGAGCTTCATCAACACCACTTTCGGGATTCCGGACGAACTCGCCAATGCCGATGTCGATACGCAGGTGACGATGATGGAGAAGTACTTCGATATTCAGGATTTTCAGGATCCGGACAAGGTCAAGAAGCTGATCGCCCGCTTCACCATCATGTATGACAGCCAGCAGAACACCACCGATCCGATCATGATGCTGTTCAACGGCAGCGGTTCAGCCGGCATCAGCGGCGATACGCTGCTGGCGGTCGCGACGCTGCGGGCGCGGTAAAGGGCGAGGGGAAGGCCGGACCTGTCAGGCATCCGGCATGTCCCCACCATTCACCATCCCGGCAGCATATGCCCGGCGCGCAGGCGCGGCATTTTCGGGTAGGTCTTCACATCGCTGTCCATCTCGTCGACAACGCTCATCGGCGAGATATTGTCGAGGCAGGCGGTGATGTGGTCGGTGATGGCGTTTACCAGCGAGGGTGAAAGGCCCGGCCGTTTCATCAGGCCGATCTGCACCGGCGGCAGCGGCGGAAAACCATCGGCGGCGGTCAGAACCTTCATGCCGGTGCGCAGCGCCGATTCCGGCAGCACCGAGACGGCCATTCCCGCCAACACGGCGGCGGCGACCACGGTGGAAGACCAGCTTGTGAACAGAACCTGATAATCCCGCCCATCGGCATCGAGCGCCGAACAGGCAAGCTGGCGCCAGTGGCAGTCGCGCCGCCCGACGGCGAGCGGCACGGGAGCATCGTCCTTGAGAGGATGGTTGGCGGAGGCGACCCAGCAGAGCGGTTCGGTGCGCACCACATCCGAGGAGCGCGCGCGTGGATTATGGGTGACGAGCGCGATATCCAGCTCGCCGCGCGCCATTTTTTCGGCAAGGCTGACCGAAGGTTCGCAGACGATATAAAGCTCGACATTGGGATGGGTCTTGGCGAAGCGCCCGATGATTTCAGGCATGTAGCGGTCGGCATAGTCATCGGGCGTACCGATGCGCAGCGTGCCCTCCAGCCGGTTGTCGTCGAAGGCGGCGATCGCCTCATTGTTGAGGCGGATGATACGGCGGGCGTAATTCATCAGCTTCTCGCCCTCCGTCGTCAGGCGGTTGCCGCGCCCGTCCTTGGCGAAAAGCTGTTTGCCGATGCGTTCTTCCAGCCGCCGCATCTGCATGGATACGGCGGATTGCGTCTTGAAAACGCGGTCTGCGGCCTTGGTGAAGCTGCCCGTATCGACGATGGCGATGAAGGTGTGCAGCTGGTCTATGTCGAGAGGTGCGGACATGGATAAACATTCGTTGGACTGATCAATAGTCTTGCGACATTTTGACACCAAGCAAATCAATCTCAACCCCGGGCCGGCGAAACGTCAGGCCCCCAACCCGAGGCAGCTTCTCGCGCGTGGTGCGCCGGGGGCGGTGCCGCATCGTGCCGTTACGAAAGGATAAGTGTCATGCGCACGGCAGAACGGAGAATGGAACTGGAACTTGCAACAGCACGGCCGAACGATGCATTCCGCGTCAAGACCTTCGTGCAGCGCATCTACAATCGTATCGTGGCGAATGGCCTCACCGAACTGGATGATCGTCTTCTCGCCGATATCGGCCTGGCGAGATCGGACGTCAGCGACGCCCTCAACACGGGTCTGCTGGAAGATCCCACCGCTCATCTGACCCGCGCGGCGCGTCGACGAGCCGTAACACGGTTCAAGACCCTTTGAAATAGCGCCATCCGGCAGGTCTCCAGCTGCCGGAGAGGCCCTCCAGCCGAAAGGTTTCCCCGCAGGGTGATTTGCCAATAGCCCTGCCTTTGCCCGGTGTCAGGCCCCCTCGGCCGCAC
>QFOL01000357.1 GCA_003241215.1 Agrobacterium fabrum
CCCTCGTTCAGTGAGCGGACTTATAAATCTACCCAACCAAACAAGTCAACATACCAAATTCAAAAAAATCAGAAAATGTGACAAGTGTTTGAATTTTATGAGTTGTTTCCTTTTTTAGCGATCACTGGCTTTATAGACCACCGTGGCCACCGGGCTTTTGCACAGGAGAAGGGCCTCCGGAGCCGCAAGACAGGTGTCGCGCCTTCTTTTAGCCCGGTTCCTCACTAATTGCTTTGTCAACGAAGCGTTAACAAAGGACGTGCCTGCGCATGTGCTTATAGAGCGCGCTGCAATGTATTGGCCGGTGCGTCGATGGATTTGACTCACGGGCTTGAAAGTTGCACACCTTCGCCTGAAGTTTCTGGAGAGCACATGACTGACGGGGCACAGCTAGTATGACTGCGGATCGCAATGTGATCCGGTCGCTGGGCACGGAACCGCCAATTCTGGCGGAAGGACGCCGTGCACCCGATCGCCGCGAAATTTCGCTGCGATGGCTTTCCGGTACATTCCTGACAGGCATTACCTCTTCCATATTGATGGGTGTGGCGTTGTTTGCCGCTCTCGACGGCCGCCAGCAGCTCGCCATTCCCGCCGAGGCCTTCGCCAAGGCGGATATGGGCAACAATGTCACGGAAGCCGCCCGTCGCGGCACACGCCTTGTTGCACCGAATATAGCGGCCCGCCCGTCCGACCGGTCGATCATGGAAGTTTCCACCGTCATCAATGAAGGTGACAAGGAAGTGGTCCGCAAGGTTCCCTTCTCGCATGTCAAGATTCCGCTGTCGGCCAATTACGCCAAGCAGGACGACTATCCCGCCTTCGATCCTCTGAACATCTTTGCCAGCAATGATGACAAGGACGCCCCGGCGCCGGCCGCTAGCCGCACGGGAACGATCTATGGCTCCGAGGTGGAATCCGAAGTGAGCCTGAAAACCGTAGCCTTTCCCGTCCAGCATTCCAAATATGCCTTTGCCGGCTCCTTGAGTTTCGACGAGGTCGAGGAGGCGGTGCGTTCGAACGGCTCGATCCTGACTGACGGTAACGAGCAGGTTGCCGCGCTTTATTACATCGACCCCCGCCGTTTCGATAATGATGATGGCGATGTCGACATTACCGCCGGCCTCGCCGCCCGTGTCGTCGAGCAAAACATGTCGGTTTCCACCCCGCAATCAGCCGCAGTGCCGGTCAAGGAATATGCCGACGACGTGATCCCTGCCCGCCAGACCGAAACAATCGAGGCCGCCCTGTTCGGCGCCGGTTATTCGAAGGCGCAATCGTCTGAAATTGCCGGGCTGCTGTCGTCGCAGATCGAGTCGAACAATGTCGAAAGCGGCGATGTGCTGCGCGTCGGCATTCTGCAGGAGGATGAAAAAAGCGACATCGTGCGCGTGAGCCTTTACCGCAAGGGCCGGCACATGGTCACGATGGCGATTGACGACCGCAAGCGTTTCGTCAAGGCCAGCGAGCCGCCGAAGCTTGACGCGGTGGCGACCGCCTTCGACAGCACGCCGGCGCCCGCCGCCGGCCGCGATCTGCCGAGTGTCTATGACGGTGTTTACCGCGCGGCTCTCGCCTATGGCATGAACCAGAGCATGGTTTCCCAGCTCATCAAGCTTCTGGCCAGCAGCGTCGATTTTCAGGCGCAGCTCAAGCCGGCGGATACGCTTGAAGCCTTCTTCTCCGTGGAGGACGCGGACGGCAAGGCGACGGACAAGTCGGAACTGCTCTACGTCAACGCCAGGTTCGGCGACAACGAGACGCGTTTTTACCGGTTCCAGAATCCCGATGACAACAGCGTCGATTATTTCGATGAGAACGGCAAGAGCATCCGGCAGTTCCTGTTGCGCAACCCCGTTCCGAACGGCCGCATGACGTCAGGCTTCGGCATGCGCCGCCATCCCGTTCTGAAATTCAGCCGCATGCATACCGGCACCGACTGGGCAGCGGCGCGCGGCACACCGATCATCGCAACCGGCAACGGCACCGTCGAGAAGGCCGGATGGGCCTCCGGTTACGGCAACCAGACGCTGATCCGCCATGCCAATGGCTACGTCTCGTCCTATAACCACCAGAGCGCCATCGCCAAGGGCGTCACCGAGGGGTCCAAGGTCCGGCAGGGTCAGGTCATCGGTTATGTCGGCTCGACCGGCCTTTCGACCGGGGCGCATCTGCACTACGAGCTGATCGTCAACGGCACCAAGGTGGACGCCATGAAAGTGCGCCTGCCGGGCGGCAAATCGCTTTCCGGCGAAGCGCTGGCACGCTTTTCCGACGAGAGAAAACGCATCGACAATCTGCTGAATATCGATGACAAGCCCAATCAGGTGGCGAGCCGCTGATCTGCGGGGAATTCCGGATGGCAATTCCGGCCATATGAAAAGGGCTCCGTTTCCGGAGCCCTCTCATTTTATGCCGCATCGGCCGTTTCGGTCCCGGCCTCACCCTTGGCGGGTTTGACCTTGAACAGCAACCGGTCGGTGCCCGAGGTTACCTTGACCCGCGAACCATCGGGGATTTCCCCGCCGAGGATCATCTCGGCAAGCCTGTCTTGAACCGATTTCTGGATCACCCGCTTCAGCGGACGTGCGCCGTAAGCCGGATCGTAACCCTTGTTGGCCAGCCAGTTGCGGGCATCCTCATCCAGTTCGAGCGTGATCTTGCGATCGGCAAGGAGCGAAACGAGACGCTTCAGCTGGATTTCCACGATCGCCCCCATCTCATCGCGCCGCAAGCGGTGGAACAGGATGATATCGTCGATACGGTTGAGGAATTCTGGCCGGAAATGCGACCTTACCCGCTCCATGACCAGTTCGCGAACCGAATCCACATCGTCATTGTCGCCCATCTGCGTCATGAATTCCGAACCGAGGTTCGAGGTCATGATAATGATGGTGTTCTTGAAATCGACGGTGCGGCCCTGGCCGTCCGTGAGGCGGCCATCGTCCAGCACCTGCAACAGGACGTTGAACACGTCCGGATGCGCTTTCTCGATCTCGTCGAACAGCACGACCTGATAGGGCCGGCGGCGAACCGCTTCGGTCAGGGCGCCGCCCTCTTCGTAACCGACATAACCGGGAGGCGCACCGATAAGCCGGGCAACGGAGTGTTTCTCCATATATTCCGACATGTCGAGGCGAACCATCGCGGTTTCGTCGTCGAACAGGAAGCGAGCGAGCGACTTGGTCAGCTCGGTCTTGCCCACACCCGTCGGGCCGAGGAAGATGAACGAACCGATCGGCCGGTTGGGATCCTGAAGGCCGGCGCGCGAACGGCGAACCGCCTTCGACACCGCCTGCACGGCCTCGCCTTGCCCGACAACGGACTTGGCAAGTTCGTCTTCCATGCGCAGCAGCTTTTCGCGCTGGCCTTCCAGCATCTTGTCGACCGGAATGCCCGTCCAGCGGGAAACGACATGGGCGATATTGTCCGCCGTCACCACTTCCTGCACCATCGATCCGGCACCGCTGCTATCGCGGGCTTCCGCCGCAGCCAGTTCCTTTTCGAGGCCCGGAATGATGCCATAGGTCAATTCGCCGGCGCGCTGGAACTGGCCGTTGCGCTGAGCAATCGCCAGTTCGTTGCGGGCTTCGTCCAGCCGCTTCTTGAGATCTGCGGCATGGCCGAGCTTCTGCTTTTCCGCCTGCCAGCGGGCCGTCAGCGCATCCGCCTTTTCTTCCGTATCGGCCAGCTCGTCCTCGAGCTTCTTGAGGCGGTCGACGGAAGACTGGTCCGTCTCCTGCTTCAGGGCTTCGCGCTCGATCTTGAGCTGGATGATGCGGCGATCCAGTTCGTCCAGTTCTTCCGGCTTGGAATCCACC
>QFOL01000358.1 GCA_003241215.1 Agrobacterium fabrum
ATCCTTCCCGGCGACGACATCGAGTTTTAAACAAAAAGAACAGGAGATTGGCACATGCGTGACATCATGGGCATGATGGGCAAGGTCAAGGAAATGCAGTCCAAGATGGAGAAGGTGCAGGAAGAAATCGCCGCCCTTGAAGTCGAAGGCAGGGCCGGTGGCGGTCTGGTGACCGTCATTCTCAACGGCAAGGGCGAAATGCGCGGCCTGAAAATCGATCCTTCGCTGTTCAAGGAAGACGAGGTGGAAATCCTCGAAGACCTGATCGTTGCGGCCCACAAGGACGCCAAGGAAAAGGGCGAAGCGCAGGCCCAGGAAAAGATGGCCGGCCTGACTGCCGGTCTGCCGCTGCCGCCCGGCATGAAATTCCCGTTCTGATATAATCCGACCGAAGAGGATGGCGTGTCGCACGCCGTCCTCGCATCAAGCAGAGTCTAGGCTTCCAGCATCGCGCGGAACCGGCTTGCAAGCGGCGTTTCGAGATAGGCCGCGCGTTCAGCCATGGTGAGCTGCATGGGACGGAAGCGCTGGAGAATGGTCGGTATCGGCAGTTTCGTTCCCTGATGGGGTGCGAAGGCGATATCCTCCCCGGCGGCGAGCATTCCGCCTTTCAGCACCCGGCAATAAAAACCCGGCTGGCCCGCCTGCCGGAAACGCGGTGCGAAATCGGGATCGCCGATGCGGGCTGACAGTGTGGCGCAGGGAATGCGGGCGGCCGTCACCTCCAGCACGACTTCGCTGGCCGAAAACCTGTCGCCGACATGGAGTTTTGCACTGTCGACACCATCAAGCACGAGGTTTTCGCCGAAAAATCCGGGTTCGACCACAAAACCCAGAGAGCGTGACCAGAAGTCGAGATCGATGGATCCCATGACGTAAACCGCCTGATCCGGCCCGCCGTGATGTTTGCGATTGCAGACGGCGTCGCTGACGACGCCTTCCACGTCGACCATAACCGGGCCATGGACGGGATGCTTGAAGATGCCCGTCTTCGTCGTCTTTCCCGGCAGGCTTTTTGCCTCGCCCCGGCACACCGCCTGTATCTTCATGGACTGCCCTTTGCGCTTCATGATTCCCGTTTCCTGATTTATGCAGTAGAAAGCGCTCATGGCAAAACGAGTCACCGGTCCTGAAATTGAAAAACTGATCCAGCTTCTGGCAAAAGTGCCGGGGCTTGGCCCCCGCTCGGCGCGGCGGGCGGCGTTGCATCTCATCAAGAAGAAGGAACAGCTTCTCGGGCCGCTGGGCCATGCCATGGGCGAAGCCTATGACAAGGTAAAGATCTGCTCCTGCTGCGGCAATGTCGATACGATCGATCCCTGCACCGTCTGCGCCGACGACCGGCGCGACCAGTCGGTCATCATCGTGGTGGAAGACGTGTCGGATCTCTGGGCGCTGGAGCGGACGGGCGCGATGAACACCGCCTATCACGTGCTGGGTGGCACGCTTTCGCCGCTCGACGGCGTCGGGCCGGAGGACCTGAATATCAAGGGCCTGATCGACCGTGTCAGCGCCGGCGGCATCCGCGAGCTTATCATCGCCGTCAATGCGACGGTGGAGGGGCAGGCAACCGCCCACTACATCACAGACCGCCTTTCCGGTCTCGACATCAAGATCACCCGGCTTGCGCATGGCGTGCCGGTGGGCGGTGAACTCGATTATCTCGACGAGGGCACATTGACGGCGGCGCTTCGGGCGCGCACGACGATCTGAAACCTCCCTCCCCGTCATTCAAAGAGGAGACCGAATGCGAAATCAATTCGCCCCGAAGGCACTGGCTGCACTTCTTTCCGTTTTTTCAGCAACGACAGCTTTGGCGCAGTCGGCGCCGACAGGAGCAGCGGCAGCGCGATATGACGCCGACTTCAACGCCTGGCTGAAAAAGGAAATCTGGCCGGAAGCCCGCAAGGCCGGCATATCGCAGAAAACACTTGAGGCCACGCTCAGCGGTCTTTCCATCAGCTGGAACCTGCCCGATCTCATCATTCCCGGCCAGAAGCCACCGAAGGAACAGAGCCAGAGTCAGGCTGAATTTTCCTCGCCGGGCGCCTATTTCTCCGAAAAGCGGCTGCAGGGATTGGCCGGCACCGGCCGCTCGCTTGCCGCCACCCATGCGGCGACGCTGCGCAGGATCGAGGCGAAATACGGTGTGCCCGGTGATATCGTCGTTGCGATATGGGGCCGCGAATCCGGTTTCGGCCGGGCAAAACTGCCGCATTCCGTGGTCGATGTGCTGGCCACGAAAGCCTATATGTCGACCCGCAAGGAGATGTTCCGCGCCGAGCTGATCGATGCGCTGAAGATCGTCGAAAGCGGCGATATCGCTGCATCGCGCATGATGGGCTCCTGGGCCGGCGCGCTCGGCCAGCCGCAATTCATGCCGTCGAGCTATCTCAAATATGCCGTGGATTTCGACGGCGACGGCCATCGCGATATCTGGAACTCCGTACCGGATGCGCTGGCATCCATAGCAAACTATCTTTCCCAGCGCGGCTGGCAGAGAAATCGCGACTGGGGTTTCGAAGTCTCGATCCCCGCCAATGTCTCCTGCGCGCAGGAAGGCCCTGATCTTGCCCGGCCGGTGGCCGACTGGGCGAAGATGGGCATTACCCGCATTTCCGGAAAAGCCTTTCCGGCCAACGACCTATCAGCCGATGGCATGATGCTGGTGCCGGCCGGGCGGCACGGGCCGGAATTCGTGGTTACACCGAATTTTTACGTCATCAAGGAATATAACAATTCCGATCTCTATGCGCTGTTCATCGGCAATCTCGCCGACCGCATCACCCATGGGGCGGGCCCGTTCAAGGGCGAATGGGGCAATGTCGGGTCGATGCTGCGCTCGGATGTTCTCGCCATGCAGAAGGCGCTGGTGGCCAAGGGTTACGATGTCGGCAAGGCAGATGGACTGGCCGGTTTCAAGACGCGCCGCTCACTCGGCGACTGGCAGGCCAAGAACAGGCTTTCACCGACGTGTTTTCCAGATGCAAGCCTGAAGGCTAAGCTGAAATAGCACGTTACGGGCGACGTCGGAAAACCTCTCCATCGTCATGCTCGGGCTTGTCCCGAGCATCTGCAACCGATTGATTTAACGATACGTGGTTGGATCCTCGGGACAAGCCCGAGGATGACGTCGAGGGTTATGGCAAGGACCCAATAGCCTTTTTACCTGGCCCGTTTCTGCCTCTCCCAGCCTCTCAATGCTGGTCGGTATGGGGCTTGTGAAAGATATCGTCGGTCGGTGGAATGGTCTGCCGCTCGATCATCCGGTGCACGCGCGGCCGGGTCTTGCCGCGGTGAAGCTCGAGCAGCCGGTCCCAAGCCTCCGCATCCGCCTGGGTGCGGCGGTGGTTGTGGCGGACATATTCCACCCAGGTCGGCACATGGTAGCTTTCGGTCCAGATGTCAGGGTTTTCCAGATCGCGCATCAGGTTCCAGTTGCGCGCGCCGTCGCGCAGCCGAATACGGCGGCGCTCGGCCATCAGCGGCAGGAATTCGCCGAGATCTTCGTCATGGATTTCATAGTCGATGAGAATGGCGATGGGGCCGCTGCGCGGCTTGATATCCAGCCTCAGCGGCGGTTCCACGAAACGGTTGAGCGGATCGAGATTGAGCGAGGCGAAGGCTGGCATGGCGAGCTTGAGACCGACGACGACGCCAAGCAGCATCAGCGCGCACGAACAGAGCAGCGAATAGGAAATGCCGTAATCTTCCGCCAGCTCGCCCCACAGCCAGCTACCGACCGCAATGCCGCCGAAGGTGAGCGTCTGGTAAAGCGAGAGCGCCCGGCCTACCACCCAGCGCGGCGTGGAGAGCT
>QFOL01000359.1 GCA_003241215.1 Agrobacterium fabrum
CGTCAATTCCCACACCAAGGGCCCGAACCTTGGCGGCCATTCGCGCAAATGGGTGATCGAGACCGTCGAAAATTCGCTGCGCCGCCTCAACACCGATTATATCGACATCCTCTATTTCCACCGTGCCGTCTTCGATGCGCCGCTGGAAGAGCCGGTGCGCGCCATCGCCGATCTCATCCGCGCCGGCAAGCTGCGTTATTTCGGCGTTTCGAATTTCCGTGGCTGGCGCATCGCTGAAATTTCGCATCTGGCCGACCAGTTCGGCATCGACCGGCCGGTTGCCAGCCAGCCTCTCTACAATATCGTCAACCGCACGGCCGAAGCCGAGCAGCTGCCGGCGGCCAATCATTATGGCCTTGGTGTCGTCTCCTATTCGCCGCTCGCACGCGGCGTACTGACCGGTAAATACCAGCCGGGCGAACAGCCGGGCGCCGATACCCGTGTCGGCCGTGGCGACAAGCGCGTTCTGGAAACAGAGTGGCGTCCGGAATCGGTTGAAATCGCCCAGAAGGTCGCGGCCCATGCCGCTTCGAAGGGCGTTTCGGCGGCGGATTTCGCGCTCGCCTGGGTGCTGAACAACAAGTTCGTCACCGCCGCCATCACCGGTCCGCGCACCGAAGAGCACTGGGACGGATATATTCGCGCGCTCGATGTGAAGATCGATGCGGAAGATGAAGCGCTGGTCGACAGCCTCGTCACCACCGGCCACCCCTCGACACCCGGTTTCAACGATCCGAGCCATCCCGTCGAAGGCCGCGTGCCGCGCAATCTCGAGCCCGCACACCGCCCGGCGCTCAAGCCCCGCGCGGTCGCCTGACCGTCCAGAAGACCATGCCTGCGGCGCGCCGTGCCGCAGGCCCTCACATCCGCTCAGGGAAAACCGCAATGTCCACTCCGAAACTGCAAACAACCACCACCGACAATTCCGGCGTACCGAGCCGTGACGAGATTCTGGCCCGGGCAAAGGACATTGCGGCCATCGCGGCCAGGGATGCCGCCCGTCGCGAACGCCAGCGGGAACTGCCCTTCGATATCTTTGCCCTTGTCAAGGAGGCGAAGATTGGCACGCTGCGCGTTCCCGAAGCCAAAGGCGGACCGGGCGGTTCGATTACCGACTACATCGAAGTGCTGATGATCCTCGGCGAAGCCGACAGCAATATTCCGCACGCGCTTCGCAGCCATTTCAACTTTACCGAAAACCTCGCTCTCGCACCCATTGAGCTGGAGGACCGGCGGCATCTCGAACATGTGCTTGCCGGCAAGCTCTTCGCAGGCGCCAGCACCGAACAGGGCACCAAGCGTCCCGGCGAAATCACCACGCGGCTGAGTGCCGATGGCGACCGCTACCGGCTGAATGGTCGCAAATGGTATGCGACCGGCACGGCCTTTGCCGATTTCGGTACCTTCAGCGCCATCGGCGATGACGAGCAGCCGATTGGCGTGCTCATTCCGCTCGATCGCGCCGGCATCACCATTCTCGACGACTGGGACAGCATGGGCCAGCGCATGACGGCGAGCGGCGGCGTCATGCTGGAAAATGTCGAGGTGCTGCCGCATGAATTGACGACGCGCAAGCTCGGCAGCCAGATCGGCCGCCACAGCTCGGCCATGCGGCAGCTACATCTCGCCGCCTCAGCCGCCGGCGCCGTTCAGGGCGCGTTGAAGGACGGCTTGGAGTATGTGTTGCGCCAGGCGCGCACCACGCTTCACAGCAGCGCCGAAACCGCCAATCAGGACCCGTTCGTGCAGAAGATGCTCGGCGAAATCAGCGCCGGCGCTTTCGCCGTGAAGACCCTGATCCGCGAAGCGGCAAGAACGCTCGACCACACCGCGGCCGCCTTCGCCACCGGGGACGAAGAGGCGATAGAGGCGGCCCTGCTGGAAGGCTCGCTCGCCACAGCCCGCACCCAGATCATTGCCTCGCAGCTTTCGCTCACGGTCGCCACCAATCTCTATGAACTCGGCGGCGGCTCGGCGACATCGAGCGAGCGGAATTTCGACCGCCACTGGCGCAATATCCGCACTGTCTACAATCACAATCCGCTTGCCCACAAGGCGCGGGTGATTGGGGACTATTACCTGAACGGCACCACGACGCATCTCCGGGAAGGCCGGGTGTTCTGACCATGCGGAAGATGCAGGCGGCAAAGGAGGAACAGCAATGAGACCGGAGTTTATCGCTCCCGCCGGGAGCCGGGCGGCTTTTCGTCTGCTAACGCTTTCCCGCCTGCCGCCGCTGACCGCCTTGCGCGCCTTTGTCGTGGCCGCCCGCCATGCGAGCTTTTCGCGGGCGGCGGAGGAACTGCATGTCTCGACCGCCGCCATCGGTCAGCAGGTGCGAATTCTCGAAACCCATCTCGGCCAGCCGCTTTTCAGCCGCCAGCGCGGCGAATTGCTGCTGACCGATGCCGGCAGCGCACTTTATCCCGGCCTTGCCGATGCTTTCGAGACCATGATCGGCAGTCTTTCCGACCTGATGGTTTCAAACGCCCGGCCGCAGCTGAAGGTTCTGGCCGAAGGTTGCTTTGCCGCCCGCTGGCTGGCGCCGCGGCTGGGCAGCATCGTTCCGGCGCTCGGAGACGTGGAGCTTTCCATCGAGTCTCTTGAAAGCGAAACCATCGACCTCACCCATTTCGATGCCGATTGCGCCATCGTCGCCACCCATGCGCAGATTCCGGGCTTCATTCATGAGCCGCTTTTCGCCGATACCGTCAGCGCCGTCTGCACCCCGGAATTCGCGGCCCGCCATGGGCTTGCAGACGAGCCGGAGCGGCTGCGGGATCTCGGTTTCGCGATGTTGCGTGGCAATGGCCTGGACCCGGCCTTCGAATGGGCGAACTGGCTTCGCGCCTGCCGCATTCCGCTCAGGCTTTCAGCGACCGGCCCGCGTTTTTCACGCCAGACGGCGCTGATAGAGGCGATCTCATCCGGCCACGGTATCGGCCTCGTGCGCCATTCGCTGATTTCGGAAGAGCTGAAAAACGGCCGGCTGATCGCTCCTTTTGGCGCACCGCAACCGACCGCCAGCCGTTATCACCTGCTGACCAGTCCCGACAGGCGGCGGCTGCCGGAGGTCGCATCTCTACTCGCCCTGTTGCGCGAGGATATGCGCTCTCTCGAGGCCGCCGCCTGAACACGCCCGTCCCACCTCAGGCGCGTTCCCTTTGCAACTCTCTGGCCGCATAGATATTTTCCGGCCGAGGCAGGCCGTAGTGATCTCGCAGCGTGTCGCCCTCGTAATCCTCACGGAACAGCCCCCGCTGTTTGAGGATCGGCACAACCCCGTCGACGAAGTTGTCGAACCCGCCATTCAGCCATGGCGGCATGATATTGAAGCCATCGGCCGCACCCTCACGGAACCAGGTCTCTATCCAGTCCGCCACCTGTTCCGGCGTTCCGGAAATCACCTTGTGGCCGCGCCCGCCGGCAAGCCGGTGCAGCAATTGCCGGATCGTTGGATTTTCCCTGTCGATGACATCGAGAACCAGCTGATGGCGGCTGCTATCCGCCTGAGCCCGCGTCGCTTCCACGGCTTCGTGCGGCAGCGGCTGGTCGAGATCGGCCGATGAGAGATCGATGCCGGTGATGCGCTGCAATTGCCCGAGCGAAAAGGCCGGCTGGATGAGATCGTTAAAGGAAGCCTCGAGTCTGCGCGCCTCCTCTTCGGTTGACGCGATGAAGGGGCTGATGCCCGGCAGGATTTTCACATGGGCGGGATTGCGCCCCGTGGCCGCGACGCGCCGCTTGATGTCGGAATAAAAAGACCGCGCACTCTCCAGAGTCTGATGCGCGGTAAAG
>QFOL01000360.1:0-3791 GCA_003241215.1 Agrobacterium fabrum
AGGCTGAAATATGCTTTTGAAAGAAGCGCATGCGCGTCTCACCCAATCCCAGCTCGCCCATATCGGCGAAGGAGAAGTGGGATATATCCGCAAGATCCGCGCGGAAGACGTCAGCCGCTGTTTCCCGGAAGCGCCCGATCTCGATCCGCAACTGGATCTCTGGGCGCTGTTCGGTGCAGACGGAACGCCGATCCTCCTGACCGACAATCGTTCGAGCACCTTCTTCAAGGCGGCGGAAGACGATCTGAGAACCGTCAGTCTGCACTAGAGCATTTCCAGGAAAAACGAACCTCGGTTTTCCGCCCGGACATGCGACAAGGCAAAGAGCTGAAGCGTTTTCGCGATTCGAAGAAAAGCGAAAACGTGCTTAAAGAAAAAGCCCGCCGGTTGAGCGGGCTTTCTGTTTACTGGATCAAAGGAACGGGCGGTCCGGCATGTCGTCGATGGAGATGACGCCGTCCTTGTTCGTGTCCAGCCGTTCGAACATTTTTTCGCCGGCGGCGGTGAATTCGGCCTTGCTGACCTGACCGTTCTCGTCAGTATCGGCCCAGCGGATCAGCGCGTAGCCCGCACCCCTGCCGCCATTCTTGCCCCAGCCCTGATGGCCGTCGCGGCCGCCATGCTCGCGCTCGGCACGTCTTTCGGCGCGTTTGCCTTCAGAACCCTTGTTGCCGTCTTCGGCCTGGGCATCCTCGCGCTCGGGGCGCGGATTGGCGGCGCGGAAGGCCTCCATCTTGGCCTGGCGATATTCACGCACCTCCTTCGGCGTGATCGAGCCGTCCTTGTCCTTGTCGATCTCGGTGAAGAGCGTATCCTGACGGGCGGCGAATTCCTCCTTGGAAATCTTGCCGTCCTTGTTGGTGTCGGCGACTTTCAGCAGGTAAACGAAAGCCGCTTCCTGGCGGATCGGCATGCGATCCTTGGCGCCCCTGCCGGGTGCGGCAAAACTGGCCGTTGCGGTGGTGCTGAGCACAAGGGCTGCGCCAAGGGCAGACAGGGCGATTTTTCGTGTGGTCATCGTCATTACCTTTCTTTGGTGTCCCTGAAGAGAAGATAGTGACGTCCGGCGAGCCTCACCACTTAAACATCCGTAAGGTGGATGAAGCTTCGGTAATGTTCGCTGCTCAGCCGGCGATGGTTCTTGTCAGGAAACCGGTCAGGTCGTCGGTGATGTAGTCGATATGTGCATCCGTAACGGCGGGGATTTCCCAGCGTTCCATGATGATGCCCTCGAGATTTGAAGGAACGAGCAGCACGGTCTTCATGCCGAGCGCCTTGGGCGCCGCGAGATTGCGCGGCAGATCCTCGAACATCGCTGCTTTTTTCGTGTCGAGTTTCGCAAGCGCCGCAAATTTCTCATAGGTCGCGCTGGCCGGTTTCGGCAGATAGCCCGCCGCGACGATATCGAAAATATCCTCGAAATGATCGAGAATGCCGAGCGCGCCGGCGGCCGCCTGCGCATGTTTGACGCTGCCATTGGTGAGGATGAACTTGCGGCCCGGCAAGGCCTTGATTGCTTCCCCCAGTTCCGGATGCGGTTTCAGCGCCGAATAGTCGATGGCGTGGGCGCGTTCCAGAAACTCGTCCGGGCTGATGCCGTAATGGATCATCAGGCCTTGCAGCGTGGTGCCGTGGTCATGATAATAGCGCTTTTGCAACACCCGGGCTTCTTCGGGGTCGAGCTTCAGAAGCTCCGCCACATAGGCCGTCATGTTGCGGTCGATCTGCGAAAACAGATTGATGTGATGCGGATAGAGCGTGTTGTCGAGATCGAAGACCCATTCGCTCACATGGGCGAAATCGGCGGCTTCGGGCAGGTTTTTAGGCTTTGTGTCCATGGGCTGCTTTATGCCCGTTTCGAATGCCGAAGAAAATCGAAAAGACGACGATTGACGAGAAAATCGGGCTTGGCCGCGGCCTGCGGCACATGATACCGCCAAGGCCATGGAACTCTGGATAGGCATTACTTTCGCAAGCGCGTTCTTGCAGAACCTGCGCTCGACCCTGCAGAAGCACCTCAAGGGCATGATGGGCACCACGGGCGCGACCTTCGTGCGCTTCGTGTTCGGTATGCCTTTCGCTCTCGCCTATCTTGCTTTTCTGCATTTCGGGCTCGGCCGTCCGCTACCGGTGCCCAACATGTCCTTTGCCGTGTGGGCGACGGTGGGCGCCATGGCGCAGATTGCCGCCACCTTCCTGCTGGTGCACCTGTTTTCCTTCCGCAATTTTGCGGTGGGAACGGCCTATTCCCGTACAGAACCGGCGCAGGCGGCGCTGTTCGCGCTTATCTTCATCGGGGAAAGCGTCAATGGCGGCACATTGGCTGCTATCGCCATCTCGGTCGCCGGCGTCATGCTGATTTCGGTGGCGCGCACGGAAGTCACGCCCGCTTCCTTCCTCACTTCGATCTTCAGCCGGACGGCAGGTATCGGCCTTGCTTCGGGGGCTTTCTTCGGCCTCTCGTCGGTTGCCTACCGATCGGCGTCGCTGGCGCTTGCGCCGAGCCTTCCCGCCCCGGATGCGATGATGCAGGCGGGCTTTACCCTCGTTGTCGTCATCGTCATGCAGACTGTGTCGATGTTCCTGTGGATCGTCTGGCGCGAGCGGGAAGAGTTGCGGCGGATCGCTAGGGTGTGGAAACCGTCGCTTGCGGTCGGTTTCGTGGGCGCCACGGCCTCATTCGGCTGGTTCACGGCGATGACCCTGCAGCAGGCCGCCGTGGTGAAGGCGCTGGCGCACGTGGAGATGCTCTTCGCCTTCGCTTCGACCGTGCTTTTCTTCAAGGAGAAGATCAACCGGCTCGAACTCGCCGGCTGCCTGCTGATTGTCGTGGGCGTGCTGTCGCTTTTGGCATTCGGCTGAATGCCAGTTGTGGCGGACAGGCTTGCCGTCCGCCACCTGAAGCACATCAGGGCACGATGAGCGTGCCGGCGCCTTCGGTGAAGATTTCCAGAAGGACGGAGTGGGGCGTCTTGCCGTTGAGGATCACCACGCCCTGAACGCCGGCCTTGATGGCCTCGATGCAGGTCTCGACCTTCGGGATCATGCCGCCGGAAATCGTGCCGTCCTTTATAAGCGCACGCGCCTGGGAGACCGTCAGTTCCTTGATGAGTTCCTTGTTCTTGTCGAGAACACCCGGCACGTCTGTGAGGAACAGAAGGCGCGTGGCGTTGAGCGCACCGGCAATGGCGCCGGCGAAGGTATCGGCGTTGATATTGTAGGTGGCGCCGTCGCGACCGGGAGCGACGGGGGCGATGACTGGGATCATCTCCGACTTGGCGAGCAGGTCGAGCAGCGTGCGGTCGACTTCCACGACTTCGCCGACGAAACCGAGATCGAGAACGCGCTCGATATTGCTGTCGGGATCAATGACGGTCTTTTTCGCCTTTTCGGCAAAGACCATGTTGCCGTCCTTGCCGCACAGGCCGATGGCCCATTCGCCCGTCTGGTTGATGAGCGCGACGATTTCCTTGTTGATCGAGCCAGCCAGAACCATTTCGACGATCTCGACCGTCTTGGCGTCGGTGACGCGCAGGCCGCCCTCGAATTTCGATTCGATGCCCATCTTCGTCAGCATCGCGCCGATCTGCGGGCCGCCGCCATGCACGACGATGGGGTTTATGCCTGATTGCTTCAACAGGGCGATGTCTTCCGCGAAGGCCTTGCCGAGTGTGGAATCACCCATGGCGTGACCGCCATATTTCACCACGATGGTCTTGTTCTCGTATTTCTGCATGAAAGGCAGAGCCTGTGCGAGCAGCCGCGCCTGAGTTTCGCTTTCGGAAGACGTC
>QFOL01000360.1:3811-4119 GCA_003241215.1 Agrobacterium fabrum
GTCGGCTGCGGTCAAATTTCTTTTTTTTGCCTGTTCCGGCCCTGTAATGAGATTGACATAAAGGGCCAATGGGACCAGCCTTGCTGATGAAGGGGAGGGATTAATTCAGGGTGATGGAGATGTCTCGCGCCGTGGAAATGGTGCACCTGAACGACCGAGGAGTGATTAAATACATGACGGCACCCGATCGAGACAAGCAAAGCGGTTTGCGGGACGAAGTGCTCGCGGGCGAATATGTGCTGGGTGCCCTGCCGCCGGAAAGCATGGCGGAGCTTGCCAAGCGCGTAAAACGCGACAGGCAGTTCGCG
>QFOL01000361.1 GCA_003241215.1 Agrobacterium fabrum
TTCGGTGCGGGACAGCCCGACTTTACGAAACACAGATTCTGCAAGATCTGCGCGTGTCACTGTCTTCCCGGCCATTTTTCCCCACAAACCGTGTCTGAACTCTTCTCTAGGAGCCGCCGAGATTATTTCCCTTGTGGCGACCGGTCAAGGGATTGTTCCAGATTCATTTGAGGCTTTCGGCAATCAGTGCAAGGGCTTAGAGCGACTGATACGGTTTTGACACAGGGTCGGGTCGCTCCGGCGCGTCTGACCGGGGCATGCGCGCGAAAATTACAACCGATTTCGCGCCATCGCCCCGGCAAATGCGGAAATCACGCCTTTACCAGCGCAGCAGCACCGCGCCCCAGGTGAAGCCGCCGCCCATGGCCTCCAGCATCACCAGATCGCCCTTCTTGATACGTCCGTCACCGGCGGCAACGGCGAGCGCCAGCGGAATGGAGGCGGCCGAGGTATTGCCGTGCTGATCGACGGTGATCACGACCTTTTCCGGGTCGATGTTGAGCTTCTTTGCCGAACCGTCGATGATGCGCTTGTTGGCCTGGTGCGGCACAAGCCAGTCGAGATCGTCGGACGTCGTGCCCGTCGCCTCGAAGGCCTGTTCGATGACGTCGGTGATCATGCCGACGGCGTGCTTGAACACTTCCCGGCCTTCCATGCGCAGATGACCCACCGTGCCTGTGGTGGAAGGTCCGCCATCGACATAGAGCTTTTCCTTGTGCGAGCCGTCAGAGCGAAGCTGCGCCGTCAGGATGCCGCGATCGGCAGAAGTGCCCTCGCCTTCGCCAGCTTCCAGAACAAGCGCGCCGGCGCCGTCGCCGAACAGAACGCAGGTGGTGCGGTCCTTCCAGTCGAGAATGCGCGAGAATGTTTCAGAGCCGATGACCAGAACGCGTTTGGCCATGCCGCCGCGAATATAGAGATCGGCAGTAGAGACGGCATAAACGAAGCCGGAACAGACGGCCTGCATGTCGAAGGCAAAACCATGGGTCATGCCGAGACGATTCTGGATATTCACTGCCGTTGCCGGAAAGGTGTTGTCCGGAGTGGATGTCGCCAGAATGATGAGGTCGATATCATCGGGGGTCAGGCCGGCATTGTCGAGTGCAGCACGGGCCGCAGCTTCGCCGAGTGAAGCGGTCGTTTCGCCTTCGCCGGCGATATAGCGCTGCCGGATGCCGGTGCGCTGCACGATCCATTCGTCGGATGTTTCGACGACACCTTCGATTTCACTGTTGGTCATGACACGCTTCGGAAGCGCTGCCCCGAAACCACGGACTATAGAGCGGATCATTCCCTTATTCCTCGTCAGCCACGAGAGCTTCGGGCGCCGGGGGCGGAAGCCGTCTTGCGTGGTAAATTTTCAGATCGTTTTCAATCTTGGCCGTCAGGCCGTTGTGAACCATGTCGTAACCGACATCGACGGCGGAGGCAAAACCGACGGCATCCGTGCCGCCATGGCTCTTGATGACAATGCCGTTCAGGCCGAGAAACACGCCGCCATTGACCTTGCGCGGGTCCATCTTTTCCCTGAGCACATCGAAGGCGCTTTTCGCCAGGATATAACCGATCTTGGCGAAGAAGCTGCGGGAGATCGCTTCGCGCAGCAGCGTCGTAATCTGGCGGGCGGTGCCTTCGGCGGCTTTGAGTGCGATGTTGCCGGTGAAACCTTCGGTCACCACCACATCCACCGTGCCCTTGCCGATATCGTCGCCTTCGACGAAACCGCGATAATCGATGGTGGCGAGATCGGCCTCGCGGATCAGACGTCCGGCCTCACGCACCTCTTCCTGGCCCTTGACCTCCTCGACGCCGACATTCAGCAGGCCGACGGTGGGACGGTCGATATCGAAAAGCGCGCGCGCCATGGCGCCGCCCATCAGGGCGAAATCCAGCAGCTGCTGGGAATCGGCGCCGATGGTCGCACCGATGTCGAGCACGATGCTTTCACCCTTCAGCGTCGGCCAGATGCCGGCGATGGCCGGGCGTTCCACCCGCGCCATGGTGCGCAAACAGAATTTGGCCATGGCCATCAGCGCACCGGTATTGCCAGCGGAAACCGCGACATCGGCTTCGCCGAGCTTCACGGCTTCGATGGCGCGCCACATGCTGGAGACGTAGCGGCCACGGCGCAGCGCCTGGCTCGGCTTCTCGTCCATGCTGACCGAGACTTCACAATCGTGGAAGACCGACTTTTCCCGAAGTGCGGGATATTGTGCCAGAATGGGGTCGCATTTGCTCTTCTGCCCATAGAGCAGAAAAGTTACATCGTTGTGCCGTTCAAGCGCCTTGGCAGCACCGGGTATGGCAACATCTGGGCCGAAATCGCCACCCATGACGTCAATTGCAATTCTGATCACTCGTCCCTTATCCTTCTTGCCGCCACTCAAGCGGATTTCGCGCGAAAATACCTTTTCCGGCTTTTGTTACAATAAAATTATTTCAGCCCGGCCGGGCCATTCAGTCTTTTTTCCAATCTTTCAGCACGGCAAAAGGCGATGGACGCTTCTCTTCCCCGGGCTCCCTGTCGGCCGCTTCGGGAAATTCCGCATCCGGTTTGCGCGGATAGGGATCGATCGCGAGCGCTGCAAATTCAGCAACCACGGCGCCGACATCGATGCTGTCGCCGGTGAACTGGTCGGGAATGTCAGGGCCATCGGGATCGAGCACGATCTCACCTTCCTCGTTGGTCACCATCCGCGCCAGTTTCGAACCTTCCGGAACGAAAATCTGTTCGACGGGCTCGTCGATCTTGCTTGAGATCGGCTCCAGCGTGACGACGCAGGATTGCGTTACCGCCGCATGCACTTCGCCCTTGATCTTCACGCCATCCTTCTTCCAGCGGGAAACCTGCAGCTCCGCTTTCAGATATTCGACGGAAACCACATTCCAGAATTTCGCCAGCGCCTTCAGTTCCTCGGCACTGGCCTCGAGACCAATCCTGACCGGATTGGCGGAAATATGGCCTACCTTTACGGGATAGGAAAAAGGCAGGTCGTCATTTGCAGGGTGTCGCGCGTTCATCGTGAACCTCATCGTCCAGGCAGGGGCAGCGTCAGGCTTCCGGTTGCGATTGTTTCTTCGGACTGGGCGGCAAGTTGCGTGGATGCGTCCATCATCCAACCTGCCAGCCCCTCCATCTCGGGGGCCTTCTCGTCTACCTGCGGATATATATTGCGCCGGAGCGCCGCGGCAAGGGCAATGGGGTCGGCAGCATCCAGCGCCGCCGCATAGGATTCAAGCCGCCCATAGAACATGCCGGCGAATTTCTTCATGCGTTTCGGCACGCCCTGATCGCCGATTCCCAGTTCGCGGATGGAATGATCGAGGTCCTGAAAAAAGGCGTCGACGATCTCCTGGGCAATTTCCTGTCCGCTGACATCGGAGGATTTGGTGCGGCGAAAATAGAGAATCATGATGACCGACAGCATCTCGAAGCGGCCCATGACGGTATCGGGAACGCCAAGGTCGAGATAAAAGGCGGGCGTACGGGCAGCGGCCGTCAAAGTCGCATATTGCCGGTCGACAATGGCGCGATTGTTGTTTTTCTTCTTGAACAGCCCGAATATCATCGTTTTTTTTCCGAACCGGACGGGTGAATTCGCTTACCGCCCATCGCACTTGTTGCATGATCGTCAAAGCTGGTTTACCGAAGCATCCACGAATTGCAATGCTGTCGCGGTCACGTTCGTCTTTCGCCTGAAACAGTCGAAGAGAACCGGAGGAGTTCCAAAAGACCGGGAAAGCATTGAATTTGGGGAGTGACCGGGATTTTCCGTCCCCGGATTGA
>QFOL01000362.1 GCA_003241215.1 Agrobacterium fabrum
GCGTGCGGATGCGATCGAAATATTTCGAATCCAGTTTCATGATGCCCTGATTATGGGGTGCGAAAAGCCGCACAACAAGAATTGACAAAGCGGAATGTTGCTGGCTTTTAGGTAGCCCCCTTCAAGACCAGCCAACGAGAATGGAGCCTGTCGCATGTCCCTGCGAGAACGCATAGAAACGAAGCTTCGGGAAAGCTTTTCACCGGAGCGCCTGAGGGTCGTCGATGAAAGCCGGATGCATGCCGGCCACCAGCCGGATATAACCGGCGAGGGCGAGACGCATATGCGTGTTCAGATAGTGTCGGAAAGCTTTTCCGGCAAGTCTCGCGTCGAGCGCCACCGGGCGATCAACGCGCTTTTGAAGCCGGAACTCGATGCCGGGCTGCATGCACTGGCGATTGAGGCGGCAGCGCCGGGGGAAGCGGTGCGGTTCTGATTGAGGCTGTCATCAAAACCGAGAGCAAGCCCCCTCATCCGGCCCTTCGGGCCACCTTCTCCCCGGCGGGGAGAAGAAACCGGGCGGCAGCCCCGTGCTCAAAGCTCTGACCTCAATCTAAGCTGAACCAACGCTGTCTCGTATGGCATTGCCATAACGGCTTGTTCTTCTCCCCGCCGGGGAGAAGTGCCGGAGCGAAGCGAGGCGATGAGGGGGCGCCCTCACCGTATCGCTCAAAATACTACCCCGGATGTTTTTCCGACAGGAAGGACTGCACCTCGGACGCAGCCACATCATCGGCCACGAAGGACTGGCCGATGCCGTGGGTG
Organism: Agrobacterium fabrum; assembly: GCA_003241215.1. GTDB lineage: Bacteria > Pseudomonadota > Alphaproteobacteria > Rhizobiales > Rhizobiaceae > Agrobacterium > Agrobacterium fabrum_A. Next base: position 766 of record QFOL01000362.1, read on the forward strand.
AGGATGAAGGTGAGCTTGCCGCCCTTGACCTTCTTGTCCTGCGCAATTGCCGTCATCAGCGTTTCGACCGGCGGCAACGCGCCGGGAATATCCTTCATCGTCGTCGGCAGGCCAACCGCCTTCAGATGCGCCTCGACGCGGGCGGCATCGTCCGGGCTGGCGAGGTTGAGGCGGGCGGAGAACTGGTGCGCCAGCACCATGCCGATGGCGACACCTTCGCCATGCACCAGCCGCTTGCTGTCATAATTGGTCGCCGCCTCCAGCGCATGGCCGAATGTATGGCCGAGGTTCAGAAGGGCGCGCACGCCGTTTTCCTTCTCGTCGGCCACCACCACATCGGCTTTTGCCTGGCAGCTCGTTGCAATCGCCTGGATGCGGGCGGGGCCGCCGGTGCGGATGTCATCCCAGTTCTTTTCCAGCCAGAAGAAGAAATCCGGTTTGTCGATCAGCCCGTATTTCACCACTTCGGCATAACCGGCGCGGAATTCCCGCGGGCTCAGCGTATCGAGCACCGCCGTATCCGCTAGCACCAGGTCTGGCTGGTGGAACACGCCGACAAGGTTCTTGCCGTGGCGGCTGTTGATGCCGGTCTTGCCGCCGACGGAGGAATCGACCTGCGCCAGAAGCGAGGTCGGTATCTGCACGAAGCGCACGCCACGGCGCACGATGCCCGCTGCAAAACCGGCGAGATCGCCGATCACGCCGCCGCCGAGCGCGATCACCGCATCGTTGCGCTCCACCCTTGCTGCGAGAACCGCATCGCAGACGGTGACCAGATGTTCGAAGCTCTTGGTCTTCTCGCCTGACGGCAGGGTGAGCGAGACGGCCTCGATGCCATCCGTCTGCAGGCTATCCATCAGGCCTTCGAGGTAAAGCGGCGCGACATGTTCATCGGTGATGATCGCCGCGCGCCGGCCCTTCAGCCGCGCCGAAATCTCGCCGCCCGCCCGGCCGATCAACCCCGGCCCGATCAGAATGTCATAGGCACGCTCGCCGAGCGGCACATGGACGAGACGTTCATCGGCGTGGATTTCGGAAGGCGTCATGGGGATCGGTCTTTCTGTTCGATGCCGGCGATGGCGGTCAGCACTTCGGTCACGATGATTTCCTTGCGGACATCACGGGATTCGATGGTCATGTCCGCTTCCGCATAGATTGGATAGCGCTTCTCCATCAGCGCCGCGAGCGTCGCCTTGGGATTTTCGGTCTTGAGAAGCGGGCGATGATCGCGCTTGTTTACCCTTTCCCACAAAACCTCGAGATCGGCCTTCAGCCACAATGAAATGCCGCCGCGCGTGATGTGCCGGCGGGTATTGTCGTTGATGAAGGCGCCGCCGCCGGTGGAAATGACCTTCGGGCCGCCGCGCAGCAGCCGCTTGATGACCCGCGTTTCCAGCGCCCGGAATTCCTCCTCGCCATAGGTGGCGAAAAGTTCCGATATCGTCATGCGCGAAACGCGCTCGATTTCGACATCCGTATCGATGAAAGGAACCCTGAGCTGCTGGGCGACCATGCGGCCCACCGCCGACTTTCCAGCCCCCATCAGCCCGACGAAGACGATGTTGCGCCGTCCGAGCTTTGCCCGTGCTTGCTCCCCGAGTGTGGCCGGGACGGATAAATTCGTTTCATTCATAGATTTGAAAGCCCGTTTGGCATGGATATCTGCAAATGTTTACGAAGCGTCAAGCCAAATTGCTGACTGAATTGCGGTGAATCACAATCAACGCCGCATGCGGCGCGGGGCTGAGCGGGCATTTTGATCTTGTCGCCGCTTTCGCCGCACCGCATATAGATTTCGACCGCCACCTTCACGGAGCCGCCATGCCCACCCTCTTCCGCTTCACGATGATACTGGCGACCATCGCGGGGCTGATCTATGGCGGCATGGTGCTGCTCGTCATGGTCGTTCAACCGCGCGACCGCGAGGTGACGGTACGTATCCCCTCCGAGCGGCTGAACCCGCCGTCGACGGAACCGGCAAGGCGCACCCCATGAGCGGTCAACAGGCGGCAGGGCGCGACGGCGCGCGGCTGGAAAGTTTTCTCGAAATGATGAGCGCCGAACGCGGGGCAGCGGCCAACACGCTCTCCTCTTACGAACGAGATCTTTCCGACCTGCGCGAATTTCTCGGTCAGCGCGGCCAGTCCTTGACGCAGGCGCAGACGCCTGACCTTTCCGCCTATCTGACCCATCTTTCCGCTCAGGGCTTTGCGGCAACCTCACAGGCGAGACGCCTTTCCTCCATGCGGCAATTCTATCGTTTTCTTTATTCGGAAGGGCTGCGCAGCGACGATCCGACCGGCATCATCGACGCCCCGAAAAAAGGCCTCACCCTGCCGAAAACAATGAGCGTCGACGATGTGAACAGGCTTCTTGCCCTTGCCGCACAGGAAGCCGCCACATCCGGTCCCGGCCAGCTTGCCCGCATCCGCATGCATCTGCTGCTCGAGCTTCTTTATGCCACCGGCATGCGAGTGAGCGAACTGGTCTCGCTGCCGGTCAAGGTGCTGCGCCAGGAGGGCCGCTTCCTGATGATACGCGGCAAGGGCAACAAGGACCGCATGGTTCTTCTTTCCCGCGCCGCCATCGAGGCGATGGAAAAATACGAGGCTGCCAGAAAGGCGCTCGCGTCAGAGAAAAGCAGGGCGGCCGCTTCGCAGAAAAAACCGGAGGCACCGGAAAGCCCGTGGCTGTTTCCTTCCAGCAGCAAGGAAGGCCACCTGCCCCGCCAGGTCTTTGCCCGCGACCTCAAGGACATCGCCATTCGCGCCGGCCTGACCCCTTCCGCGGTATCGCCACATGTGCTGCGTCACGCCTTTGCCAGCCACCTTCTGCAGAACGGTGCGGATTTGCGCGCGGTGCAGGAACTGCTCGGCCATTCCGACATTTCAACGACACAAATCTATACACATGTGCTGGAAGAACGCTTGCAAGAGCTGGTACAAACACATCACCCCCTTGCCAAACAGGGCAAAAACCTTGATTAGAGC
>QFOL01000363.1 GCA_003241215.1 Agrobacterium fabrum
AAAGTCCCGATGAGAAGACCGGAAACCGGCTCTCAGGTAAAACAAGGGTAGAATAAACATGACCAAGACCGTTCTGAAGCCCGACTGGGCCGTCGCCACACTCAGACTCGACCCGGCACGTTTTCCGCAACAGGTCACTTATGGCAGAGGCAATGGCGCAACCGACGTTGCCGTCACGCTCGATGAACGGGGCGCCGTTCTGAGAAAGGTTCTGTCCTCTTCCGGCCTGCCTCTGTCCTTCGCCCTGCCTGCCCGCGCTTTCAAGGGTGTTGCCGCCCGCGCCATCGACCATGGCGATGGACAGGTGACTGTGACCCTGGAACTGCACCACGACGATCCGGATCTCTGCGTTCCGCTTCTCGTCGCTCACGATCTCTGCGATATCGCCGCCGACTGGCGCAGCTGGTCCGAGGCCTATCGTATTCCCATGCTGATGGTGGAAGCCGATGGCGTCGCCCGGCCGCTGGAAGAACATCTCGGCAAGGTGCGCACCCAGAACACCCGTCCGCGCCGCCGCCATTCCTATTTCGCGGAGCGTCGCCCGCGCTTCCTCGTTCGCCGCTCCACCGGTTCGCTGGGCATGAGCATGAAGATCGAGGGCAAGGAAATCATCGCCCGCAGCTGACAAGCTCAGCAAGACAAATGAAAAAGCCCGGCGCGGATGACGCGGCCGGGCTTTTTCATGTCGTGTTTTAGCGGCTTACGCCAATAGGAGCGGCAGGATGAGGCCCGCGAAAATCAACACGCCGACGCGGTTGTTGGATTTGAACAATACGAGGCACTGGTCGATGTCGTCGATATCGAGCACCCAGACCTGCCGGAACAGCATGAGGGCCGCAGCGGCAAGGCCGCTATAGGCAATGACGTTAACACCCGCCGTCCAGAACGACAGGAACATCATGGCAAGGGCTGTGCCATAAAGGAAAACCAGCCAGCGATGTGTGTTCTCGCCAAACAGCAGGGCCGTCGAACCGATGCCCACCGCGGTGTCGTCTTCCTTGTCCTGGTGGGCGTAGATTGTATCATAACCGATCGTCCAGGCGATGGAGCCGACATAAAGCAGCACAGCCGGCCAGGCGATCGAACCGAACTGCCCGGCCCAGCCCATCAGCGCCCCCCAGGAAAAGGCGAGGCCGAGGAAAAATTGCGGCCAGTTGGTAAAACGCTTGGCGAAGGGATAGATCGCCACGAAGATCAGCGAGACTATGCCTGTCACGATTGCGAAACCGTTGAACTGCAGGAGCACGACAAGCCCCGCAAGCGCCTGCAGGACGATGAAGAGCTTGGCCTGCGACCGGCTCACGCGGCCGGAAGGCAGGGGTCGCGAACGGGTGCGCGCCACGGCCATGTCGATCTTGTGGTCGGCCAGATCATTATAGGTGCAGCCCGCACCGCGCATCGCCACCGAGCCGATGAAGAACAGCGCCAGATGCCAGATCAGCGTTCCCCAGGAAAAGCCGCCGCTCACCACCGCGACATTTGCCGCAAGGGCTGCGGACCAGAAACATGGCCACATCAGCAATTGCCAGCCGATGGGGCGATCCCATCGGGCCAGCTGCGCATAGGGCCAGAGGGGCCTCGGCAAAATCCGATAGACCCAGTTGTTGGATGGCGCGTCCGAAACGCGGTCTGACAAATCGCTGTGGTGAACCATGGGATGGTTCTACAGCATCGGCGGGAAAATCGGAATGGATTTCAAAGTACAAAGATGCGCGGCATTTGACGGATTGCAACACGCCACGGGCAAAGCGAGAACCTCACCGACGTCATCCTCGGGCTTGACCCGAGGATCCATTGATTTCAATGGATTATGGATCCTCGGGTCAAGCCCGAGGATGACGTCGAACGCGGATTTGCAGAAACATCGAGGCCCGCAACGGTTTCCTGCAAGCCATCAACCTCAGACATTCGGTTTCTTGTCTCAGGGCAGCGAGAAATTGAACTTGTAGCTTGCCTGAACACCGATGATGAACTGGTTCTTCGAACCGCGCTCACGCACCAGCGAGCTGTCGGCGGCGTCGCCGGTCAGGCGGCGATATTCCGCAAACGAGCCGACTTCGGCGTTTTCGGTGACTTTCCAGGTGATGGCGGCGCCGATGCCGGCCGAATGCAGGCCGCCGCCGGGGCTGTAGGGCGATGGCGCGCCGGCGGCCGTCTGGGCCGCGCTCACACCGTAATAACGCTCGTTGTACTTGCTGCTTACCCAGGTCGCGCGCGGACCGGCGGAAATCTGGATACCGGGGGCGATGTCGGTGAAGGCATCGACGGCGACATCGCCGACAACGCCGCTATGGCTGCGGATGCCCTGACGGACTTCGCCGCGAACGCGCAGCCAGTCGGTCGGATAGGCCTCGGCGAAACCGCCGAGTTCGCCGCCGCGCTTGATGCGGGTCATGCCTTTCAGATCGGACGAGTCGCCCTCGTCGCGCGGGGATACCAGCTTGCCGGCGAGACCCATGCTGATCGGGCCATTGTCCAGAAGCGAGATCGAGGCGCTGTCGTTGCGTGAGGTGAAACGCGCGCCCTGCCCCTGACGGCCGAGCGAAATGATGGGCGAAAAGCCGAATTCATTCTTGTTGTCGCCCTGATATTTCGGCGCGGTGAAACCGGCGCCGCCGAGCTTCAGATACCAGTCGCCGGAAAACCAGCCTTCGGCATGGGCATTGCCGACGGTAAAAAGCGACAGGACACAGGCGGCGGCTGCCGCTGATGGCTTGAACATGAAAAAACCCCAGAAACGCAATACAGACAGGTGCCCGTAGAATTAGAGGGATTGTCTTTCCATTCCATTAACCAGCGCGGGAAGAAACGTGCCTCCTCCGGAGGGTGGCGAGAAGGCCTCAAACCTCACCGCCGTCATGCTCGGGCCTGTCCCGAGCATCTGCAACCGACGGACTTTAAGCAACGTGGATAGATCCTCGGGACAAGCCCGAGGATGACGCCGAGATTGCGGAGATGTTTGTCAACAATCTCCACAATTCGGTCGCCCGTTACCCACGCCGTCGTCAGAACGTCACCTTCTCCAGCGGCGCACGCGTCTTCTCGAATTCCAGCAGCTTCGCCTCGTTCTGCGCAATGTAGTCGCGACTATGCGGCACGGCATCGCGGTCCTTGGCGAGCTGGATCTGGAAAATGTGAAAATTTTCATGGGTGAAGGCCATTTCCGAACCTGCCAGATAAAATTCCCACATGCGGAAGAAGCGTTCGTCATAAAGCGCTACCGCCTCTTGCCTGCGCGCCACGAAACGCTCTCGCCAGTGGCGCAGCGTATGGGCGTAATGCATCGGCAGTATCTCGATATCCTTCACCAGCAGCCGTGACTTTTCGATCGCCGGCAACACTTCGGCAAGCGAGGGAATATAACCGCCGGGGAAAATATATTTTTCGATGAAGGGATTGGTCGCCAGCGCCGGATAGGGCTGGCCGATGGAATGCAGCACCATCACGCCCTTGTCGTCCAGCACCTCCGCCACCTTGTCGAAATAATCGCGATAATGGGTCGGCCCGACATGTTCGAACATGCCGACGGAGACGATGCGATCATATTTTTTCGAGGCCGGCAGGTAGCGGTAGTCCTGCAATTCGAAACGGACATTTGCCGCAAGGCCGCGTTTGGCGGCGCGGTCGCGGGAAACGCGCAGCTGTTCTTCGCTGAGCGTGATGCCGGTTACGTCAGCACCGGCGCTTTCGGCAATATACATCGCCATGCCGCCCCAGCCGGAGCCGATTTCCAGCACGCTCTGG
>QFOL01000364.1 GCA_003241215.1 Agrobacterium fabrum
GCTGGAAGCCAAGGTCAAGCAGTTCGAAAAGATCATCAAGATCGGCCGCACCCACACGCAGGATGCAACGCCGCTGACGCTCGGCCAGGAATTCTCCGGCTACGCCGCACAGGTCGCCTCCGCTATCGCCAATATCGAGACCACCCTGCCGGCGCTCTCCAAGCTCGCCCAGGGCGGCACCGCCGTCGGCACGGGCCTCAACGCCCCCATCGGCTTTGCCGAAAAGGTCGCCGAGGAAATCTCCAGGATCACCGGCCTGCCCTTCGTAACCGCGCCGAACAAGTTCGAGGCGCTCGCCTCGCACGATTCCATGGTCTTCTCGCATGGCGCGATCAATGCGGCAGCTGCCGCGTTGTTCAAGATCGCCAACGACATCCGCTTCCTCGGCTCCGGCCCGCGCGCCGGCCTCGGCGAATTGTCGCTGCCGGAAAACGAACCCGGCTCGTCGATCATGCCGGGCAAGGTGAACCCCACCCAGTCGGAAGCGCTGACGCAGGTGTGCGCCCACATCTTCGGCAACAATGCAGCACTGTCCTTCGCCGGTTCGCAGGGCCACTTCGAGCTCAACGTCTATAACCCGATGATGGCCTACAACTTCCTGCAGTCGGTCCAGCTTCTGGGCGATGCGGCCGTCTCCTTCACCGACAATTGCGTCGTCGGCATCGAGGCCCGCGAAGACAATATCCGCAAGGGCGTGGAAAATTCGCTGATGCTGGTGACGGCGCTCAACAGCAAGCTCGGCTACGACATCTGCGCCAAGATCGCCAAGACCGCGCACAAGAACGGCACGACGCTGCGCGACGAGGCCGTTGGCGGCGGATACCTCACCAACGAGGAGTTCGACCAGTATGTGCGCCCGGAGAACATGATCGGGCCGAAGTAAGCCTGTTTGAATCGTGCTGAAATGAAAACAGGCCTTCGGGCCTGTTTTTTTGGGGGGCATGAGGGGTGCGACGATGGCGCTCAGACTCCACAGAACTTCAATCTGAGCGGGGATAACATTGAAATATACGGGCATTATCCTGATTGCCGTAATGGCTCTAGCGTCGTGCAATACACTTGGACCCTACAACACCCCAGAGATACGTCGCGTCACGTCAACCGGGAGCGCATTAGGCAAATGCTTGCAGCGGACAGCAAAGTCGTTTCTTGTTTCAAACAAAAATCCGCAAAAAGTCGCTTCAATGCTTGATAACGCATGCATGTCGGAACGAAAGGCAGCGTTGGATGCCAAGCGTGCGGCAGGTTTGCCGGTGAGCTATTTCGATTATGGAAAAGGGCGACACGAAGTCTCATTATATTGGGCGCACAATGCACAGTGGATTCAAGAATAAGCCGACCACAACCAAAAACCTCTGTGTAAAGAGGTCAGTATCTGAAACTCATGGCGGCAATCTTTAATGCACAATAAAAAGGGCCGCAAAAGCGGCCCTCTTCATCTCATTCGAACCGTCAAACCAGCCGGCTCTGCTCCACCGCCGCTTCCACGAAGCTCGCGAAAAGCGGATGCGGGTCGAGCGGGCGGCTCTTCAGTTCCGGGTGGTACTGGACGCCGATGAACCACGGGTGATCGGGATATTCCACCGTTTCCGGCAGGACACCATCCGGAGACATGCCCGAGAAGACCAGGCCGCATTCTTCCAGCCGGTCCTTGTAGTCCACATTCACCTCATAGCGGTGACGGTGGCGCTCGGAAATATCCGTTGTGCCGTAGATTTCGGCGATCTTGGTGTCTTTCTTCAGCGCCGCCTTGTAGGCGCCGAGACGCATCGTGCCGCCGAGATCGCCCTTGGAAGAACGCTTCTCCAGCTCGTTGCCCTTGACCCATTCGGTCATCAGGCCGACGACCGGCTCGGACGTCGGACCGAATTCGGTCGAGGAGGCATTTTCGATGCCGGCAAGGTGACGGGCCGCTTCCACGACCGCCATCTGCATGCCGAAGCAAATGCCGAAATAGGGCACGTTGCGCTCACGCGCGAACTGCGCCGCCATGATCTTGCCTTCCGAACCGCGCTCGCCGAAGCCGCCCGGCACCAGAATGCCGTTCACCTTTTCGAGATAGGGCGTCGGGTCTTCCTTTTCGAAGACTTCCGACTCGATCCATTCCAGCTTGACCTTGACGCGGTTGGCGAAGCCACCGTGATGCAGCGCCTCGATCAGCGACTTATAGGCATCCTTGAGGCCGGTATATTTTCCGACAATCGCAATCGTGACCTCGCCTTCCGGCGTACGGATACGGTTGCAGACCTCTTCCCACGGCTCCAGACGCGGCTTCGGCGCCGGCTCGATGCCGAACGCGGCCAGCACTTCCGAATCGAGGCCTTCCTTGTGGTAGGCAATCGGAACGTCATAGATATTCGCCACATCCAGCGCCTGGATGACGGCGGAAGGACGCACGTTGCAGAACAGCGAAAGCTTGCGGCGTTCCGCTTCCGGGATTTCCCGGTCGGCGCGCACCAGCAGGATGTCGGGGTGAATGCCGAGCGCCTGCAGTTCCTTCACGGAATGCTGGGTCGGCTTGGTCTTCAATTCGCCAGCCGCCGGGATGTAAGGCATCAGCGTCAAGTGAAGATAGATCGCCGTGCCGCGCGGCAGGTCGTTGCCGAGCTGGCGGATCGCTTCCATGAACGGCATCGCCTCGATGTCACCCACCGTGCCGCCGATCTCGCAGATGACGAAGTCGTAATCGTCATTGCCCTCGATCACGAAATCCTTGATCTCGTTGGTGACATGCGGAATGACCTGAACAGTTGCGCCGAGATAGTCGCCGCGTCGTTCCTTGTCGATGATGTTCTTGTAGATGCGACCGGTGGTGATGTTGTCGGTCTTGGTGGCCGAACGCCCCGTGAAGCGCTCGTAGTGGCCAAGATCGAGGTCCGTCTCGGCACCGTCGTCAGTCACGAACACTTCGCCGTGCTGTGTCGGGCTCATGGTGCCGGGATCGACGTTCAGATAGGGGTCGAGTTTACGAAGCCGCACCCGATAACCACGGGATTGCAACAAAGCTCCGAGTGCTGCCGCGGCGATGCCCTTGCCTAGAGAGGAGACCACGCCGCCTGTGATGAATACATATCGCGCCATGGGATTCACCGGATACCTTTTTACCTCTGATTCCGCCAGCCCAAATTTCATGCTTTCGAAAATTCGCTGTTGACGAATTTGCGATGGGTCAGGCCGGAATGCACACAAAAGAAAACCGGCAGGCTTTTGGCCTGCCGGAGCGTTAAATCAAAACCGGGCTTATTGACCGGTCGGAACTGCGTTCGGATCGGCGGGCTGCGCCGGGGCCGGAGCGGCCGTGCCGGAAGCGGCCGGAGCCGGGGTCGTCTGAGCCGGTGCGGCTGCACCATTGGTCGGAACGCCATTCTCAGCCGGAGCCGGCGTCGACGGCGTCGTGGACGGACCGAGCGTATCGAGAATGCCGTTACCCTGGCCCTGCGTGGCCGGAATACGGTTCAGAATGTCGGTCGGGCGCGATTCGTAGCGCGTCAGAAGACCGAGGCCGAGCGAGGTCGCGAAGAACAACGCGGCAAGGATCGCCGTGGTGCGGGTCAGCGCATTGGCCGTTCCGCGCGCGGACATGAAGCCCGAACCGCCGCCGATACCGAGGCCGCCGCCTTCGGAACGCTGAATCAGGACCACGCCGACAAGCGCCAGCACGATCATGAGGTGAATAACAATCAAAACGGTCTGCATGACAATCCATTCCATGCCCCGCGCGGAGCACCAT
>QFOL01000365.1 GCA_003241215.1 Agrobacterium fabrum
CGTTGTGTGTTTATTGCTGAACCTATTGAACGATTTTGGTAAAAATAGAACATCGGTCTTGGCGCGCGCATTGAAATATGACAATTGAACTCCGTTTTTATTGCGGCGTAAGGTTGCCGCGCCCGATCTTCAGGTCATGCCATGCTCCGCCGTTTCTTCGCTTATTACCGTCCCTATCGCGGTCTGTTCATTCTCGATTTTTCCTGCGCGGTTTTGTCGGGTGTGCTCGAACTCGGTTTTCCCATGGCGGTAAAGGCCTTTGTGGATGTGCTGCTGCCGGGCGGTGAATGGGCCATCATCCTTGCCGCTTCCGTGGGGCTGCTGCTCATCTATGTGCTGAATACTGGGCTGATGGCGACCGTCACCTACTGGGGACACATGCTCGGCATCAACATCGAGACCGACATGCGGCGTCTGGCCTTCGATCATCTGCAAAAGCTTTCCTTCCGTTATTTCGACAACCAGAAGACCGGTCATCTGGTCGGGCGGCTGACCAAGGACCTGGAAGAGATCGGCGAGGTGGCCCATCACGGCCCGGAAGACCTGTTCATCGCCATCATGACCTTCATCGGCGCTTTCCTGCTGATGCTGTCGGTCAATGTGCCGCTGGCGCTCATCACCGCCGCCGTCGTGCCCGTTACTGCCTGGGTGACCAGCCGTTACGGCGGCCGCATGACGCAGAATTTTCGCGCACTTTATGGCCGGGTCGGGGATTTCAACGCCCGTATCGAGGAAAATGTCGGCGGCATGCGGGTCGTGCAGGCTTTCGCCAACGAGGATCATGAGCGGGCGCTGTTCGAGAAGGACAACCAGAAATACCGCCGCACCAAGCTTGACGCCTACAAGATCATGGCGGCCAGCACCTCGCTCAGCTACATGAGCATGCGGCTGACGCAGATGATCGTGATGATCTGCGGCGCATGGTTCGTGCTGACGGGCGATCTCACGGAAGGCGGCTTTGTCGGCTTCCTGCTCCTGGTCGGCGTGTTTTTCCGCCCGGTGGAAAAGATCAACTCGGTCATCGAGACCTATCCGAAGGGCATTGCCGGTTTCCGCCGCTTCACCGAACTGCTGGACACCGCGCCCGATATTGTCGATGCGCCGGATGCGGTGGAAGCGCCGCTGCTGCGCGGCGATATTGAATATCGCCATGTCGGTTTCGGTTATGCCGAGGGCAAGCAGGTTCTCGCCAATATCGACCTGAAGATCAGCGCCGGCGAGACGGTGGCCTTTGTCGGCCCTTCGGGGGCGGGCAAGACGACGCTCTGCTCGCTTCTGCCGCGCTTTTACGACGTCACCAGCGGTGCGATCACCATTGACGGCGTCGATATCCGCGGGATGAAGCTTGCATCGCTGCGCAACCAGATCGGCATCGTGCAGCAGGATGTTTTCCTGTTCGGCGGTACGATCCGTGAGAATATCGAATATGGCCGGCTCGGCGCTTCGGATGCGGACATCATGGAGGCGGCGCGGCGCGCCCGGCTGGATAGCGTCATCGAGGCCATGCCGCTCGGGCTCGACACCATCATCGGCGAGCGCGGCGTCAAATTGTCCGGCGGCCAGAAACAGCGTCTCGCCATTGCCCGCATGTTCCTCAAGAACCCGCCGATTCTCATTCTCGATGAGGCGACCTCGGCGCTGGACACGGAAACCGAACGCGCCATCCAGCAATCGCTGACGGAACTTGCCAGGGGCCGCACCACGCTTGTCATCGCCCACCGGCTGGCGACGATCCGCGATGCCTCGCGCATCGTGGTGGTGGACCAGACCGGCATTGCCGAAACCGGCGCCCATGCCGAACTTCTGGCCGCCAAGGGCCATTACAGCCGCCTGCACGAGGCGCAGTTCAGCGGGCATCTTGCGGGCCTGAGTTAAGCCGCCGCGCCGCCGCTCATCCGCCGTTTTCCGCTGCCTGTTCCTCTGCGATTCCGGCGTTCGGCTCCGGCTTGCCGGGATGGCTGGTGACGAGATAGCCCATGGCGACCGCGGCGGCGACGATGAAGAGCAGCACGATGCCGCTGATCGTCATCAGCCAGTCGCGCGGCCTTCGCTGCGCCATGATATATTTAGGCCAGCGGCTCGGATGGTTCACCAGGCTGAATTTCCGACCACGTCGCATGAACTTCCCCGGTATTTGCGTGTTTCCGAAGGTCAACGCAGGCGGGCGCCCGGCTGTTCCGGCGCGCGCGGGCAGGGGCGATGACAAGGCCGTGAAGCGCGCCCGACTGATCGCGGTTCCGTCACCTGCGCCTGCCTTTGCAGCAGCCTATGTATCTGCTGCCGTCCTTCTCTTCCGACCCGCGGAATTTCGACCCGCGGAATTTCGACCCGGAGCCGAAATCCGGCGGATCCGCGCCTGCGCCGCGAGACGAGGCGTTTCAGCCGTAGTGTTTTGCCCGTTGGATGCTTGTTTCAGGCCGGAAAGGCGGGAGCGGCAGCCGGCGAGAGCGTGACGGCTTGCCGGATTGCGTTCAAACCGGACGGGTTTCCCCGCCGTCGTCTGCCTGGCCGCAAAACTCCGCTTGCCAGCCGCTGTTGCTTATGCGAATGATTTGCAATTGCATAAATTCAACCTTCCATTCGAAAGCGCATAAAATGGACAAGCCAGTCTTTGGATGGCGGCGGAACGGCGACGATCTCTCATTGTCCGACGTTCACAGCTCGATCAGGGTCAAGCCGAATGCCGGCACGTTTCGCCGGGCGATGGCCTTTTTCGGTCCCGGTTATCTCGTTGCGGTCGGTTACATGGATCCCGGCAACTGGGCGACGTCGCTCGCCGGCGGCTCCAGGTTCGGTTATACGCTGCTGACCGTTGCGCTGGTCTCGAACATCATGGCGATCGTGCTGCAATCGCTCTGCGCCCGTCTTGCCATCGCATCCGGCCGCGATCTCGCCCAGGCCTGTCGCGATGCCTATCCGAAGCCGGTGGCCATGGTGCTCTGGCTGCTGGCCGAAATCGCCATCATCGCTACCGATATCGCCGAGGTGATCGGCACCGCCATCGGCCTCAACCTCATCTTCGGCATTCCGCTTGAGCTTGGCGTTCTCATCACCGCGCTCGATGTATTCCTGATCCTTTATCTGCAGAAGCTCGGCTTTCGCTGGGTGGAGGCGCTGGTCATCACCCTGCTTGGCGTCATCGCCGTGTGTTTCGCCATTCAGGTGGCGCTTGCCGACCCCGACTGGGGGCAGGTGATCCTCGGTTTTGCGCCGACGACCGACATCGTCACCAATCCGGACATGCTCTATCTGGCGCTCGGCATTCTGGGTGCGACGGTGATGCCGCATAATCTCTATCTGCATTCGGGCATCGTGCAGACCCGCGAAATCGGCGAGACGGTTGCCGAAAAGCGTGAGGCGCTGAAATTCGCGACGCTCGATTCCACTATCGCATTGATGTTCGCCCTCACCATCAACGCCTCGATCCTCATTCTCGCGGCGGCGACCTTCAACAAAACCGGACAGACGAATGTCGCCGAACTCGGCGAAGCCCATAATCTGCTGGCACCACTGCTGGGTCTTGCCATTGCGCCGACGCTGTTCGGCGTGGCGCTTTTGTGCTGCGGCATCAATTCCACCGTCACGGCAACGCTTGCCGGCCAGATCGTGATGGAGGGTTTCCTCAAGATGCGGCTTGCCCCCTGGCTGCGCCGCCTCATCACCCGCGCCATCGCCATCGTCCCGGCCGCCGGGGTGACCATCTTCTATGGCGATAGCGGCACGGCGGA
>QFOL01000045.1 GCA_003241215.1 Agrobacterium fabrum
CATGGTTGCCGCAGTGCGCCTGGCAGGCAAGGTTGCCTTCGATGCCTATTCCCATTTCGCCGAGGATGACGGCTGGGCGATGGCGAGCCATATGGCGCTGTCCATCCTGCTGGCGCTGTTTCCGTTTCTTATTTTCGGCACAGCGCTTGCCGGTTTTCTCGGGGCCGACCAGTTTTCCGAAACCGCGGTGCATCTGATTTTCGACACCTGGCCGGAGGCGATTGCCGGGCCGCTGGCGGCGCAGGTGCAGCAGGTGCTGACCATACCGCGCGGCGGGCTGCTGACGATTTCGGTGCTGGCGGCCGCTTATTTTGCGTCCAATGGTGTGGAGGCGCTGCGCATTTCATTGAACCGCGCCTATCGTGTTACCGAAACGCGCTGGTGGTATGTCACCCGCCTGCTCAGCCTGCTTTACGTGCTGATCGCCGTTGTGGTCTTTGCCGGCATCAGCATCGTGCTTGTCGCCGTGCCGGTCGCCATGTCCTTTGCGGAGGAAAAGTTTCCCTGGTTGACGGAGGTGCTGAGCACGGTCTCCAGCCTCGGTCTTTACGGCACCATCGTTGTGCTGACGGCGGGGCTGGTGGCGGCGCATCTGTGGCTTCCGGCCGGCAAGCGCCGCATCTGGGATGTCTGGCCCGGGATTTTGCTGACGATGATCTTTTGGGTCATCGGCGCGGCGATCTTCGCCTATTATCTTTCCACCTTTGCCAATTATGCCGCGACCTATGCCGGCCTCGCCTCGGTCATGGTGGTTCTGGTGTTTCTTTACATGGTCGGCGTCATCTTCATGCTCGGCGCGGAGGTGAATGCGGCGCTGATGAAATACAAGGTCCGGCAGATCATCCGCCGCAATATCGGCGGAAACGGTGCGCGCCGGGAGCGGGCGCTAGAGGAGCCCGACAAGCCGGCGGATATCTGAGGGCGCAGCACCTTCCGAACGAAGGGCGGAAAGCCCGGTGCTGCCTTCGCTTTTCGAGAGCTTGCGCCCGTCCGCGCCCAGGATCAGCCGGTGATGGTGATAGGCCGGTTGCGGCAGGTCCAGCAGGTGTTGCAACAGCCGGTGAATGGCGGTTGCGTGGAAGAGGTCCATGCCGCGCACCACATGGGTGATGCCCTGCAGCGCATCATCAACCACAACGGAAAGATGATAACTCGAAGGCGCGTCGGAACGCGACAGCACCACATCGCCCCAAAGCGCTGGCAGGGCTTCGATTCGTCCTGTCTCGCCATCGCCGCTTTCCTGCCAGAACAGGGGGCTGCCGGCGGCGCGGATCGCCTGTTCCATGTCGAGCCGCCAGGCGTACGGTCGGCCGGAGGCGAGCAGTGTATCCCGCTCCGTCTTTGACCTCTCCCGGTCTATGGCCGGGTAGAGCGGCGCGCCATCGGGATCGCGTGGCCAGAGTTCCCCCTCCGCCTCAAAAGTACGAACGATGGCCTTTGTTTCCCCACGGCTGAGAAAAGCTGGATAGGCGAGGCCCACGCCGACCAGCCTGTCCAGCGCCGCGCGGTACGCGTCGAAATGCTCCGATTGCCGCCGCACCGGTTTCTCCCAGTCGAGACCCAGCCAGCCAAGATCGTCATAGATTGCCCGTTCCAGCTCCGGGGTGCAGCGTGTCTGGTCGATATCCTCGATGCGCAGCAGAAAGCGGCCGCCATTGTCCCGCGCCATGTCATGGTTCAGGAAGGCGGAAAGCGCGTGGCCGAGATGCAGCAGGCCATTGGGGCTTGGTGCAAAACGGTAAACCGGTTTTTGACGGAGAGGCGAAGGCATGGTTTCTTCTGCCATGTTTTAAAGCACCCCGCCAGCCGGCTGCGGGGATATGGAATGGCGGATATGAAAATCATTACCGGGATCGACGACATCAACGAAGGGCTGGCGCAGCTCGCCCGCCTCGATCCGGCTCTCAGTCTCACCATCGAAAAGGCCGGTCCTCTGCAACTGCGCTTGCACGAGCCCGGTTTTGCCGGCCTTGCCCATATCGTCGTCTCGCAGATGGTGTCGCGCGCCAGCGCCAACGCCATATGGGCGCGTATCCTTGCCGGCACCGGCGGCGTGGTCACGGCGGAAAATTATCTCGGCGCGCCGGAGGAATTGCGCGCCACCTTCGGCCTTTCGCGCGCCAAGGCGACGACGCTGGAAGGGTTGGCGCGTGCCGTCACGCAAGGGCAGATCGATCTTCACGGCGTGGTGCGCAGGGAGGCTGGCGCAGCCCTTTCCGAACTGGTGGCGCTTCGCGGTATCGGTCCGTGGACGGCGGAGGTCTATCTGATGTTCTGCGGTGGCCACCCGGATATTTTTCCGGTCGGCGATGTGGCGCTGAGATCCGCGGTAGGGCACGCGCTGTCGTTTGAAACCCGGCCGGACGCGAAATGGCTGGCGGAGCGGGCGGAACTCTGGACGCCCTGGCGCTCGGTCGCCGCACGGCTGTTCTGGGCCTATTACGCCGCCGTGATGCGGCGCGCCATGGTGCCGCTGCCCTGAATCGGTGCGTGAGCCTAGAAATCGGCGATACTGTAGGGCAGGGCTCCGCGTGAAAGATGGTCGAAATGCAGCCTGCGTTTCAGCGGCGGTACCGCGCGCTGCACGCAATCCACCCTCTCGCAGACCCGACAGGAAATGCCGATGGGTTTGAAGGAGGCCGCATTGCCGAGATCGAGCGTATCGGCATAAACGAAATTCTGCGCGTGTGAAATTTCGCAGCCGAGAGCGATGGCATAACGCGGTCTTTCCGTGTTGAAACCGGCGCCGGCCTTTTCGATCTGGGTGGCGATGGAAAGATAGCGCACGCCGTCCGGCGTTTCCGCCAATTGCCGTACGATCCTGTCGGAGCTTTCGAAGGCCTGATGGATATTCCACAGCGGACAGGCCGCGCCGAAACGGGCAAATTGCAGCCGCGTGGCGCTGTGGCGTTTGGTGATGTTGCCGGCGCGGTCGATCTTGGCGAAAAAGATCGGCACGCCCTTCATGCCCGGCCGTTGCAGGGTACTGAGACGATGGGCCACCTGCTCAAGGCTCGCGCCGAAACGCACGGCGAGAAGCTCGAGATCGTGGCGCAGTTCCTGCGCCGCCCTGTGAAATTGGCCATAGGGCAGGATGAGGGCCGCGGCGAAATAATTGTGCAGCCCGATACGACAGATTTCTGCGGCTTCCAAATTGCGGAAACCGGCGCCGGCCAGCACCCTGTCCACGGTTGGGCCGGCGTGAAGCTGGGCGATCTGCAATGCAAGCTGAAAGCAGCGGGTCGGCGCGGCCATGTAGGAGCTGAGGGCGAGCGTTTTGCTGGCAGGATCGAAGCGCCGGATCAACCCGCCCGCCGCCTCGGTTCGGGTGATATGGATGCCGTAACGGTTGCGCAAATGCGCCGCCAGAATGCCATTGGTCTCGCCGCCTTCTATCTCCAGTTCTTCCGCCAGCTCCTCGGCCAGAAGATTGATCTCGGCGACGTAATTGTCGACGAAGTGGAAGAAGTCGCGCACCTCCTCATAGGGGGTTCTTTCTACCTGCGCGGTGCCGCGGCCCAGCCGGTCATCCAGCTGCACCAGCTGCTCGCTGTTCTGGCGATAGGCCTGATGGGCGCGCAGCAGCGCATGGGCAAAACCCGGCGCGTTCTGGGCAATCAGCTTCAACTCCTGAAGCCCAGGCTCGTAATTCAGGAACAGCGGGTCTTTCAGCGCCTCGCGCACGGCGGAAACCAGCCGGTCGCTTTCGCCTGTCGCCAGTTCCGCCATATCGAGCTGGAATTTTTCCACCAGCGTCACCAGAACGCTGGCTGAAACCGGGCGCTGGTTATTCTCGATCTGGTTCAGATAACTGGCCGAAATGCCGAGCCGTTCGGCAAATTGCGCCTGCGTGGCGCGGGCGTTTTCGCGAAGGCCGCGAACCTTACGGCCGATGAAGAGTTTTTCCGTCGCCATGTTGCAACTTTGCAAAATTAAACATTGCAAATATTTATGGCACGCATACGCGCACGATCAAGGCTTCTAGGCGAATGTTTTCTAAGCTATTGATTTTGGGGAAACGCATGGAGGAAACATGCCCGGCATTCTGGAGCAATTGGAGACGCGGCGGGAAGAGGCACGGCTCGGCGGCGGCGTCAGGCGCATCGAGGCGCAGCACGCCAAGGGCAAGCTGACGGCGCGCGAGCGTATCGACGTGCTCCTGGATGAAGGTTCCTTCGAGGAATACGACATGTATGTCACTCACCGCGCCGTGGATTTCGGCATGGCGGAGCAGAAGGTGGCGGGTGACGGTGTCGTTACCGGCTGGGGCACCATCAATGGCCGGCAGGTCTATGTGTTTTCGCAGGATTTCACCGTGCTCGGCGGCTCGCTCTCGGAAACCCACGCCCAGAAGATCTGCAAGATCATGGATATGGCGGTGCGCAACGGCGCGCCGGTGATCGGCCTCAACGACAGCGGCGGCGCGCGTATTCAGGAGGGCGTGGCCTCGCTCGGCGGTTATGCCGATGTGTTCAAGCGCAATGTCGTCGCCTCCGGCGTCGTGCCGCAGATATCGGTCATCATGGGGCCCTGTGCGGGCGGTGCCGTCTATTCGCCGGCTATGACCGATTTCATCTTCATGGTGCGCGATACTTCCTACATGTTCGTGACCGGGCCGGATGTGGTGAAGACCGTGACGAACGAGATCGTCACAGCCGAAGAGCTGGGCGGAGCCTCCACACACACGAAAAAATCCTCTGTCGCCGATGGCGCTTACGAAAACGACATCGAGACGCTGGAACATGTGCGGCTGCTGTTCGATTTCCTGCCGCTGAACAATCGCGAAAAGCCGCCGGTGCGGCCGTTCCATGACGATCCGGCGCGGCTGGAAGCACGGCTCGATACGCTGATCCCTGATAGTTCCAACAAGCCCTATGACATGAAGGAACTGATCCACGCGCTGGCCGACGAAGGCGATTTCTTCGAGTTGCAGGAGGCCTTTGCCCGCAACATCATCACCGGCTTTATCCGTCTCGAAGGCCAGACGGTGGGCGTTGTCGCCAACCAGCCGATGGTGCTGGCCGGCTGCCTCGATATCGACAGTTCGCGCAAGGCGGCGCGTTTCGTGCGTTTTTGCGATGCCTTCAATATTCCGCTGCTGACGCTGGTGGATGTTCCGGGTTTCCTGCCCGGAACGGCACAGGAATATGGCGGCGTCATCAAGCACGGCGCGAAACTTCTCTTCGCCTATTCGGAAGCGACGGTGCCGATGGTGACGCTGATCACCCGCAAGGCCTATGGCGGCGCTTATGACGTGATGGCCTCCAAACATATCGGCGCGGATGTGAATTACGCCTGGCCGACGGCGGAAATTGCCGTGATGGGCGCGAAGGGGGCGGCGGAAATCCTCTATCGTTCCGAGCTTTCCGATCCGGAAAAGATCGCCGCGCGCACGAAGGAATATGAAGAGCGTTTCGCCAACCCCTTTGTGGCGGCGGAACGCGGTTTCATCGATGAGGTCATCATGCCCCACTCCTCACGCCGCCGCATCGCCCGCGCCTTCGCGTCGCTGCGTAACAAGAGCGTGGAAACCCGCTGGAAGAAACACGACACTATTCCGCTCTGAGACTGGAAAAATGCTTCGGCCACCTTACTATATGTTTGTTCAGGCGCCCGGATGTCCGGATGTCCTCCCGAAACGCACAAGGACAGATTTTTATGGCCGAGAATTCCTCCGCAGATAATTTCCCCGCCGGATATGAAGTGCCCAAGGTCTGGACCTGGGACAAGGGCAATGGCGGCCAGTTCGCCAATATCAACCGCCCGATTGCCGGTCCCACCCATGAGAAGGAACTGCCGGTCGGCAAACATCCGCTGCAGCTTTATTCGCTGGCGACGCCGAATGGCCAGAAGGTCACCATCATGCTGGAAGAATTGCTGGCCGCCGGCCACAAGGGCGCAGATTATGATGCCTGGCTGATCAAGATCGGTGAAGGCGACCAGTTCGGTTCCGGTTTCGTCGGCGTCAATCCGAATTCCAAGATCCCGGCGCTGATGGATCACTCAACGCCTGAGCCGACGCGCATTTTCGAAAGCGGCTCCATTCTCGTTTACCTCGCGGAAAAATTCGGCGCCTTCCTGCCGAAAGAGGGCAATGCCCGCACGCAGGCGCTGAACTGGCTGTTCTGGCAGATGGGTTCCGCCCCCTTCCTCGGTGGCGGTTTCGGCCATTTTTATGCTTATGCGCCGGTGAAGATCAAATACGCCATCGACCGCTACGCCATGGAAGTCAAACGCCAGCTCGACGTGCTGGACCGGCATCTGGCTGAGAACCGCTACCTGGCGGGTTCGGAATATACGATCGCCGACATGGCCGTCTGGCCGTGGTACGGCAAGATCGCGCTGGGTCAGGCCTATGGCGATGCCGGTGCGTTCCTTGAAGCCGACGGTTACAGACACGTCATGCGCTGGACGCTCGAAATCGGCGAACGCCCGGCGGTCAAGCGTGGCGTGATCGTCAACAAGACCTCGGGCGATCCGTCCGAACAATTGCATGAACGCCACGATGCCTCCGACTTCGAGACGAAGACGCAGGACAAGATCGGCACGGCGTAAGAAAAGATTAGAGCGCCAAAAGCGCTCTAACTATTTGAATTGACGCATTTCCGGACGTAAAAGCAAGGCAGCTTTTACTGGAAATGTTCTGGAAGGACAAAAGATGGCGAACCTGCCCGAAATGACCAAACACAAGGGATTTCCCTCCGGCATGCCGAGCACGGGTGTCCAGTTCACCATCCGCCGCGCCAACCCCAAAGGGGTAACACCTATCAAGATGATACCCCGCCGGGCGCGCAACGACACCAAGGAGCATCGCATCGATGCCGCCTTCCTGCACTCGCTCTGGCACCATTTCGGTGCCGAGCCCTTCGAGCGCGGCAATCTCGACGCCGCTCGCCTCAACCTGCTCTTCGGCCGCGAGGTGGTGCCGGCGGAAAAGAATTTCGATCCGCTTTCCTATCAGGCGATGCTTGTCATTGACGAGCGCGTCGCGCGGCAGAACTTCCCTGAGTCTTTCGAGAATTTTTTCGAGATTTGAGCGTGCTGTCATCCGCCAACGGGGAATGAAATTCGATGTCGCCAGCGACCAGCAAATTTCTGAGTTACGTTCTGCGCCATGCGCCTGAAAGTATCGGCCTGACCCTGGATGCTCAGGGTTGGGCGGATATCGCGGATCTGTTGGCAAAAGCGAATGCGAGCGGCACGCCGCTCGATGAGGCAGGCCTCTTTTCGGTCGTCGCAGAAAGCGACAAGAAGCGCTTCACGCTGTCGGAAGACGGCCGCCGCATCCGGGCGGCGCAGGGGCATTCCGTGAAGGTCGATCTTGGCCAGCCGCCTGTCGAACCGCCGCCGCAATTGTTCCACGGTACGGCGACCCGTTTCCTTGAGGCGATCATGCGAGAGGGACTGCGCCCGGGGAGCCGCCAGCAGGTTCATCTCTCCGAAGACCGGACAACCGCGCATAGCGTCGGTCAACGGCACGGAAAACCTGCTGTTCTGGTTGTAGACGCCGGCCGGATGTTTTCCGAGGGTCACCGTTTTTACCAAGCCGATAATGGCGTCTGGCTGACCGATGAGGTCCCGACTGCGTATTTGGTGCCGATTGAAAATCATGTTGCGGAAAGTGATGGCGAATGATCAAGAAAATCCTCATCGCCAACCGCGGCGAGATCGCCTGCCGGGTGGTCAAGACCGCGAAGAAAATGGGCATCGCCACTGTCGCGGTTTATTCGGATGCGGATGCCAATGCGCTGCATGTGAGACAAGCGGATGAGGCCGTTCATATCGGCCCGGCCCCCTCATCGCAGTCCTATATCGTCATCGACAGGATTCTCGAGGCAATCGCGAAGACCGGGGCGGATGCTGTTCATCCCGGTTACGGTTTCCTGTCGGAAAATGCTGCCTTTGCCGAGGCGCTGGAAAAGGCTGGTATCGTTTTCATCGGTCCGCCTGTTGGCGCCATCAAGGCCGTGGGTGACAAGATCACCTCCAAGAAACTGGCTGCGAAAGCGGGCGTTTCCACCGTTCCCGGCCATATGGGATTGATCGAGGATGCGGATGAGGCGGTGAGGATCGCATCGCAGATCGGTTATCCCGTCATGATCAAGGCGTCGGCCGGCGGCGGCGGCAAGGGCATGCGCATCGCTTTCAACGATGCCGAGGCGCGCGAGGGTTTCCAGTCCTCGAGAAACGAGGCGAAATCCTCCTTTGGCGATGACCGCATTTTCATTGAAAAATTCGTCACCCAGCCGCGCCACATTGAAATTCAGGTGCTGGGCGACAAGCACGGCAACACACTTTATCTGGGGGAGCGCGAATGCTCGATCCAGCGCCGTAACCAGAAAGTCATCGAGGAAGCGCCATCGCCCTTTCTGGATGAAGCGACCCGCAAGGCCATGGGCGAGCAGGCCGTGGCGCTGGCGAGAGCCGTCGGTTACCATTCGGCCGGCACGGTGGAATTCATCGTCGATGGCGAGAGGAATTTCTACTTTCTGGAAATGAACACCCGTCTGCAGGTGGAACATCCGGTAACGGAACTCATCACCGGCATCGATCTGGTCGAACAGATGATCCGTGTGGCATCAGGAGAAAAGCTCTCCTTCGGGCAGGCGGATGTGAAACTGAACGGCTGGGCCATCGAAAGCCGGCTTTATGCCGAAGATCCCTATCGCAACTTCCTGCCCTCCATCGGCCGGCTGACGCGATATCGCCCGCCGCAGGAAGGTGCGCAGGAGAACGGCACCGTCATCCGCAACGATACCGGTGTCTTCGAAGGCGGCGAAATCTCGATGTATTACGATCCGATGATCGCCAAGCTGTGCGCTCTAGGCAAGGATCGTGAAACCGCCATCGACGCCATGGGGCAGGCGCTGGATCGTTTCGAGGTGGAGGGCATCGGCCACAATCTGCCCTTCCTGTCGGCCGTCATGCAGCATGAGCGTTTCCGCGCCGGCCGCCTGACGACGGGTTTTATCGCGGAAGAATTTCCGGAAGGGTTTTCCGGCGTGGAACCGGATGAGGCCACGGCGCGCCAGCTTTCCGCCATCGCCGCCATCATCCATCAGCGGCTGCAGAGCCGCGCGGTCGAAATTTCCGGCACCATCGGCAATCACCGCCGCATCGTCGGTCAGGACTGGGTGGTGTCATCCGGCGCTTCTCGCCACAGGGTCGCCGTTGAAACCGGCACGGATGGTACGGCGATCCGTTTTGAAGACGGCGCGGCGCTCACCGTCGATACCGGCTGGCTTCCCGGCCAGAGCCTTGGCCTGTTCACGGTTGAAGGTGAGGTTATCGCCGCCAAGGTCGATCTTGCAGGTGCTGCTATCCGCCTGCGCTGGCGCGGCATGGATATTCGTGCCCATGTGCGCAGCCCGCGTGTGGCGGAACTGGCGCTGCTGATGCCGGAAAAACTGCCGCCGGATACATCGAAACTGCTGCTTTGCCCCATGCCGGGCGTCATCACCGGTATTTCCGTGGGTGA
This sequence comes from Agrobacterium fabrum, assembly GCA_003241215.1. Classification (GTDB taxonomy): domain Bacteria; phylum Pseudomonadota; class Alphaproteobacteria; order Rhizobiales; family Rhizobiaceae; genus Agrobacterium; species Agrobacterium fabrum_A. Next base: position 9,479 of record QFOL01000045.1, read on the forward strand.
GGGCGACGAGGTGGAGGCCGGGCAGGCGCTGGCGACGGTGGAGGCCATGAAGATGGAAAACATTCTGCGCGCGGAAAAACGCGGTCGCGTTGCCAGAGTAGCGGCAAAACCGGGCGACAGCCTCGCGGTGGATGAAGTCATCCTCGAATTCGAGTGATGGCCGCTGCCATTTTTCCGGAACGGATGCGGGTCGGGGCGGTTTAAGGGAGCGGGCCTGCGGTCGGATCGTTCGATTTTCGTCACGATCACCGGCCACAGTGCTAAAATGAAATGCAGAAGGGGAGAGATGCATGTCGGGTGAAAAAACGGTGCGGGATTGGCTGCAGCTTGCCGAAAAAGAGCTGAAGCGTTCACCGGAAACGCTCGTCTGGCACACGCCCGAAGGCATCGAAGTCAAGCCGCTCTATACGGCTGACGATCTTCAAAATATTTCCCATCTCGACAGCCTGCCGGGCTTTGCCCCTTTCACGCGCGGCCCGCGCGCCACCATGTATGCCGGCCGGCCCTGGACGATCCGCCAATATGCCGGTTTTTCCACGGCCGAAGCCTCGAACGCCTTTTACCGCAAGGCGCTCGCCGCCGGCCAGCAGGGCGTTTCGGTGGCCTTCGATCTCGCCACCCATCGCGGTTATGACAGCGATCACCCGCGCGTCGAGGGCGATGTCGGCAAGGCCGGCGTGGCGATCGACAGCGTCGAGGACATGAAAATCCTGTTCGACGGCATTCCGCTCGAAAAAGTCTCGGTGTCGATGACCATGAATGGCGCGGTTATTCCCGTGCTCGCCAGTTTCATCGTTGCGGGGGAAGAGCAGGGGGTGCCCCGCGCCGCCCTTTCGGGCACCATTCAGAACGATATCCTCAAGGAGTTCATGGTCCGCAACACCTATATCTATCCGCCGGAACCCTCGATGCGGATCATTGCCGACATCATCGAATATACGGCGAAGGAGATGCCGAAATTCAACTCCATCTCCATCTCCGGCTATCACATGCAGGAAGCGGGTGCGACATTGGTGCAGGAACTGGCCTTCACGCTAGCGGATGGCCGCGAATATGTGCGGGCGGCGCTGGCCAAGGGGCTGAATGTCGATGATTTCGCCGGGCGCCTGTCGTTCTTTTTCGCCATCGGCATGAATTTCTTCATGGAGGCGGCGAAGCTTCGTGCCGCGCGCCTGCTCTGGTCGCGCATCATGGAGGAGTTCAAGCCGCAAAAGGCCTCGTCGCTGATGCTGCGCACCCATTGCCAGACGTCGGGCGTCTCGCTGCAGGAACAGGACCCCTATAACAACATCGTCCGCACTGCCTTTGAGGCCATGTCCGCCGTGCTCGGCGGCACGCAGTCGCTGCACACCAATTCCTTCGATGAGGCGATTGCCCTGCCGACGGAGTTTTCCGCCCGCATCGCCCGCAATACCCAGCTTATCCTCCAGCATGAAACCGGTATCACCAAGGTGGTCGATCCGCTGGCCGGCTCCTATTATGTCGAAAGCCTGACGGATGAACTGGCTGAGAAGGCCTGGGCGCTGATCGAGGAGGTGGAGGCGCTCGGCGGCATGACCAAGGCGGTGGCGGAAGGCCTGCCGAAACGGCTGATCGAAGAGGCCGCAACGCGACGGCAGGCGGCGGTGGACAAGGGCGAAGAGGTCATCGTCGGCGTCAACCGTTACCGTCTCGAAAATGAAGAGGATATCGATGTTCTCGATATCGACAACGCCGCCGTGCGCGCCGCGCAAATCCGCCGCATCGAAGAAACGCGCCGCCGCCGCGATGGCGAGGACGTGACCGCCGCTTTGGCAGCACTTTCCGAGATCGCCCGCAGCGGCAAGGGCAATATTCTCGAAGCCGCCGTTGTTGCCGCCCGCGCCCGCGCCACGGTTGGGGAGATTTCCGATGCGCTGCGTGCGGCCTTCGGCGACCACGCCGCCGTGCCGGAGGTGGTGAGCGATATTTACGGCGAGGCCTATAAGGACGAGCCGGAACTCGCCACGCTCGCCGCCCGGCTTTCCGGTGTGGCTGAGAGGATCGGCACCAAGCCGCGCATCATGGTCGCCAAGCTCGGGCAGGACGGACATGATCGCGGCGCGAAGGTCATCGCCTCCGCCTTTGGCGATATAGGTTTCGATGTGCTGGCCGGCCCACTTTTCCAAACACCCGTTGAAGCGGCCGATCTCGCCGTCCAGAACAGGGTGCATGTGGTCGGCATGTCGTCGCTCGCCGCCGGTCACAAGACACTGGCGCCGCAGCTGGTCGAGGAGCTGAAACAGAAGGGCGCGGAAGATATCATCGTCGTCGTTGGCGGCGTCATTCCTCGGCAGGATTATCAGTTCCTGCTTGACCACGGTGTCTCGGCGATTTTCGGCCCCGGCACCAATGTCATGGATGCCGCCAACAAGGTCCTCGACCTGCTCGAAGGCGTCAGGCGGAACGCGTGAGGGAAAGACGACCATGTTCGGAAGATTGAATCACGTCGCCATCGCGGTGCCCGATCTCGAAGCCGCCATTGCCCGATACAGGCTGTTGGGCGCAGATGTCTCGGAACCGCAATCGCTACCCGAACACGGCGTAACCGTGGTTTTCATTCAGGCTGACAATACCAAGATCGAACTTCTTCATCCGTTCGGCGAAAATTCGCCGATAGCGGCTTTCCTCGAGAAAAATCCGGGCGGCGGTACGCATCATCTCTGCTTCGAAGTGCCTGACATTGTCGCGGCGCGCGACGATCTGGTCAAAAAGGGCGTTCGAATTCTGGGTAATGGCGAGCCGAAGATCGGCGCGCATGGCAATCCCGTTCTTTTCCTGCATCCGAAGGATATGGGCGGCGTGCTCTATGAGCTTGAGCAAGTTTTCCCGACACATGGCTGAAACACAGACCCCGTAAGAGGCTGGCCATACGGTGGACGGCGCGCAGCGGCCGTTCGCCTTTGCCGGAACGTGTTTCGTTTGTTTTCTTTTGACATTCGTTTTGTTTTCGTTTTTATGGCAATTGTCTTTCAACGATGGGGACGCGATCCCCCGACGCTGTCGTGGAGGCTCTATGTCCGGCGAGAATATTTTCGATCTTTTTGTCATCGGTGGCGGCATCAATGGCTGCGGCATTGCCCGCGATGCCGTGGGCAGGGGCTATTCCGTGGCGCTTGCGGAAAAGGGCGATTTCGCTTCGGGCACCTCTTCCGCCGCCACCAAGCTCATCCATGGCGGCCTGCGTTATCTCGAGCATTACGAGTTTCGTCTGGTGCGCGAAGCACTGATGGAGCGGGAAATCCTCTGGGCCATGGCCCCGCATGTCATCTGGCCCATGCGTTTCGTCCTGCCCATCCAGAAAGGCGGCGTGCGCCCGGCCTGGATGGTCCGGCTCGGCCTGTTCCTTTATGACAATCTCGGCGGCCGCAAGCTTCTGCCGGCGACCCGCACGCTCGATCTTCGCAAGGACCCGGCGGGCAAGCCGCTGAAGCCGGCTTTTGCCCGGGCTTTCGAATATTCTGACGGCTGGGTGGATGACGCCCGTTTCGTGGTTCTCAACGCGCGCGATGCGGCCAATCGCGGCGCGACGATCATGAACCGCACGCGGGTCGTTTCCGCACGGCGCGAAGGCGGGTTGTGGCTCATCGAGACGCTGGATGAAAAAAGCGGACGCGTGGCCACGCACAAGGCGCGTATGCTGGTCAATGCCGCCGGCCCCTGGGTGGACAATGTGCTTTCCGGCGTCTTCGGCCGCAACGACGTGCATAATGTCCGGCTCGTTCAGGGCAGCCATATCATCGTACGCAAGAAGTTTTCCGACCCGCGCGCCTATTTCTTCCAGAACCCTGATAACCGCATCATCTTCGCCATTCCCTATGAGCGCGATTTCACGCTGATCGGCACCACGGACCGCGATTACAAGGGTGATCCGGCCAGGGTTCGCATCTCCGAAGATGAAATTTCCTATCTCTGCAACGCGGCCAGCGAATATTTCAGTGAGCCGGTTCGGCCGGAAGATATCGTCTGGACCTATTCCGGCGTGAGGCCGCTCTTCGATGACGGCGCTTCGAAAGCGCAGGAGGCGACGCGCGATTATGTCCTGAAGGTGGAGGAGGCTGCGGGCGAGGCTCCGCTCCTCAACATTTTCGGCGGCAAGCTCACCACCTACCGGCGGCTGGCGGAACATGCGCTGGAAAAGATCGGCGCGGCGATCGGCGAAAAGGGCAAGCCGTGGACGGCGGGCTCCCACCTGCCGGGCGGCGATTTCGGCGCGGAGAGATATGAGGCGCAGGTGCGGGCGCTCGTCTCCCGTTATCCCTTCCTTGACGGACGCCATGCCGAGCGACTTGTCAGAAACTACGGCACCAAGGCGGCGGAACTGTTGGGCAGCGCCACCGATGTCTCCGGCCTCGGCCGGCATTTCGGCGGCACGCTTTATGAATGCGAGGTGCGTTGGCTGGTTGAGCACGAATGGGCCTGCGCGGCCGAGGATATTCTCTGGCGGCGCACGAAACAGGGCCTGCGCCTGAGCAAGGACGAGGTTGCCGGTCTCGATGAGTTCGTGGCCGCGCTGACGGGTGGCGGGCAAAAGGCCGAAGCCGTGGCGGAGCGGGCCTGAGCATTAGCGATATGAACTCTGGAGCACCTTGAACGGTTTCTATAGGGCGTTCATTACTCCTTCGTGCTTTTTTTTAACTCGGCCAATGCCTTGCTCTCCTTCTTGAGCGGCCGCCCGACAGGGCAGACGTCTTGAACAAAGCTGTTGAGTGTATTCACCAGCTTGTTCGGCGTCAGCGAGTAGCGGATGAATTGGCCTTCGCGTTTGCCCGAGATCAAGCCAGCGGTTTCCAGCACATTGAGATGCTGCGAGATGGAGGGTTTCGACATGTCAAAGCGTGCAGCTATTTCACCAGCCGTGAGATCCGAATGGGTGAGATAGGCCAGGATTTTGCGGCGTGGGGCTGATGCCAGTGCCTCAAAAACAAGTTGCATGGGCGGAGTTGTTACCTGCTCGGCCAGCTTTTCCGAATAGTTCTCCTGCTCCATCACATACTCCTGCCTTCCCTGATGATTCCAAATGCCGAAAATTAAACTAATTAGCTAATTGCCTAATTGGTGAAATCAGCTACAAAGGTAATTAGCTCATAGACTAAATGACTACCATCCGTTGGTTGATGGCACAAGGCTGCGTGCGGGCAAGTCAGGAAAAGGGCGGGATGGATGGCGACGATTTCCACAGGACGTATGATCTCGCAACCGCTGAGTGATGCAAGGGAAGGGCGCGTATGCTGGATGCCGGCGAAGTCGGTGTGGACGGGCGCGATGACGGCGGTGGCGGTTATCTTCGGGCCGCTGACATTTTCCTGGGGTGGTTTCAGTCTGTTCGTCATCATGACCGCGATCACCATTTGCGCCGGACATTCGGTGGGAATGCACAGGCTGCTGATCCACCGCTCGTTCCGTACCGGCAAGCCGGTTGAGCGTGTCTTGGTCTATCTGGGGACGCTTGTTGGCATGGCCGGACCTTTCGGCATGATCTACGCGCATGACATACGCGATTGGGCGCAGCGGCAAATAGAATGCCATGACCTGTTCGCCCACCGGCGGTCCTTCTTTGTCGACGCCTGGTGGCAGATGCACTGCGCAGTCATACTCAAGCGTCCGCCGATGTTCCTTATTGAGCCGGAGGTTGCGAATGACCGCTTCTACCGGTTCCTAGAGCGTAGCTGGATGGCGCAGCAACTGCCCTGGATATTGTTGTTCTATTTTCTCGGCGGCTGGAGCTGGGTGGTTTGGGGCATTGCAGTACGCATTTCGGTTTCGCTGATCGGGCATTGGCTTATCGGCCACTATGCGCATCGTGGAGGCCAACAGGTGTGGGCAGTCGATAATGTCGCTGTACAGGGCTACAATATTCCGACAGCAGCAGTGCTCACTTTCGGCGAATCCTTTCATGGTAACCACCACGCTTTTCCGGAATCGGCTCGGCTCGGCCTGGAGCCGGGACAGATTGATCTTGGCTGGAATTTCATCCAGTTGCTCGTAAGGCTTGGTATCGCTACTGCGGTTAAATTGCCGGAGAACACTGCGCATCGCGAAGGCCTGCGTCGGCTTTAGTGAAGCGGCGAATAGCTGCGTCTCGTTACGGACGAATGTTTAGCGCCCGTCAAATCGCGGAATTCCGCACCGGTCTCTCCGGGCCGTCGGCGCTCAGGATATAATCGTCTGCGGCTGAAAGCGCGTGTTCCATGTGCCCTTCGAACACCAGTTCCGGTTCGTTGGGCGCTATGGCGATTTTCGGCATGCCGCCGAAACGCACCGCCTGCGATTGCGCCAGACCGTCGCGCAGGCCGCTTTCCAGAAGATCGAAATAACGGGTGCCGGGGCCGGTGATGAAGACCGGCATATGGCCATGCAGGCTGAACAGGCGTGAAAGCCCGTTGCCGAGCGCAAGGCCGGCGGTGCGGAAGGCGAGGCGCGCCATGCGGGCGCCGGTGCGGGCTGAGGCCGCGATCTTGTCCACCTCGGGGATAGGCACGAATTTCGCCGGTTCCGCCTGCGGCGGGGCTTCGAAAGCCGAGCGCAGTATGGCGTAAAAGCCGGAATAGGCCTCGATGCAGCCTTTGGTGCCGCATCGGCAGAGCGCGCCATCGGCCAGATGCAGCATATGGCCGAAATTGGGGGCGCTGACCTCGATTGCGCCGCCCGTTGCGCGGGCGATGCCAAGGCCGATGCTGTGGCCGAGCGACAGGGTGACGAGGGCTTCCAGCGCCGGGTTTTCCCGTGCCTGCTCCTGCATCCAGATGGCTTTTGCGGCCAGCAGCGTCTCGTTGTTCAGCGTCACGCGGATGCGGCCGTCTGCGGAAACCAGCCGCTGGAAATCGATCCTTTCGTCACCGAGAACCGGCGACCAGACAAGCGTTGCCGAGGCCGCATCCACCAGCCCCTTGCTGCTGATCGAGACCTGCAGGATATCGTGCCGGTCGATACGTGAGCGGTCGGCGAGCCTTGCGAGGCCTGCAAGGATCGCGCCGCCGAATGTGCCTTTTTCAGCCGCGATCCTCTGTTCGGTAAAACGATCCACCAGCTTGCCGGCATAATCGACCAGCGAATATTGCACGCTGTCGGAGGAGATGATGACGATGGCGACGTGGCAGAAAGCGCCGCGCGGGCCGAAGAGAATGCGTGGCCTGCCGCGGCCTGCGGCGGCAAGCTGTTCCTTGCGGAGAATGAGGCCGGCCCGCTCAAGCTCGGTGGTGATGGCGGAGACGGTGGCGGAGGCGAGCCCGGTGAAGGAAGACATGTCGGTATGGGAAAGGCTGCCATGCAGGCGCAGCGCCGCCATCACCGACAGGCTGTTTTTCTGGCGCACCAGTTCCGTACTTGCAATGGCGGACATGGGCTGGGGCCTGCTCCCTGAACGGCTTTTTCCTGTCGTGCTGATCCCGTCTGATGGCGTATGCCACGCATAAGATCAAGGCACCCGGATGCTGCCCGCAGCCGTTGTTGACAGCATTAGGAATCTCTGACATTAATTTTCTCGACTGTCGAGAAAATTGTGAAACCACAGAGCCCGACAGCTTTTTCCGGGCGTTTTCCCTGCATGGAGGTGTGGGGTTTCGCCCTTACCGGGAGGACATCATGAATTCTTTTGCCAAGCTTTTGGCGGGTACGGCCGTACTCGTTTCCCTGCACACTGCCGCCATGGCCGCTGATCTCGTCGTCGGCGTTTCCTGGTCGAATTTCCAGGAAGAGCGCTGGAAGACCGATGAAGCGGCCATCAAGGCGGCGCTCGACAAGGCCGGCGCGAAATACATCTCCGCCGATGCGCAGTCATCCGCCGCAAAGCAGCTGACCGACGTGGAATCGCTGATCTCGCAGGGCGCCAACGCGCTGATCATTCTCGCGCAGGACAGCGACGCGATTGGCCCGGCCGTTGAAAAGGCCGTTGCCGAGGGTATTCCGGTCGTGGGTTACGACCGTCTGATCGAAAACCAGAACGCCTTCTACATCACCTTCGATAACAAGGAAGTCGGCCGTCTGCAGGCTGCCGAAGTCTTCAAGGTGAAGCCGGAAGGCAATTACGTCTTCATCAAGGGCTCTTCTTCCGACCCGAATGCGGACTTCCTGTTCGCCGGTCAGCAGGAAGTGCTGAAGGCGGCCATTGACGGCGGCAAGATCAAGAATGTCGGCGAAGCCTATACCGATGGCTGGAAGCCGGAAAATGCCCAGAAGAAC
>QFOL01000046.1 GCA_003241215.1 Agrobacterium fabrum
CAATCGCGCTGCGCCAACGGCACGCATGTCATGGCCAATGTGTGGATGCATAACGGCTTCGTGCAGGTGGAAGGCCGCAAGATGTCGAAGTCCGAGGGCAACTTCGTGACGATCTATGAATTGCTGCACACGGAGAAATTCGGCGGCCGGAAATGGCCAGGCGAGGTTCTGCGCCTCGCCATGCTGATGACGCATTATCGCGAGCCGATCGATTTTTCGGTTAAGCGTCTGGAAGAGGCCGAAAGGCTGCTCGCCAAGTGGCCGGCGGCGGAAGCTTCCGATGCTGCACCGGATGAAACCGTGCTCGAAGCGCTTGCCGATGATCTCAATACCGTTGCTGCCGTGCAGGCGCTGCATGCGCTGGCCCACGCCGCCAATCTGGACCCATCCAGGCTGCCCGCCTTTGCGGCGAGTGCTGCCCTGCTGGGTGTCCTGCCGAAGAAGGCGGAAATGGACGAGGCCATCGTTTCAGCCGTCGATGCGCTGGTTGAGCTGCGTCTGGAAATGTTGAAGGCGAAGAACTTTGCGGAAGCGGATCGTTTGCGCGACGAGCTTTCCGAAAAGGGCATTCAGCTGAAGGATGGCAAGGACAAGGAGACCGGGGAGCGGACGACGACGTGGGAGTTGAAGCGGTAATTTGCTGCTGCGGCTTCCGGTTTACCCCCCTCTGCCCTGCCGGGCATCTCCCCCACAGGTGGGGAGATCAATCGCGGTGACCGCTCGCCCAGCTCTGACGCTGCGGATTGAGCGGGGAGTGTGCTTCTAGCCGATCTCCCCACCTGTGGGGGAGATGCCCGGCAGGGCAGAGGGGGGCCGACGGTCACCACAATCCGCTTGCGGTTTTGAGTTACCTCAACCAATCTGAGTTGACGTACTAAACAGCGAGCCAAATCATGCCGCATGCAGACGTAGATCCGATGCATCGCAAATATGCGAAGCAGATGCGTAAAGTCATGACGGATGCCGAGCTGAAGCTCTGGAATGCCATTCGCGCTCATCGCCTTGAAAGACTAAGCTTTCGCAGACAAATGCCGATTGCCGGCTTTATCGTTGATTTCGCCTGTTCGGATCATCGTCTGATTGTTGAGGTCGACGGCTCTCAACACACATCTGAAGCGGCACTGCGCTACGATCAGGCAAGAACTGCGCGGCTTCAGGAAGACGGCTGGACAGTCCTCCGTTTCTGGAACGAGGATATCCTCGGAGACATCGACAATGTCTGTCTCCACATTATCCGAACGGTGAAGGAGGACCGACCATGACGACATATACCGGCGGATGCCAGTGCGGCGCGATCCGTTTTCGCGCCTTCGGAGAGCTGAAAGACAGTTCCATATGCCATTGCCGCATGTGCCAGAAGGCTTTCGGGGCCTATTACGCGCCGCTGGTTTCGGTGCGCGGCGTGGCATTCGAATGGACCCGGGGAGAGCCGAAACGCTTCCAGTCTTCCAGTGTCGTCAAGCGCGGTTTCTGCCCCGAATGCGGAACGCCGCTCACCTATGAGGCGCCTGACGGTGTGGCGGTGGCGGCCGGAGCCTTTGACGATCCCGCCGCGTTGCCGCCGACCATTCAGTGGGGCGTGGAGCGCAAGATCGGTTTCGTCGACACGCTTCATACGCTGCCTGCCGTTGCCACCGAGGACGACCTGACGCAGGTGGATTACCTCGCCGATCTCGTTTCCTACCAGCATCCCGACCACGACACTGAAAACTGGCCACCGGAGAACAGATGATGAGCGAAGCGGGATTTTCCGGCGGTTGCCAGTGCGGCGCCGTGCGTTTCCATGCGGGCAAGCTCGGCCGGGCCTCCATCTGCCATTGCCGCATGTGCCAGAAACATTTCGGCAATTTCTTCGGCGCGCTGGTCAGCGCCGATCAGGCGCATCTGACCTGGACACGCGGCCAGCCTGCCCTCTTCCGCTCCTCGGCAAAAATCCATCGCGGTTTCTGCAACAAATGCGGCACGCCGCTGACCTATCATTATCCCGGCGGCGTGGAGATCGCCATCGGCGCTTTCGATGAGCCGGAGCGGATCGAGCCGCAGGTGCAGGTCAATTTTCATAAGCGGATGCCGTGGATCGAGCAGCTGTTCGGCAAGCCGGCCGTGGAACAGGGCGTGGACGAGGCGGAGATCACCTCCTATCAGCACCCGGATCACGATACGCAGGTCTGGCCGCCGGAAGACGGGCGCGCATGAGCGGGCCCGAGGGTTTCAGCGGCGGATGCCAGTGCGGCGCGGTGCGTTACCGGATAGGGGGCGATCTTCGTTATCCGCATCTGTGCCATTGCCGCATGTGCCAGAAGGCATCGGGCAATTATTTCATGCCGCTTGCCGCAAGTGCGCTTACGCAGTTTGAAATGACCCGTGGCGAAGCAGCGTGGTTCCAGTCCTCCGATCACGTGCGTCGCGGTTTCTGCGGCCGATGCGGTACGCCGCTGTTCTACGACATGCCGGGCGCCGATTTCATCAATATCACCCTCGGTTCGCTGGACGAGCCGCAGCGGGTAAGGCCCGAGGCGCAGTCCAATCTCACCGGCAAAATGCACTGGTTCGGCGCACTCGATGGCTTGCCGGTCGAGCCGGAACCTGCAACGGATAGCCCTCCCCCTCGGGTGAGCAATTGCCAGCACCCGGACCATGATACGGCCGAATGGCCAGCGAAGGACGATGACCCATGACCGAAGAATTGCGCGGCTTTTACCCCGAGATAGAACCCTTCGAGACCGGCATGCTCGATGTCGGCGACGGCCACACGATCTATTGGGAAAGGGTTGGCACACGCGGTGGAAAACCGGCCGTATTCCTGCATGGCGGCCCCGGCGGCGGGGTGAACCCCACGCATCGCCGCGTTTTCGATCCCGCCCTTTACGACGTCATCCTGTTCGATCAGCGCGGCTGCGGCCGCTCCACGCCGCATGCGGAGCTTGAAGCCAATACCACATGGCATCTCGTTGCCGATATCGAAAGGCTGCGCGAACTCTGCGGCTTCGAAAAATGGCTGGTTTTCGGCGGCTCCTGGGGCTCGACGCTGGCGCTCGCTTATGCCGAAACCCATCCCGACCGCGTCAGCGAGCTGGTCCTGCGCGGCATTTACACCGTCACGAGGCCGGAGCTGGACTGGTATTACCAGTTCGGCGTTTCCGAAATGTAACCCGACCGCTGGGAGAGCTTCATCGCACCCATTCCCGAAGCCGAGCGCGGCGCGATGATGCAGGCCTATAACCGCTATCTCACCGGCGCCGACGAGGCAAAGAAGCTGGAATGCGCCAAGGCCTGGAGCCAGTGGGAAGGCGCGACCATCGCGCTTGTTACCGATGCCGACCGTGTCGAGGATTTCGGCGAGGATAAATACGCCATCGCTTTCGCCCGCATCGAGAACCATTTCTTCGTCAATGGCGGCTGGCTGGAGGAAGGGCAATTGCTGCGCGATGCCGGCAGGCTCAGGGATATTCCCGGTGTTATCGTGCACGGGCGCTACGATATGCCCTGCCCGCTGAAATATGCCTGGCAGCTGGCCAAGGCCTGGCCGAGAGCGGATTTCCATATCATCGAGGCGGCCGGGCACGCGATGAGCGAGCCGGGCATTCTTGACCAACTGATCCGCGCCAACGACCGTTTTGCCGGGAAATAACCTATCATTTCATCACCTTGCAACGGCCGGATAAGACAATGATTCATGCAGGGTTTCCTGCGTGAATCATTGTCTCCCGCTGCGGGGCAGCCCATTTCAAGGGCAGCGCGCCTTTTATTCATGCAGTTTTTCTCATGAACCCTTCACGGAAATGAATTGGCCGCCACTGTGGCGATCCGTTATAAAACGCCATCCGAACAATTGGCGGTACTCCCCATGGCACTCGACAAATCGCTCCCGGCCCAGGAGGGCGGCGACAGCGCGCGCGGTTTTGCTTTCGCGCTTTCCGCTTATCTGCTGTGGGGCTTTCTTCCCTTTTACATGAAGGCGGTTGCGCATATTTCGCCGATCGAGGTCATCGTCCATCGTGTCATCTGGTCGGTGCCGATCGCGGCGGTCGTGCTGATCGCACTCGGACGCACGGCGGAAATCCGCACGGCGCTGAAAACCCCGAAAATGCTGGCCATGGCGAGCCTGACGGCGGCTCTCATCAGCATCAACTGGGGCGTCTATATCTGGGCGATCGGTGCGGGCCGCGCGCTTGATGCCGCACTCGGTTATTTCATCAATCCGCTGTTCAGCATCTTCCTCGGCGCCGTGCTTCTCAAGGAAAAGCTTTATCCGGCGCAGATCGCCGCCATCGGCCTTGTGGCGCTGGCGGTGGCCATCCTCACCTGGCACGCGGGCAGCCTGCCATGGGTGTCCATCGCGCTCACCGTGTCCTGGGGTTTTTACGCCTTCTTCCGCAAGACATTGCCGATCGGCGCGACACAGGGCTTCCTGCTGGAAGTCATGCTTTTGTCCATTCCCGCCGTGCTGGTCATGATCTGGCTCGCCTTCAGCGGACAGGCGCATTTCATGGGCGGCAGTTCCGCCGATACCTGGCTTCTGGCGGCAAGCGGCGTGGTCACCGCGGTTCCGCTCATCCTCTACGGCAACGGCGCAAAGCTGCTGCGGCTGTCGACCATCGGCATCATGCAATATATCGCGCCGACGATGATCTTCCTGATCGCCATCTTTATCTTCAAGGAGCCTTTCGACATGGTGCGGATGGCGGCCTTTGCGATGATCTGGATCGCGCTGGCGATCTATACCGGCTCAAGCCTGATGCGGCTCAAGCGGTAAATAGCGGCGTCGTGCTATCTCCATCCCTCATTCCTGTGCCTGTCACGGGAATGAGGGAATCTGAAGTCAATAATCCATCAGCAGCTGCGGGTCCGCTTCGTAACCGAAACGCGGCTTGACGCCGAGAAGTGCGGCCGTCCGGGCGACGATTTCGCGGATCATCGGCGCTGCGGTGGAGGCCGCCGTGCGCCCGCCGTTCTCGCCTGTCTTTGGGGCGTCGATCATCGACAGCACGACATATCGCGGCCTGTGCATCGGAAAAGCGGCAACGAAAGTGTTGAAATTGATATCCTTGGCATAGCGGCCGTTGATGACCTTGTCGGCCGTTCCCGTCTTGCCGCCGACATGGAATCCATCGACCTGCGCGCGCCTGCCGGAGCCTTTTATGCCGTTCCAGTTGAAAAGATAACGCATGTCGGTGCTTGTTTTCCCCTTGATGACGGCGCGGGAAATCGCCGCGGCTTCTTCCTTGGAGCGCGACAGGAAGGTTGGCGAAATCAGGTTTCCGCCATTGACGAGCGCCGCGGCGGCCACCGCTGTCTGCAACGGGGTGGTGGCGATGCCGTGCCCGAAGGAAATGGTGACGGAATTGATCTTCTTCCATGTCGCCGGCTGGGTGGGCGTGGCCACACCGGGCATTTCGGTTTCCATGCGCGACAGAAGCCCGAGTTTCGTCAGAAACTGCTGGTGGCCTTCGATACCGACCATGTCGGCGACGGCGGCCGTGCCGATGTTGGACGAGTATTGAAACACTTCCGGGATGGAAAGCGGACGGTTCCGGCCCCAGAAATCCTTGATGGTGAAGCCGCCCATGCGGATCGGCCGCGATGCATCGACGATCGAATTGAGCGTGATCGCACCCGCATCCAGCCCCATGGCAAGGGTGAAGCTCTTGAAGGTGGAGCCCATCTCGAAAGTCGCATTGCTCATCCGGTTGAACCAGCCTTTTTCATACTCCCTGTCGATGCTGCCATCGGCAAGGGTACGGGACGGCTGGTTCGGATCGTAGTCGGGTACCGATGCCATGGCCAGCACCTCGCCCGTCTCCACATCCACGATGACCGCACCCGCCGCTTCCGCCTGATAGTCGTTTTTCGCCTTCACGACGATCTCGCGGACGGCGTTCTGCACCCGCAGATCGATGGACAGTCTTACCGGCTCCAGGGCCACGCCGCTCGCAAGACCGGTCGCACGCAGATCGGCCAGCCCCTGCTGGTCGAGATAACGCTCCATGCCGGCAAGCCCCTGATTGTCGACATTGACATGGCCGACGATATGCGAGGCCGTGGGGCCGCCCGGGTAAAACCGCCGCTTTTCCGGCCGGAAGCCGATGCCGGGTATGCCAAGGTTCAAAATATCCGCCTGCTGCCGGGGCGTCAGCTGACGCCGCAGCCACTGGAACCCGCTGTCCAGCCGCAATCTGCGGTGCGTCTCGCGCCAATCGAGGTTGGGGATGACGGTTGCAAGCTTTTCGACAACTTCGTCGGCGTCCACGATCCTGCGCGGGTCCGCGTAAAGCGACACCATGTTGAGATCGGTCGCCAGCAACCTGCCATTACGGTCGACAATATCGGGCCGGGAGGCCACCGCCGTCACGCCGGGGTTGATCCAGGCGGTAATCTCCGGTTCGACGAGGCCATATTGAACAAGACGCGCGGCAACGGCGACATAAAAGACGACGAAGACGGCGATTATGATCCCGAGTCTCGTTTTCGCATCCACCCTGCGACGGGTGGCGGACCCCATGATGACCTCCCTGCCCCGCAGGGAATTTCTTTTGACAATGAAATGCGCCCGGCTCTTGAGCCGCATCACAAAAGCAATCATTTCCGATAACACCCACGCTCTTGGCGGCGAAACAAATTTCGCGGTCAACCAACGCCTTGTTGACGCTGGCACAGGATCGGTCACGGGGCCATGAAAAGAACGGGCGGAGCAACGCCGCAGTTAAATCTGTATTAATATACACTTAAAACTATAACGAACCGCATGGCGCTTCGTTAACGCTCTTTTGCTGAGTGATGGAGATCGTTACCCCGAAACCGTCGCCCACGCTGGGGCGACATGAACTACAGCCGGGATATTACCGAAGGATCGCCCTCAGGGTTCTGCTGCGCCAGCGCCCGCTCGATGATGGCGGGCACGATGTCCTTCACCTCGTCGACGACAAGCGGGTTGAGAAGATGGGCGCGGTGGATGAAGCCCTGATCGCGCATGTGCTGCACCAGTTCCAGCATCGGGTTCCAGAAGCCGTTGATATTGGCGAAGACCATCGGCTTGGCGTGACGGCCAAGCTGCGCCCAGGTCATGATCTCGACAATCTCTTCCAGCGTGCCGACACCGCCCGGCAGGGTCACGAAGGCATCCGAGCGCTCGAACATCATATGTTTGCGCTCGTGCATGTCCTTGGTGATGACGAGCTCGTTCAATTGTCCGAGAGAATGGCGCGTTGCCTCCATATCGACCAGAAATTCCGGTATGATGCCGGTCACTTCGCCGCCATTGGAAAGAACGCCGCTGGCGACTGCGCCCATGATGCCCTTGGTGCCGCCGCCATAAACGAGGCGAATGCCGTTTTCGGCAATGGATTTCCCAAGCGCACGGCCGGCTTCCATATGAGCCGGATCGCGTCCGGGCTGGGAACCGCAATAAACGCAGATGGATCGAATCGTTGTATTTTTGTCCGTCATGAGGGGAAGGAACTATGCGAGATGCGACACGTCAAGAAAATTTGGGAAATCCCTTGCAAATATGGCCTTTTGCCCACTCGCCGCTTGTCTGGCGCATGGTAAGACGCTAGCAATCTCAACTCGTGTGAAAAGCTTGAAATACCCGGAGATTCCAGGATGAAAAACAATAAGGCCGGTTTGCTGGCGCTGATCGTGTTGGGGATTGCATCCCTGCTCATGATCTTTTTCGTCCTGCCGCGGATTTCCAATGACGGCAAACCGATCGGCGACGCCATCAACGAGGCGGGCAACGCCGTGAAGAACAGCGTTGAGATGGGCGGCGACAAGGCCGGCGACATCCTCACTGATGCGGCCGAGGAGACCGCCAATATTGCCGACAAGGTCGGCCGTCTGGCGGCTTCCGCAACCCAGTCGATCAAGGATCTCTCGGGTCTTTTCGCCGACAGCAAGGTTCCGTCCGACGCCGATTTCGCGACAGCCCGCAAGAAAGTGGAAGCTTCGCTGAAGGAGCTGACCAATATCGACATTCCCGAGACACTGGACGAAACCACCTCGCGGCTGATCACCACGGCGCGCACGGCAGCCGAGCGCACCACGGCGTTCCTGCGCGGCCTGCCCGACAACGCCGCAGCCGCGGCGGCCCAGGTCCGCCGTCTGGCGGGTGTCTTCGCCGGCACTGACGACGGTGCGCCGAAACCGGCAGAGCCCGCCGCCGCACCCGCAAGCGGTGATGCCGCCCAGACGACGCCCGGCGCGCCGACCTTCGACGTGCTGCGCGTCGAGCCCGACGGTTCGGCCGTGATCGCCGGCAAGGCGCAGCCCGGCGCAAAGCTCGAAATCCTCAGCAATGGCAAGGTGATCGCCCAGACCAATATCGACGGCACCGGCGATTTCGCCGCCGTTTTCGACAATCCCCTGCCGCCCGGCGACCATCAGCTGGTATTGCGTTCGACCGATGCCAACGGCAAGGCGACGCAGTCCGAAGAAGTGGCGACCGTTTCCGTGCCTGACGGCAAGGCGGGCGAGCTCCTCGCCATGGTTTCCAAACCCGGCAAGGCAAGCCGCGTGCTGGCCATGCCGGAGGCCGCGCCCCCGGCGCTGAAGCCGCAGGACACACAAGCGCAGCAGCCGGCGGCGACATCCGAGACCAGCGCCAACGCTGCGGCCGGCGCAGCGGCTCCGTCCGCCGCCAGCGCAGCCCCCGGCGCTCCGCTCACATCGAGCGTTCAGGTTACCGCCGTCGAATTCGAGGGATCGAAGATTTTCGTCGCGGGTTCCGCACCCGCCGGTTCGACGGTGCGTGCACTGGTCGATGACAGGGAAATCGGCAAGAGCACGACGGAAGCTTCCGGCCATTTCGTCATCGAAGGCGACGTCGATCTGGCCGTCGGCAGCCATATCATCACCGTCGAGGAACTGAATGCCGACGGCACGGCGAAAGTGCGCGTGCGCGTTCCCTTCGAGCGGCCGCAGACCGATCAGGCGACCGTCGCCATGCAGGCACCGTCCGCGTCATCATCGTCGACCGCGGCACCGGCTGAAAACCAGAGCACGGCAAGCGACCGCGCCGCTTTCGAAAAGCTCCGCAATGATGTCGCCAAGGCCTTCGGCATCCTCACCAATCTCTACAAGGATCAGGCGACGCCGGCGCTCGACCAGGCCATTGCCGGCCGCTCCGCGGTGGTGATCGGCCTCAAGTCGCTTTCGGAATTCCGTACCGCAGCCGCAACCGAACCCGCCTTCACCGCCTTTGCCGGCGATATCGCCGCCAAGGCGCGACAGCTGCTGACATCGGTCGAGGCATGGCCGAACGACGTGGCGGCAATCGGCAAGGGCATCGCTTCGCTGGCAAGCCGGCTGGCCGAACTCCACATTACGGCGCCGCCCGCTCCCGCGCCGCAGGCGCCGGTCGGTCCACAGACCTTCGAGCAGGCGCCGCTCGCCGAAAGCCAGAACAGCGTCATCATCCGCCGAGGCGATACGCTGTGGCAGATTTCCCGCCGCGTTTATGGTCAGGGCGTGCGTTATACGACGATCTATCTCGCCAATGAGGACCAGATCAAGAACCCTGACCTGATCGAGCCCGGCCAGATTTTCGGCGTGCCGAAAGAAGCCCTGCCGAATGCGGAGGAACTTCACCGCAATCGGCTGAAGGGCCGCTCCTGAGCATTTGATACGTTGCGGTGAACCCGCGACGGTCCTATCTGTGACACGCGCGGCGGCTTGACCAGAGCCGCCGTCCTGCTGTCGGCTTCCGGCAGTGACCGGAGAGAATGATGGCCACGAAGACAAAAACCATTTTGGCGGATTCCAGCAATCCCACCCAGACGCTGATCAATCTCTGGCCCTATATGTGGCCGGAAGGCCGCTGGGACCTGAAGATGCGGGTGGTGTGGGCGACGATATTCCTCGTTGTCGCCAAGCTGGTGCTGATCGCGGTTCCCTATTTCTTCAAATGGGCGACCGATGCGCTGAATGGCCGGCTGGACATGGCGGGGCTGGTTCCGGCCTTCCTGCTCGGCGCCGTCGCGCTTGTCATCGCCTATAATCTGACGCGGCTGATACAGGTGGGGCTGAACCAGCTGCGCGACTCCCTGTTTGCCAGCGTCGGCCAGCATGCGGTGCGCCAGCTCGCCTACAGGACCTTCGTGCACATGCACCGGCTTTCTTTGCGGTTCCATCTGGAGCGCAAGACCGGCGGGCTGTCGCGGGTCATCGAGCGCGGCACCAAGGGCATCGAAACCATTGTCCGCTTCACCATTCTCAACACCGCGCCGACCTTCATCGAGTTCCTGCTGACGGCGATCATCTTCTGGGCCTCCTACGGTTTTTCCTATGTGCTGGTCACGGTCATCACCGTCTGGGCCTATATCTGGTTCACCGTGCGTGCCAGCAACTGGCGTATCGGCATCCGCCGCGCCATGAATGACAGCGACACCGACGCCAATACCAAGGCAATCGACTCGCTGCTCAACTTCGAGACCGTCAAATATTTCGGCAATGAGGAGATGGAGGCGCGGCGTTTCGACGTCGCCATGGAGCGTTACGAAAAATCGGCGATCTCGATCTGGACCTCGCTCGGCTGGCTGAACTTCGGCCAGGGCGTGATCTTCGGCATTGGCTCCACCGTCATGATGGTAATGTCGGCGCTCGCCGTTCAGCGCGGCGAACAGACCATCGGCGATTTCGTCTTCGTCAATGCGCTGCTGCTGCAGCTTTCGGTGCCGCTCAATTTCATCGGTTTCGTCTATCGCGAAATCCGCCAGGGCCTGACCGACATCGAACAGATGTTCGATCTTCTGGAGGTGGAGGCGGAAGTCACCGACAAGCCGGATGCAAAACCGCTTGGCGCCGGACCCGGCGCCATCTCCTTCCGCGACGTGCATTTCGCCTATGACCCCGAAAGGCCGATCCTGAAGGGGGTTTCCTTCGATGTGCCGGCGGGCAAGACGGTGGCCATCGTCGGCCCTTCGGGTGCGGGAAAATCGACGATCTCGCGGCTGCTCTATCGCTTCTACGATATTCAGGAAGGTTCCGTCACCGTCGACGGGCAGGACATTCGCGACGTGACGCAGAAGAGCCTGCGCTCGGTGATCGGCATGGTGCCGCAGGATACGGTGCTGTTTAACGACACGCTCGCCTATAACATCCGTTATGGCCGTCCCTCCGCCACTGACGAGGAGCTGAGGGCGGCGGCGGATGCGGCGCAGATCAGCGCCTTCATCGGCAAGCTGCCGGAGGGTTACGCCACCATGGTCGGCGAACGCGGCCTGAAACTTTCCGGCGGTGAGAAACAGCGCGTGGCAATCGCCCGGACCATCCTGAAAGCCCCGCCGATCCTCATTCTCGACGAGGCGACTTCGGCGCTCGATACGCATACGGAACAGGAAATCCAGAGCGCGCTCGATATCGTCTCGAAAAACCGCACGACGCTGGTCATCGCCCACCGCCTTTCCACGGTCATCGGCGCGGATGAGATCATCGTGCTGAAAGAAGGGCTGATCGCCGAGCGCGGCACCCACGCTTCGCTGATGGCGCAGAACGGTCTCTACGCCTCGATGTGGAGCCGCCAGCGCGAAGCGATCCGGGCGGAAGAGATGTTGCGCCATGTTCGCGAAACCGACGATCTCGGCGTGGTGGACCGCGGCGAACCGGCGCATTGACAGGCATAAACCCCGGGGAACCGGGGTGGCAGCCCCGGCGGGCCATTGCCGCGCGGGGCGTTTGGCTGTAACCAGCTAGGCAAAATTTGTCGCATTGCCGTATGGATCGTGTCGTATCACGACAACATATAGACGCGACAGACGGAAACCGGAGCAAGGAATCTCATGAATCTGTTCGACACCATTCGCAACACCATCGTACCGATCCACAAGGAAGGTTATGTCTTCGTGGCGGCCTTCTTCGTCGCATCGCTGGTGCTCGGCTGGATTTCCGAACCGCTTTTCTGGGTCGGTCTGGTGCTGACCGCCTGGTGCGCCTATTTCTTCCGCGACCCCGAGCGCGTGACGCCACAGGATGACGACCTCATCATCAGCCCCGCCGATGGCAAGGTTTCCGCTGTGCAGAGCGTCGTTCCGCCGCTGGAGCTGGAACTCGGCAAGGAGCCGCTGGTGCGCATCTCCGTGTTCATGAACGTGTTCAACTGCCATGTGAACCGCTCGCCGGTGCGCGGCCGCATCGTCAATGTCGCTTACCGCCCCGGCCTCTTCCTCAATGCCGAAGTCGACAAGGCTTCCGAAGACAATGAGCGCAACGGCCTCGTCATTGAAACCACGCATGGCAAGGTCGGCGTGGTGCAGATCGCCGGCATGGTCGCCCGACGCATCGTCTGCTGGGTGAAGCCGAATGAACCAGTCGATGCCGGTGAGCGTTTCGGTCTTATCCGCTTCGGTTCGCGCCTCGATATCTTCCTTCCCGCAGGTTTCGAGCCGCGTGTATCGGTCGGCCAGACGGCGATTGCCGGTGAAACCGTGCTTGCCGAATTCGGCTCCGCCAAGGGCCCGGTCGTCAGCCGCCGCGGCTGATGGAAACAGGAAGGGCATGCGCATGGAAACGCCGATCGCCGAGCCGCAACAGAACGGCAAACCCGAGGGCCGCAGCGACAGCGGCCGTGGACCGCGGCTGAGGGAGATCCCCTTCCGCCTCGTCGTTCCCAATCTCATCACCGTTCTGGCCATCTGTGCGGGCCTGAGCGGCGTGCGCCTCGCCATCGAGGGCCGCTTCGAGCTGGCCGTTGGCATGGTGCTGCTCGCCGCCTTCCTCGACGGTATAGACGGACGTATCGCCCGCATGATGAAAGCGACGTCCAAATTCGGCGAGCAGATGGATTCGCTCGCCGATATCGTCAATTTCGGCGTTGCCCCTGCCCTCGTGGTCTATGCCTACCTTCTCGACCAGGCGCGCTCCATCGGCTGGATCGCCGCCCTCATCTATGTCATCGCCGCCGGCCTGCGCCTGGCGCGCTTCAACGTCATGATCGAGCGGCCGGTGAAGGCGCCCTGGCAGAATGAGTTCTTCGTCGGCGTGCCCGCCCCGATGGGCGCCATGCTGGTGCTTCTTCCCGTCTATCTCGGCTTCCTCGGCGTTGAGCCGGACAAGCCCTTCGCTTATGTCGCCGCCGCCTATACGGTCCTGATCGGTTATCTCCTCATCAGCCGCCTGCCGGTCTGGTCGGGAAAATCGGGCACCAGCCGCATCCGTCGCGATCTGGTGCTGCCGATGATCCTCGTCGTTGTGCTTTATGTGGCAATGCTGATGAGCTTCACCTGGGAAGTTCTGGTTCTGACGGTCGCCGCCTATCTCGTCTTCATTCCCATCAGCGCCCGCCTCTGGCACCGCCGTTACGGCACGCTGACCATCGAGGAAGACGCGCATGACGACGCAAACGGCGGCAACGGCCTCGATCGCGGTATCTAAAACCGCAGGTTTATTTTTTCTCACAGAAGCCGGCGCGGAATGTGACGCAAAATGTCGCAGCCCGAAAAGCCGGCTTCTTTTTTTCCGCCTCGAATCCGTCAAGATTAGCCGCGAAAGAAGTGGCTCACACGCATCGCAACGGCGATTGGCGTGAATTGTGGAGAGAGAAAGATGACGAACGAGACGAAGGCGCAGCCGCAGGCGAAGCCCGACCTCAACAGCCACTACCGCCCGCTCGGACTGAAGGCCGTTGCGGCCGCAGCCCTGATGCTGAAGCGCAAGCCCGCCGCCAAAACAGCCTGAAACTATTCACTTTTTTTGATTTAGCCTGGTCTTTCGGATTACCAGAAGACGGAAATTTCCGGGCAACGGATCAACGCTGACACGGCGCCTTTTCCAGGCGCCGTTTTTTGCGTCCGACGGTGCGCGATACTACGGATTGTCAGTTATTTACACAATCATCAGCCTTCTGTAACGAAGCTGCAACGAAAATGTAGTAAAAAGCCTGCCTTCCACAAGAAGGCTATACGAACACCGACGTATAGATTAGTGAATATCAAAGAATTTTTCTATTCCGCATTTTTTTCCACAACAATGCATAAGCCGGCTTTCGAATCCGCAGACACGCGGACGGCGAATATTCGGCGTTGAGGGAAGAATGTTTGTGAAGA
The DNA here is from genome assembly GCA_003241215.1 of Agrobacterium fabrum. GTDB lineage: Bacteria > Pseudomonadota > Alphaproteobacteria > Rhizobiales > Rhizobiaceae > Agrobacterium > Agrobacterium fabrum_A. The sequence continues at coordinate 14,037 of QFOL01000046.1, forward strand.
CAGGCCAGGGGGGCTTGGGAACGGCCATGCAGGATAAAATCCTTCTGATTGAAGATTCCGTTGCTCTTTCCATGCTGCTGAAGACGCGGCTTTCGGAAGAAACGGAAGCCGAGGTCGTCCATTGCGACAGCATGGCAGCGGCCGACGCCCTCATGCGGGCCCATAGTTTCACGCTGGCGCTGACGGGGCTCAATCTGCCCGACGCGCCGAAGGGTGAGATTCTCGCACTTTTATCCGAGCACAAGGTGCCGGCCATCGTTTTCACCGCCACGGTGGATGAGGAGGCGCGCAAGCGTTACGCCGAAAAAAAGATCATCGATTACATCGTCAAGGACGGCCATCGCACGGTCGATGCGGTGGTCAGAACGGTCCAGCGGATTTTGAGCAACAAGCTCTTCTCCGTTCTGGTCGTCGATGATGTGCGCACGGCCCGTTCCGGTCTCGTCGAAATACTGGAACGGCAAAATTTCAGAGTCAGCGAGGCCCATTCCGGCAAGCAGGCGCTGGAAATACTCTCGCAGGATCCGACGGTCCAGCTCGTCATCACCGATTACCACATGCCCGACATGGATGGTTACGAGCTGACACGACGCATCCGCGACAGCCGCTCATCCGAAGACTTGCGCGTGATCGGCATATCCTCCTCGACGGACCGCCTGCTTTCGGCGAGCTTCCTCAAGGCCGGCGCTTCGGATTTCGTCTACCGCCCCTTCGTGCCCGAGGAATTGCAGTGCCGCATCGATAACAATATCGAGACGTTGAAGCAGCTCAAACGCCTGCGCGAACTGGCCGAACGCGACCATCTCACCGGCCTGCCGAACCGCCGCTCCTTCTTCGAGCGCACCCGCGCGCTGATGGACGTCATCAACGGCAATGACGAAAGCGGTGCGGTCGCCATTCTCGACATCGATCATTTCAAGAAGATCAACGATACGCTGGGGCACGACGCCGGCGACAGGGCGCTGAAAAAACTGGCCGAACTGCTGCATGATATGTGCGGTGAGCAACGCCATATTCCTGCGCGCCTCGGTGGGGAAGAGTTTGCCGTCTTCCTGCGCGGGCTCGATGCCCAGGCCGCCTATGAGTTCTGCGAAGAACTGCGCGGGAACGTGGAAAAGAACGGCCGGCAGCTGAGCGGCAGCAGTCTGGCGCTGACGATTTCGCTCGGCGTCGTGGAGATCGAAAAGGGCGAGCCCTTCGACAACCAGCTGAATGCGGCGGACCAGCTGCTCTATCTCGCCAAGGCGAATGGCCGCAATCGCGTTTATTCCGACATCATGATCCAGGAAGGCCTGCAGAAGATCGGGCGGAACGGCTGAGTTTTCTGAACAAGATAGTCTTGTGTGGGATCGAGCGCGTGCCGCTTGTTTCTTCTCCCCGCCGGGGAGAAGGTCGCGGCAGCGGGATGAGGGGGCAAGCTCTCCGCATATCTGTTCCGTAGCCCCCTCATCTGACCCTTCGGGCCATCTTCTCCCCGGCGGGGAGAAGAAATATGCGGCGACCCCCAGTTCAAACGACTACACGCAAATGCGCAGACCATTCGTCAGAACAGCGACATCTGCCCCTCGTCCTTCGCCGGCCTGACCTTCGCCAGCGGCGCACTTTCCGGCACCGGCTCGATGAGATCCGCGCCGACATTGGCGACCTTGTTGACCCTGTCCGAGACCGGGATCATCTCGAAAAAATCATCCTGAACCGGCCGCATCAGATCGGCGACCTCGCGCGGCTCCTGGGTCTTGCAATCCAGCCAGCGGCTGAAATCCTCGGGCGCGATGACAACAGGCATGCGGTCGTGAATACGGCCAATCGCGGCATTGGCGGCGGTGGTGAGGATCGCACCGGTATCGACCTCCGAACCATCGGCGGAAGACCAGGTTTCCATGAGACCGGCGAAGGCGACGATGCCGCCGCTTTTCGGGCGGATGAAGTAAGGCTGTGGTTTGCCGCCCTCCTCCTTCGGCGGGCGTCGCCATTCGTAAAAGCCGGTTGCCGGAACGAGGACGCGGCGATGGCGCATGGCGGCGCGGAAGGAGGCCTTGCCGATGGCGGTTTCCGACCGCGCATTGATGAGCAGCGGAAAATCCTTCGGGTCCTTCACCCAGCCGGGCAGAAAACCCCAGCGGACCAACACGGCCCGGCGATTGGGCAGATTGCTGCCGCGCTCCTGTCGTTCGCCCTCCATCACGACCAGAATGGGCTGTGTCGGCGCAATGTTGAAACGGGCGGGAAAATCCTCAAGGCCGATCAGATCGAGATAATCGGCAATCTCTTCCGGGCTCGCTTTCAGCACAAAACGTCCGCACATGGCGTTCTCCTCAACCCCTTGGTCCGAACAGGATAACGGCGGTGCCGGCAAGGCAGACAACACCGCCGGCGATATCCCACTTGTCCGGCGCATGCCCTTCCACCGCCCAGAGCCAGAAAAGCGAGGCGGCGATATAAATCCCGCCATAGGCGGCATAGGCCCTGCCCGCCGCTTCCGTCGGCGCCAGCGTCAGAAGCCATGCAAAAGCGGCCAGCGCCAGCATGCCGGGCAGCAATATCCACCCCGTCTTGCCGAGCTTCAGCCAGGCCCAGAAGGAAAAACAGCCGGCGATTTCGGCAAGGGCCGCCAATACGTAGATAAGATAAACCTTCATTCCACCGTCTTTAGCATGCACAATCGCGCCAGTTCCGGACTATGCTATCGGGCCCGGAACCGGAATCGATTTTCCAGATCACGGTATCACTATAGACAGGCCCAACCCGGCTGAAACAAGCGAAACCATTCATGACCCTGCGTATCAAGCCCCGCCCCGCCTCCTCCGCCATCGTCAGGAACGGAAACCGGCTGCTTCTCGTGCGCCGCATCAACCCACCCTCGAAGGACATGTTCGCCTTTCCGGGCGGGCGCGGCGAAGACGGCGAAACGCCCGCCGAAACGGCGCTACGCGAGCTGCACGAGGAAACCGGCATCGTCGCACGCAAACCGCAGCTATTCGCGACCTATGACCTGCCGTCGCGCGACGCGGAAGGGGTGCTGACGAGCCATTATTTCCTGTCCGTCTTCACCGTCGAAACCGATGCCGATCCGCTCGTGACTGTCGGCGACGACGCGGCGGATGCGGGCTGGTATACGTTGGCGGAAATCCGCCGCCTGCCGGCGCCCGAGAGCGTCGTCGAATGTGCCGAACGCCTGCTTGCATGATTGCCAGCCGGCCAGAATCGCTATTATTTAGAACATATCCGCCCGCCGGATGTTCACGAGTATGTGTGGGGCAGAATAGAATTTTGATCAGGCCAACCATTTTCCTGTCTCTTTTTTTGAGCATGCTGGCAGCAGCAGGGCCAGAAGGCATCGCCCACGCGCAGCCTTCAAAACCCGCTTCGGAGGCACGTCCGCCGGAAGCGACGCCCCCCAAACCGGCGCCTTATGACGACAAGCTGGCTCGGCTGTCGGAAATATTGGGGGCTGTGCAATATCTGAGAACGCTGTGCCCCTCCTCCGGACCGGAGGACTGGCGTAGCTCGATGAGCGATCTCCTGGCTGCGGACACGGCCAACGAACCCGAACGACGTCAGCGCATGACGGCTGCATTCAACCGTGGATACCGCTCCTTTGCGGCCATCCACACCAGTTGCACACGCGCC
>QFOL01000366.1 GCA_003241215.1 Agrobacterium fabrum
TCTGCCAGAAGAAGAATGGCCATGAGAATATCTCCCTTTTCCGAAACCTTAGAGGACGCCGTCGGCTTTGAGCTTTTCGACCAGCTCGGCAACCGAGCCGACCTTGATGCCAGCCTTGCGGCCCGCCGGCTCCTCGGTCTTCAGCACCTTCAGGCGCGGCGAAACATCGACGCCGAAATCGGCGGGCGCCTTCTTGTCTAGCGGCTTCTTTTTCGCCTTCATGATGTTCGGTAGCGAGGCATAACGCGGCTCGTTGAGACGAAGATCGGTGGTGACGACGGCAGGAAGCTTCAGCTCCACCGTCTGCAGACCGCCATCGACTTCGCGGGTGACCGCGACCTTGCCGTCGGAAGGCTCGACCTTCGAGGCGAAGGTGCCCTGGCCCCAGCCGAGAAGGGCGGCCAGCATCTGACCGGTCTGGTTCGAATCGTCATCGATCGCCTGCTTGCCGACGATGACGAGGCCGGGCTGCTCGGCCTCGGCAACACCCTTCAGAAGCTTGGCGACGGCCAGCGGCTCGACCGTTTCATCGGTCTCGATCAGGATGGCGCGGTCCGCACCCATGGCAAGTGCCGTGCGCAGCGTTTCTTCCGCCTTGGCCGGGCCGATGGAGACGACCACAACCTCTTCGGCCTTGCCGGCCTCCTTGAGCCGCAGCGCCTCTTCCACCGAGATTTCGTCGAACGGGTTCATCGACATCTTCACATTCGCAAGCTCAACGCCAGAACCATCCGATTTTACGCGGATTTTCACGTTGTAATCGACGACTCGTTTGACGGGGACAAGGATCTTCATCGGCGGCTTTCCTCAAACTCCTGTCCGCTTTGGCCTGTTGACCGCGCGGACCTCCAAAAACAGGTTGGCGACATGGATAAGCATTTTTCCCGCAATTACAACGGAGCAATCTTCATTATCACATGCACGTAAGGCATATCTTACGTTGACGTTCACGTAAATACTCTATCTCTTGCGCAAGAGCTCATCTGCCCCCGTCATAGCCCCGTTCGATTTGCGACGGCCCCGCCGTTTGCGACGGATTCTTGAACTGCGCCGCCCTTGGCGGAACAATGGTGCGGTCGAACAGGGGGACGCCCGGCCTGCGCATGAAAATCACCATGATCGCACCTGCCAGTATACCGCCCACATGTGCGCCCCAGGAAACGTTTTCCTCAAGCCCCAGCGCCAGCATCAGGAACTGCTGGCCGATCCACAGCGCCAGCGGAATGAAGGCCGGCAGGGGCAGCGGAATGCGCATGAAGACCAGCACCCAGACGCGCACCTTGGGATGCAGCAGGAAATAGGCGGCGACGACGCCGGAAACCGCGCCGGATGCACCGATCAGCGGTCCCTCCGAGGTGGGGGCGACAAAACCGTGCAGCAATGCGCCGGCGATGGCGCAGGCAAGATAGAAGATCAGGAAACGGAAATGGCCGAGCGCATCTTCGACATTGTCGCCGAAGACCCAGAGAAACAGCATATTGCCGGCCAGATGCCAGAAATCGAGGTGGAGGAAGGCATAGGTGATGACTGTGAGGTCATCAGGCACCACCTGCAGGGCGGGCTCCAGATAGGCGTAATCGAACACGACAGCGGGAATGAAACCGAGACCCAGCGCGGCCGCATTGGCCTGCGTATCGCTGGCGATCACGCCGGTAAACAGCCAGACCAGCACATTGACCACGATCAGGCCGATCGTGACATATTGCAGCCGGATGTGCTTGAGGGAATTCGCATCGTGCAGCGGTATGAACATCGAATGCCCTTTGTCTGAACGGTTGTCGCACTTTGTCAGCGGTTCTTGCCGGGAACCCATAAAATATCGGCCTTGCCCGTGTCATTGGCAAAACGGGCGGCCACGAACAGGAAGTCGGACAGGCGGTTGACATATTTGCTCGCCGCCGGGCCGACGATCTCGTTTTCGGTAACCGAAAGCGCCACCATCAGCCTTTCCGCCCGCCGGCAGACGGTGCGGGCCATGTGCAGGCTGGCCGCCGCCGCCGTGCCGCCCGGCAGCACGAAGGAGGTGAGCGGTTCGAGCGCCGCGTTGAGCTCGTCGATTTCTTTTTCGAGCCGGGTAACCTGACTTTCGACGATGCGCAGCGGCTCGTAGGAGAGTGGTTCGCCGCTGTCAGGCGTGGCGAGATCGGCGCCGAGATCGAAGAGGTCGTTCTGGATACGGAAGAGCATGGCGTCCAGCTTTTCCATCCCGAGCGTATGAAGCCGCGCCATGCCGATGGCCGAATTGGTCTCGTCCACCGTGCCATAGGCCTCGACACGAAGATCGTGCTTCAGGCGGCGCGGGCCGGAAACCAGCGCCGTGGTGCCCTTGTCGCCCGTGCGGGTATAGATCTTGTTCAGTTTCACCATCTCAGCGGCCGCCGCCGGTGAGCCAGAGGGTGAGCATGATCAGCACGATGGCGATGGCCTGCAGGAGAAGGCGAAGCTGCATCAGCTTGTTGGAACGGTTGGCGTCCTGTCCCTTCAGCATGTTGAAGAGGCCGCGTATCAAGACGATGACGACGAGGCCCATGACGATAAGGGCCAGAACGGTGGTGAAGCCGGACATGCGGTATTACTCCTCCTCAATCGAATCTGCGCAACAGACGATAGAAAAGTCCGGCAGGCAAGAGCCGTTTCAGGATCAGCCCCTGTTTGGCTGGCACGGTGACGGGATAATGCGGCTTTGGATTTGCGGCCGTCAGGGCGTGTTTCGGCACGGCATAAACGGCGTCCGGGCCGAGCTTGTGGCGGTTGACGGGGCCGGAACCATCCATGCGCGCCAGCTGGCGTTTATATTCCGCCGCATGGGCCGAATTTTCGAGATCGATGTGTTCCTTGACATGGGCAAGCGCGGTCGCGGTGAATTTCGAGGTGATCGGACCGGGTTCGATGAGGCTGACATGGATGCCGCTGCCCTGAAGCTCCATGCGAAGGGTCACGCCCAGCCCCTCGATCGCGAATTTCGAGGCGGTGTAAGCGCCACGATACCGATAGGGCACAAGGCCGAGAATGGAGGAGCAATGCACGATACGGCCCGCGCCACGGGCGCGCATGAAGGGAATGACCCGCCGCGTCAGATCGTGCCAGCCGAAGACGTTGGTCTCGAACTGCGCCCTGAGCGCTTCGACAGGCAAATCCTCCACCGCGCCCGGCTGGCCATAGGCACCGTTGTTGAACAGCGCATCGATGCGGCCTCCCGTCCGCGCCGCGACCGTGTCCACCAGCGCGGCAATGGTTTCGGGTTTGGTGTAATCCATGATCAGGGTTTCGATGCCCTGATTTTCAAGCGCGGCCATGTCGGTGATGCGCCGCACGGTGGCGAAGACCCGCCAGCCGTCCCGCTGCAGCGCGCCGGCGCAATGGGCGCCGATGCCCGAGGAACATCCGGTGATGATGATGACGGGTTTTTCAGACATTTGCCGCTCCGGGGAAACCGACTGTTGCTCTGGCCCGATTGCCCGGCCCGTTAAGATCGAATAGCGCGAATTCCGTACCCTGCGGGAACCGAAAGGCCAGCTTGCACGCTGTACAAAGCGAAGCTGATTTCCCATATTCGGCTCGAAGTTACAAATGAAATGCCGATGAATGGAGGTGACATGGTTGCCGCAGTGCGCCTGGCAGGCAAGGTTGCCTTCGATGCCTATTCCCATTTCGCCGAGGATGACGGCTGGGCGATGGCGAGCCATATGGCG
>QFOL01000367.1 GCA_003241215.1 Agrobacterium fabrum
CTCTCCGTCGATGCCTATGCCCGCCACCTGATCTGGCTGGAACGCCGCGACGGCCTGCCGCGCATCGTCATCCGCGACCGCCGCACCGGCGAGGAACATTCCATCGCCTTTGCCGAAGAGGCCTATTCGCTTGGCCTGCATGGCGCGGCGGAATATGACACCGATGTCATCCGCTTCTCCTATTCCTCGATGACGACGCCGAGCCAGCTGTTCGATTACGACATGGTGACGCGCGAGCGCACGCTGCTGAAGACGCAGGAAGTGCCCTCCGGCCACAATCCGGACGATTATATCACCCGTCGCATCATGGCGCCTGCCCATGATGGCGAGCTGGTGCCGGTCTCCCTGCTCTATCGCAAGGATGTGGCGCTTGACGGTTCAGCCCCCTGCCTGCTCTACGGATATGGCGCTTACGGCATCACCATTCCCGCCTCCTTCTCCACCACCACACTGTCGCTCGCCGACCGTGGTTTCATCTATGCCATCGCCCATATTCGCGGCGGCAAGGACAAGGGTTTCGAATGGTACGAAACCGGCAAGATGGAGGCCAAGCAGAATACCTTCAAGGACTTCATCGCCGCAGCGGATCATCTGGTTCAGGAAGGTTTCACCTCCTATAAGGGTATCATCGCCGAAGGCGGCTCGGCCGGCGGCATGCTGATGGGGGCCGTTGCCAATATGGCGCCGGAGAAATTCGCCGGCATCATCGCCGCCGTTCCCTTCGTGGACGTGCTGACCACCATGCTCGATGACACCCTGCCGCTCACCCCGCCGGAATGGCCGGAATGGGGCAATCCACTTGATTCAGCGGAGGAATATGGCTGGATCGCCGCCTACAGCCCCTATGACAATGTCGGCGCAAAGCCTTACCCGCCTATCCTGGCGCTTTCCGGCCTCACCGATCCGCGCGTGACCTATTGGGAGCCGACCAAATGGGTGGCGAAGCTGCGCGAAAAGACGACGGGGGAAGCGCCGATCCTGCTCAAGACCAACATGGCGGCCGGCCATGGCGGCAAGTCCGGCCGTTTCCAGCGGCTGGAAGAAATCGCCTTCGAATATGCCTTCGCGCTGAAGGTGGCCGGCAAGGACGCCGTCTGACATCCTGACCGTGGAACGGGCGGCGACAGGACCGCCGCCCGACTCCAAACAGTATAAAAATACCTTCAAAAAACCTCTTTTCGAATATTTTTTCCACAAAATCGCGACTTCATTTTTTCCTTGAATCACAACTTGATTCTATCTGGATTTTTATTTCTTCTTACTAAAATCAAAAGTATATTTCTGCAAAATCAGAATATATTTCATGTATTACGGCAAATGAAAAAACGTTCCAAAAATCGAATGCATGGCTGCGATGCGCCATTACGCGTTGCAATATCACTTTTTGGCCGTATTATGCCGGTCGTTGACATATTCATGCGCTTTTTCGCCGTTCTTCTTGCGGCAATGCCGCAGCGTGTTCTGCGGATATTCTTCTTGCCGTCATTTTTCGGCTTTTCCACGCGCCATGTCAGTTCGCCCTTGGCAATCCGGGCTTTGCAGTGCTCCCGCTTTGCCAACTGAAAACACTGCATCAGATTTGGGGGTCTTACACATGAAGAAACTCCTCGCCTCGACCATTCTCGTAACGGGCTTTACCATCGCTGCCGGTGCAGCAAATTCCGCCAATGCCGCCGAAGAGTGCGGCAGCATTTCCATCGCCGAAATGAACTGGGCATCCGCCGGTGTCGCGGCTTACGTCGACAAGTTCATCATGGAAAACGGCTATGACTGCACGGTCAATGTCGTCAGCGGCGATACCATGCCAACCTTCGCCTCCATGAACGAAAAAGGCCAGCCGGACATGGCGCCCGAATTGTGGGTGAACGCCGTGCGCGAGCCGCTCGATGCCGCCGTCAAGGAAGGCCGCATGATCGAGGCGTCTAAAATCCTCACCGATGGCGGCGTCGAAGGCTGGTGGATCCCGAAATTCATCGCCGACGCCAATCCTGACATCAAGACCGTCGAGGATGCGCTGAAGCATCCCGAACTTTTCCCCGCCCCGGAAGACGCCAGCAAGGGCGCCGTGCATAATTGCCCCTCCGGCTGGAACTGCCAGGTGACCACCGCCAATCTCTACAAGGCGCGCGAGGGCGACAAAAAGGGCTTCACCCTGGTCGACACCGGCTCGGCCGCCGGCCTCGACGGCTCCATCGCCAATGCGTTTGAAAAGAAGCAGGGCTGGCTCGGTTATTATTGGTCACCCACGGCCATTCTCGGCAAATACGAGATGGTGAAGCTCGATGACGGCGTTGAGCTCGACCGCGCCCATTATGACGAATGCACGGCCAAGGTCGATTGCGCCGATGCCAAGGTCAATGCCTATCCGGTGGCCGATGTCTTTACCGTCATCACCAAGGACTTCGAAAGCAAGGCCGGCGTGACGCTGGACTACATCAAGGCCCGCAACTGGGACAACAAGACGGTCGCCGAGATCCTCGCCTGGATGGATGAGAACCAGGGCACCAACGAGGATGGCGCGGAATATTTCCTCGAGAACCATGAGGATATCTGGACGAAGTGGGTTCCAGCCGAGGTGGTGGAGAAGATCAAGGCTTCGATGTGATTGCAGGCGGGGTTGGCGCAAGCCGCTTACCCCCCTCTGCCCTGCCGGGCATCTCCCCCTCAAGGGGGGAGATCGACCTGCGGCGGGGTATCGCCCATCACAAACGTTGAGAATCGGAAAAGGGTGCGCCCTGCCGATCTCCCCCCTTGAGGGGGAGATGTCCGGCAGGACAGAGGGGGGTGCCCCACGCACCGACCGACACCGTCCACCCCATCCCCAAAACCCAAAGGGAAAACAACAATAATGGCCCTCTGCAATTACCTGCCGGACATGCTCTGCAAGTTCCCGGCCATAGACAATTCCACGATGCGTGTGGCACGCAAGACCATCGATGACGGTTTTCGCGACATCGTGCGCAATTACGGCGATGCGATCGATGTGATCGTGCACCCGCTGCAGCTGTTCCTCAATGCCTCGGAACGGCTGTTCATCCAGACACCCTGGATCATCACGATGCTCGTCATCCTCGCCATCGTGCATCTGGCCGGTCGCAGCTTCAGGATTACCGGCGGCACGGCGCTCGCCCTGCTGATGATCGGCGCCGTCGGCCTGTGGCGCGACGCCATGACGACGCTTTCCATCGTCGCCATCGCCACCCTGATCGCCATCGTCATCGGCCTGCCGCTCGGCATCCTGATGGGACGTTCCGAGCGCCTGCAACGCCTCATCAATCCCGTGCTCGACGTGATGCAGACCCTGCCGAGTTTCGTTTATCTCATCCCCGTGGTGGTGATTTTCGGCATCGGCAAGGTTCCGGGCCTGATCGCAGTGGTGATCTACGCCATTCCGCCCGTCATTCGCCTCACCAGCCTCGGCATCCGCCTGGTGGATCGGGAAGTGCTGGAGGCGGCGGACGCCTTCGGTTCGTCCAACGGCCAGAAGCTGTTCAACGTGCAGCTGCCGCTGGCGCTGCCCACCATCATGACCGGCATCAACCAGACCATCATGATGGCGCTCGCCATGGTCGTCGTCGCCTCTATGGTCGGCGTCGGCGGGCTCGGCAAGAACGTGCTGCAGGCCATCAACAACCAGTTCTTCACGGTGGGCTTCCTGAACGGTTTCGCTCTGGTCGCCATCGCCATCATG
>QFOL01000368.1 GCA_003241215.1 Agrobacterium fabrum
ATTCCCCTCAAAGAACGGTCTTCGAGTTTGTTAGTCATTTCGGCCGCGAAAAACAAGGACACAACCACATAAATATATCTTTATGTGAGAATTCCTTTCCAACGGGCACAAAAAAACGGTCCTTGCGGACCGTTGAGTGCCCGGCATCGCGGGCCGGAAATTTCTCTGCGTCGCGCGGGCTGCGCTCTACTCGGCGTCTCCCTCGGCGGCAAGCGCCTTGACGAGATCGACGAGGCGGCGGCGAACCTTCGGGTCAGCGATTTTCACGAATGCCCGGTTCAGCTGCAAACCTTCAGCCGAGGACAGAAAGTCGACCACGTAATTGGAGCTCGACGCCTCGGCCATGCCAGGCGTGCCGCCAGCCTGATCGCCGGGTGCATCCTCGAAGAAAAAGGAGACAGGCACGTTGAGGATCGCGGAAATATTCTGGAGGCGACTGGCGCCGACGCGGTTCGTGCCTTTTTCATATTTCTGGATTTGCTGAAAGGTAATTCCGAGACTTTCACCTAGCTTTTCCTGGCTCATGCCGAGCATGGTTCTGCGAAGGCGAATTCGGCTTCCGACATGAATGTCGATGGGGTTAGGCTTTTTCTTATTCTCGGTCATCATGCGGTCCTGACACTCGGAAAGGGTTGATATCTCGCTTCATTACTATTCGAAGAAATGAGCCGGCATTTCGACAGCGTCTAAACTTGTTTTACGACTGACGTATTCACTATGCAATTATGGGGGTTCCTGGTCAATTCTGGCGCCGGGTGAAACTCCAGGCAGAAAATACCGCAACGATTATCAGGATAGAAAAAATCAACCAGAAATACGTCCGATGTGTGTCGTAAGTAAATGCGTCATTAGACCCACCACCCAAAGTGGCGTCAACAATTCCCACCCGACCATAGTCCAGCCCTGCAATAATGCGGCCATAGGAGTCTATGACGGCGGAAATTCCGGTATTGGCGCCGCGAATCACCGGCACACCCGTCTCGACAGCCCGAACTCTCGCCTGCAGAAAATGCTGATAAGGACCGGGCGTATCCCCGAACCAGCCGTCATTGGTCACGTTCAGGATGGCGGCCGAGCCGGCCAGCCCCGGCGTCATCTCACCCGGGAAAATGATCTCGTAACAGATCAGGGGATAGAAGGTCTTGCCCGAAGGAAGCGTGAGCGGCGTGCGCGACGAGGCGGCCGAGAAACCTCCCGGCAAGGCAATGACATTGTCGATGCCGAATTCCCGCAGGATGCCTTCGAAGGGAACATATTCTCCAAAGGGGGTGAGATGCACCTTGTCGGTCGCGCCGATGATCTCACCCTGGCTGTCGATCGCATAGACCGAATTGTAATAGCGCGGCGGCCGGCCGGCTCCCTGATCTTCCATTCTGACGGCGCCGGTGAACAGCACCTGACCATCCTCCAGCGTTCTGGCGATTTCAGCCAGGGCATCCGGGTTCTGCGTCAGGATGAAGGGCACAGAGGTTTCCGGCCAGACGACGATATCGGGACGCTTTTTCCCTTCACCCGGCGGCAAGGCCGTCAATCGCAGGTGTTCGCCGAAAATCTCCGCCCGGTCTGCATTCAACATCTTGCGGGACTGATCGATGGACGGCTGCACGATCCGGACAGTCAGGGCGTCCGTGGGCGTCTCCGCGGGTGTCTGCAGGCGGTAAAAGCCATAACCGAAATGACCGGCCAGCAGCAGACCCGCCAAAGCGAGGCCCGGCCACATGCCTTTTTTCGTGCCGATCAGGGCGGGGGAAGCGAAGATGAAAACCGCCAGCGTCGTGACACTGAAAAGACCAAGCAGATGCGCCGACTGCATCATGATCGGGATGGGCATGATGCCGTAGCCGATGGCGTTCCAGGGAAAGCCGGTTGCAAGGAAACTACGCAGCCATTCCGAAAAACCGAAAGCGGCGGCCAGCGCTGCGATGCGGCCCAGACCATCCGACCAGAGGAGATTGGCGGCGGCAACCGCAAAACCGTAAAACAGTGCGAGAAATGCCGGCAGACCGAGGATTGCAAGCGGCAGCGCCCAGGCGAACTCGTCGGCTTCCAGCAGAAGGGCATTGCCCAGCCACCACAGGCCCGCCACGAAATAACCAAGCCCGAAACACCAACCGATGCCAAAAGCGGGCAATACCCGGCTGAAGAGGCTGCCGCCCGGCTTGCCGGTGCAACCGTCCACGAGCCAGACAAGCAAAGTGAAAGAGATAAAAAGCGCCGCAAAAAAACCGAATGGAGGCAGCGCGAGCGCCCCGACCGCACCTGCAGCAATCGCCATCACTGCGCGGCTCATGCCGCCGGCCAGCATTATCCTGCCTGCAAGACGCTCCATGCCATCTCCGTTCATGCGCATCCGGAAAAGCCCGCCGCCGGCGAGGCCGGCCAGGGAATTTCCCCTCAGACCCGACGTAAAGGAAAAAAGATTCGCAGTCCACATCATGCGTGGCGGACGGAACGCCGCATGCTCTTCTCGCCTCCCGAAAAGGGCGGCTAAGCTTGCGGATCGGCAGATCGAAAGCAGAAGTCGACGGGGCAGCTCCGTCGATCCTCCTCAATCAACGTTCTTCTGATGGGTGATAAGGCGAGTTTGCGGCGCGGGCAGTGCAATCACTTCATTGTCACCGGCATCGCCAGGCGCGCGGTCATCCTGCCCTTCCGAGCCATGGTCGCGGACGATACGCACGCCCTTGATACGCCGGCTGTCGGCATCGAGGATCTGGAACTCGAAACCGGGAACGGCGCGAACCACCTCGCCCTTGGCCGGGATGCGGCCGAGCGCGAAGAAGATGAGGCCACCCAGCGTGTCGATTTCTTCGAGATGTTCGCGCACATCGAATTCCGGCCCGATCACCTCGGCGAGTTCGACGAGTTCCGCACGGGCATCCGCCACAAGCACATCGGCGGAAAGACGGGAGAACATCGCCTCGTCCTTGTCGTGCTCATCATCGATATCGCCCACGACCATCTCGACGATATCCTCATGGCTGACGAGACCGTCCGTGCCGCCATATTCGTCGATAACAAGCGCAAGCTGTGTTCTCTGCGCCTGCATGGTCTTCAGGAGGTCGGAGGCCAGCATGGATGGCGGCGCGAAAAGGATCTTGCGCACCAGTCCGGCATCGGCAACCGTCTGTTCGAGATCGACCCGTGCCAGGTCGAAATTCGGCCGCGGTGAGCGCGGCGCCCTTGCTTCGCCATAAGCGACGCTTCGTGACCCGGCCCGACGCTTGTTGCGGGCCTGCTTGGCGACATAGGCCAGGAGATCGCGGATATGGATCATGCCCTTAGGGTTATCCAGCGTCTCGTCATAAACCGGCATGCGGGAACGCCCGGTTTCCTCAAAGAGGATCAGCGCGTCACCGAGCGTCATGTTCTGATCGAGACCATCGATATCCACCCGGGGGATCATGATATCTTCGACCCTGATCTCGCGGAAACGGAGGATATTGTTCAGCATCGCCCGTTCCTCGGGCGAAAAGGCCGCACCGATTTCGGTGTCGCCCATCAGCGCGTCGGTCAGATCCTCGCGCAGGCGCTCGCCCTGGGATGGTTTCAGCAACCGTGCGATGCGTGACCAGATGGTCGATTTCGGCTTGGCATTGTAGTCCTGACGTAAGTGACTACTGCCCTCCTCCGAAGAGGACTGCTCGCCGTTTTCTCTGCCCTCATTGGCAGGTCGTGCAGAATGTTCGTTAAAGCGGTTCCTGACCCGCGTAGGGATCAGATAGGCCAAGCACCGCCAAAATGCGAGTCTCAAGCGACTCCATTTCTTCCGCTTCTTCCTCGTCCATGTGGTCATAACCGAACAAATGGAGGAACCCGTGGACGAGAAGATGAGTCAGATGATCCTCGAAACTCTTCTCAAGTTCAAGGGCCTCGCGTTCAACCGTCTCGCGCGCAATGACGATATCGCCGAGCATCGGGCCCGGCATGCCGCCCGGTTCCAGCGGAAAAGCGGGGAAAGACAAGACATTGGTTGCCTTGTCCTTGTTGCGCCACTCAGCGTTGATTTCGCGAATATTTTCATCGTCAGTGAAGACCAGCGACAGTTCCACCGGCATTTTCGGGAAGGGTTGCTCCTCTTCCCGTTTCAGAAAATCGACCGCCGCATCCAGTACCTTGGTGGCAAAGACAAGCAGGTCCTCTTCCGAGGACCAGCCTTCGGCCTCGACGCTGATTTGAATATCCAGAGCTGTCATTGCTTTGCGTCAGTCGCCCTTCACGAGGCTTTCATCCGGCACGGCCGTGTGGGATTCGTAAGCCCGGACGATACGCGCCACCATCGGATGACGGACGACATCGACATCCTTGAAGCGCACGACGGACACACCTTCGACATCGGTGAGGATCTGCAGGGCCTCAACAAGACCGGATTTCACGCCGCGCGGCAAATCCACCTGGCTCGGGTCACCCGTCACGATCATACGGCCGTTCTCACCCAGACGGGTCAGGAACATCTTCATCTGCATCGTCGTGGTGTTCTGGGCTTCGTCCAGAATGACGGCGGCATTGGCGAGCGTGCGTCCACGCATGAAGGCCAGCGGCGCAATTTCGATGACGCCCGCCTGAATGGCGCGCTCCACCTTGTCACCCGGCATCATGTCATAAAGCGCGTCATAAAGCGGACGCAGATAAGGATCGACCTTTTCCTTCATGTCGCCGGGCAGGAAGCCGAGACGCTCGCCCGCTTCGACGGCCGGACGCGACAGGATGATGCGGTCGACGGCGCCACGCTCCAGAAGCTGCGCGGCATGCGCCACGGCCAGATAGGTCTTGCCGGTACCGGCGGGGCCGACACCGAAAACCAGTTCGGACTGTTCCAGCGCCCGCATGTAGACATCCTGCGTCGGCGTGCGGGCAGCGATGGTCTTCTTGCGAGTTGAAATCTGCGCCATGGAAATCTTCGCCTTGCGTTCCATCGTCGGCAAGGTCAACTGGTCGTCTGCGGCCATGGCCATGCGGATCGCACCTTCGACATCGGAAACCTCGGCGGTTCCGCCCTTGAGCAGCCGTTCATAAAGGAAATCCAGCGCCCGGCGAGCCTGATTGGTGGCAACGACATCGCCGGTGATGGCGACGGAATTGCCGCGCGGGCGAGCGTCGATGTTGAGGCGCTGTTCCAGAAGCTTCAGGTTCTGATCGAACTGACCGAATAGCTCTCCCGCTATCCTGTTATTCTCGAACGTGAGGACGAAGTGATTGGCGTCGGTCGCGGCTTGGCGTGGCTGGCGCGATGAATTTGATACCAATTCGTGTGCGTTC
>QFOL01000369.1 GCA_003241215.1 Agrobacterium fabrum
CCACCGAGCCTTCATTCAGGCTCGCTTTACCACCGGCAAAGGTGCCTTTCTCCATTCTCTGACTTCCAGAAGCCGGGACATAAACTCCAAATGTCCCGGCGGCTTCGTCGAGAGCGAAATTGAACACCTGAGGGGTTCCTTTCGAACTTGCGAATTCGCAGCTGAGATATGTGGGCGCAGCGAAGGTGCCTGAAACTGAAAAGAGCAGAGCGGCAGCGGTACATCCGGTTCCTGTAATTACCTTCAATTCCTGATCCTCATTTTTGTTCTCCCGTCCGCTCAGAAATATTGCGCTCCGCCGGCAAAGCCAGCTTCCTATGGCGACGGAACGTTCTAGCTTTCGGTCAGCGGATCATTTTAGGACGTAAGTGGACTATCAAAACTAAGCAGCGTCTGCCGCCGGTTCCTCTGGTTTCGTGCCATGTATGATCTTTCTCAAGACAACACCTACTTTGAATTTGCGATGCTCGGTGAGGTAGCGCTGACTAAGCATCAGTTCATAACGAGACATAAAAGGGAGGTCGTTCAGGGAAAATTCTTCGGTAGTGTAAAGTATGCAAAACACCACCGTGTACTTCTCCCCCACGACTTCCTGACTCTTCTCTGGAATAAGCGCTAGGAATAGGGTCTTATCCTTGCCTGTGTTGTCCTCGCCACCGTCATCTTTTATCCAGCTCCGCATATCTGAGCGGCATTCTGTGTCTGTGAGGAAGGCATCAGCGTAAAATTTGCATTGGGTGAAGAGGTGGCTAATGGATGCAGCGCCGGATGAATAGCGCTTTACGTGGATGATTGAGCCATCGGCGTGAAGGAGATCGCAAACCTCATATGATTTACTGCCTGCGATCGTGATTTTTGATTTATCTAGAACGTACAGCTCTGAACAGGCTTTGCCTGCAGTAGAGTTGAAGACATCTTCTCGGTTTTGGTTATGCTTCGCACTCCATATATTCACATCTGTAGGAAGGTAGGGCGCGTCATGCACGACGATGTCAGTCTTAATAAACGATTCGACCTCTACTTTTAGATCCTCTGATATTTCGCGCCATTGTCCGTTCGACAGAACGAAGGTTCGGTCACCAAGGTCGGCCTCTGCCACAAGGCATTTATAGGCGTTCCACTTCGGATAAGTTACATGTTTCTCGCTGTCATAGAGAAAAATTTTCCAAGATTTTAGCCGCTGCGCAGTTAGGTCTTTTAGGCGTCGGCGAGTAACTGAGATGATGTCTGTGATACGCAAATCCTCAAAGGTAGGCGGTGCGGGTTCATTTGCCTCTGCCTTTACGTATGCAAACTCGAGGTCACCCTCTACAAATTCGGGCGGAGCTAGGTGAACTCGCGTTAAGTCTCCCGCCTCGATAGAGCGACAAAGAATTTCGTCGAGTTTTTCAATAATCTCTGGATCGTTTTCGTGACGAAGATTGTCGTACGACTTAAATTGAGTATTTTTGTAGTCAGTTGACCAATACCGCTCTTCAAATTGTTTGCATGTCTCAACCAGATAGGACCAAGAAACTGCGGAATCTTTCGGAAATTTTATTGTTATGCTATCTTTTCCTTTAAAAGATTCGACTTTTTCCTTATATGGCTCTTTTACCGAGCCGGAAATTGTACGGAGAAACTCGGTGTCCGAGTTTATCCCGAACACACTTAAGGGAGCTCCGGAACTGGCCTGCCGCTCAGTCTGCTTGCTGATTGCCTCATGACCAGTAGTCTGAATCCGCCGAAGTCCATCGTCGTGGCATATGTTCATTCCAACCCTGATCCCGAAATCGTATACTATTTGATCTTTTTCGATGTAGCTATCTGCGTGCTGACCAAATGTGGCGGCAAAAAAGAGCGGAGTACTATCTGTTTCGATGCGAAGTGCCATTACAGCGCGCGGAAACTTGTTTCTGGATTTGAATTCATACTTTTTCGAAGGATGGCCGGAGTTAAGGAAGACAAGCCAAGGGATGTCATCTTCATTTTTATTTTTACTAAGTACTTCTTCATACTTAATGAGGCCGGTTACTCCGTCCTCAACATCTACTGAGTCATAGTTACTACCAATTATAAAATCCTCAAAACCGGATACGGTCTTGATTTTATAAAGAGTCACCCTCTTAAAATCTGTCATATTGCTATTCACCCGAGTTTTTCCTAAGTCTAAATCAACTCTAAGTTCTCTGACAAGTGGTTTTTTCGTCAGGACATGCAACTAGAAGGGCGCGGTGACTGCGGTCTGCTCTTTGTCTACGTTGCTGTCGCTGCTTGATGCATTTCTCTGAGTGTTGATCGATTATCGGTTGAATATCGCAGTAATCCCTTGCGTTGATGTAAATATTGAAGTGATCTCTAATTCAATCAAAAACTGTGGGGCCGTATGTCTGTTTTGGATATTCCTCTTCGAAAAGTGCTGCAATTGTTTGATGCACCTCCGGCGTTGCGGCGCAAAATTTTGAAAGATGATATTCGTCTTGATCTCAAAAAAGAGGCCGGTGGAAACCGAGGCAGAGGTGGAAACTTCCATGAGGCCTTTTGGGCAGATGTGAAGAAGCATATTTCCGACCGCGGTGATCTCACAATACTGACGGAAGAACGGATAAGGTCGAATAAAAATTTCAAGCGACTATACCCACAGTTAAAAGAAGGCGTTCTCGATCTGCTCAGTGCAAAGTTGAGATGGTCAAATGAACTAGTTGAGATCATTCCCCAAAGCGTGCATGGCATCCTAAAAATTGAAGAACTAGACGCTACAATCCGGATACGTGATGCTTTGCACGCGCGCGTTAGAGGCGAATACACACGCGTCGTGTACCCCTACTTTAGTGAGGAACCCGCGTTGTCCGAAGTGGGGGGACGATTGGGCTTGTGGGTGATGCAGCGCGCGCTGATTAATCTCGATGCGGATGATGTGCGCATCATCGATCCCCTTCGTAAGACGTTCTTTTCCCCTCGAACAACACCTTTACAGGGCGATGAAGAGATTATTTTTCTTGAAAAATATAGCTCATTGATCGGCGAATGGGAGCGCTTAAAAAGAGAGTAAAACGCGGTTTTGTTTTTTCGCGCTGACTCAGTTACAGTTTTTTGGACCATGGTTTTTTTACTTCCTCTTTATCCCCACCCTGTTTGTATGACTTATACTACTTCCATTCAACGATGAATCGGGAGACGTTCCGGTTTTACGCTGGATCAGCGCCGGTGTGAGAGAAAGACGTAGCTCTCACATTTGGGGTCTGAAGGCGAATGTTCTCTGGCGATGAACGGAGGAGAGATGGACTGGGTTTGTGGTGGGCCTTTCTTTTTCTCGGAAGTGGAATTGGCTGAGGGGCTGGCTTTACCAAGCCTGAATCGCTGATGCGGGGCACTGACAAGTGTCTTTATTTCCCCAGGTGGCAATTTTCAGTGCCCCGTTGCAATGCCCATTGAGCTGAAAGGCAGATGGGAAAGAGAGATGAAGATCATAACACGGACTTAACTGCGTCGCGTGATAGGAAAGGTGTGTTCAAATGGGTCTCTATGAAATGTACGTTCTTGCAGTTCGTGCAGATACAGCCCTGATGAGGCGAGGGGTGGCGAAGATTATGAATCGTCGACGCAAGAAGCAATATTTACACAACCAGAAGAAGAATTCGGGTCTGGAAGCCGAGATAAAGAGGGGAGAGCCCCTTCGACCTGGGAGGATTCCGTAAAC